>JAAFJQ010000003.1 GCA_013298185.1 Deinococcales bacterium
ACGGAATTTTGGCAATTGGTGGATCAAAGCGCTCTGGCAATCACCTATGTCCGAACCCTGAACCCCGATGGCACTCGAGTACCGGAGTTTGTCACGCCTGACATCGAAGCTCGAGATGACACCAACGCTGCTTTTGAAACTGGGCGTGATCCGTTGTTTGAACGGGCGTATGCGGTTTTGCGTTAAACAGCAACCTCGAGTTGAAGCACGATTATTTCGCCTTCTTTTAGTTGCTCGGCTTTTCTTAAGTCAGCTTTGATTGGCACAAGGTACTTGCCGTTCTTAGGAAAGAGCGAAGTTTTACATTTGGTGTTACCAATGTGCAGCGTGACTGGAATCATGCCCCAACCATACGTCACCAATCTGGAAGCTGCTTTTAACTCGAGGCACTGCTCATCGGGGACGGTCACAAAATACCAAGGTGCAGGTCCGCGCCAAAACCAAATTTCGCCTGTAAACTCGAGGGTCATGAATGCAGCCAGTATAGCCTGTTCTTTTTTCATCACAAGAATTTTACATTTGGGCTTAAAATAGAGCTGTGAAACGGATTCTGGTGCTGCTGCTTGCTTTGCTCTCGAGCTTGGCGCTGAGTGCTGTGTCCGAGCAAGATTGGCTAGAAGCGGTGGTGCAACAAAACCTTTCTTCGGCTGACACAGCGTATTTTGATTTGCAAGCCGTGGCAAATTTGAATCAGGGGAGTTTTACTGCCGATGATACCAGGGCTAATTTGCGTTTCGGGAAACGAATTATTTATATGTTCGCTAACAGTTTTGATTTGATTGTGGATGGACAAGACATTCGCCTCAATGCCCCTGTGCTGTTCCAAAATAAGCGCTGGCTTGCCCCTCGAGTCCTCCTCGAGGCATTGCAACTCCGAGCGCCTGCGGCAGTTCCAAGTGCCAATCCTGTGCAGAATTTTGAGTTACCGTGGGAAGAACTCGAGATTAAACCGGGTGTGTTTGGATTGCATTTATTTTATACTTCCGAATTTAACAGCACTAACGATGCCAGCCTGTTTTTGATGCCTTTTGAACAAGTCTCTAAACTCGAGAATAACTTGCAAAGCAATGTTCAAAAAGTCCTAGCGAACCTCAACCTCGAGCAAGCAGGCAAAATTCTGTATTTCTCGGTGGTGCTAGAAGAAGGCAGCAACCCAATCAACCAACTCGAGTTTATCCAAGGCGCAACCCGTTACAGCGTCGAGAACGGCGCGGGGTTGTACAGTTTTTCAGGTGCATTCCCCAAAGCCAGTTTGGGCGCAATTAAACTACCAACCAGCTTTAATCTGCGCTTACCCATTCGAGTGGTTTGGGGCGACTCGAGCGCCGATTACGTGTTTGTGCGCTAAGTATCTCCCGCTTTCATTTTAGAATTTTCAAAAAGCGGCAATTCTTTCATTACAGCGTGAGATACGCTGACCTTACTCCTGTTAGTCGGAAATGTTTTAGCAAAAAACGCTAAAACATTTCAGGGAGGTACTTAGTGTGTCAGAGAAAAGAAAAAAGGCAAAAGAGGAAAGTGAAACTCTGCACTCGTTTCTCGAGTGTTGCGTAAGTGATTGTAAAAGCAAATCATAGGCTTATTGCCATCAGTCCAGACAACCCAATACAAAAGCCTCACAACTCGGGTGTTAGAATACCGTGGTTGTGTATTCTAAACTGCTCTTCCCTTTGGAGGTCTTATGAAAGTTGGTATCAACGGATTTGGTCGGATTGGTCGGCAAGTTTTTCGGATTCTTCAAGAAGCAAAAATCGAAGTCGCCGCGATTAACGACTTAACCGATAACGCTGAATTGGCGCACTTGCTGAAATACGACAGCAACTACGGACGCTACCCCGGCGTGGTCTCGAGCGACACCGATCACATCATTGTGGATGGTCATAAAACCCGTGTCTTTGCCGAAAAAGACCCTGCCAAACTGCCTTGGAAGGACTCTGGCGCAGACATTGTGATTGAATCTACGGGGCGTTTCACCAAAGCCGAACTGGCACGGGCGCACATTGACGGTGGCGGCGCAAAGAAAGTGATTATTTCTGCGCCTGCCAAAAACGAAGACATCACGATTGTCATGGGTGTCAACCACGAAAAATACGACCCAGCCACCCATCATATTGTCTCGAATGCCAGTTGCACCACCAACGGTCTTGCTCCCGTCGCCAAAGTGCTGAATGACCTCTACGGCATTGACCGAGGCATCCTGACCACAGTTCACGCCTACACCGCCAGCCAGAGCTTAGTAGATGGTCCAAGGGGCGACCCCCGCGATGCTCGAGCAGCCGCGCTGAACATTGTGCCAAGCAGCACAGGCGCAGCCAAAGCTGTGGGCTTGGTGATTCCAGAACTCCAAGGCAAATTCACCGGTATGGCATTCCGCGTGCCAACCCCCACAGTATCAGTTGTGGATTTCACTGCACTTTTGAATAAATCTGTAAGTGTCGAAGAAATCAACGCCGCCATGAAAGCTGCGTCCGAAGGACACCTCAAAGGCATCCTCGAGTACACCGAAGAACCCTTGGTCAGTATTGACCTCAAAGGCAACCCACACTCGAGCATCTTCAGCGCCCTCGAGACACTGGTGCTTGGCGGTAATTTCATCAAAGCCGTTGCGTGGTACGACAACGAATGGGGTTACAGCAACCGCGTGGTTGATTTGGTCAAGCACATGGCAAAAAGCCTTTAATCGTATATCTCGTAGGGGCGCAGCGCGCTGCGCCCCTACGGTAGAGGTGAATGTATGCCTATGAAAACCCTTGATGCCCTCGAGTTAGACGGTAAGCGCGTTCTGGTTCGGGTGGATTACAACGTCCCGCTCGAGGATGGCGTGGTTTCTGATGACACGCGCATCGTGGCGAGCTTGCCAACCATTCGTAATTTGCTGAGCCGCAATGCCAGCGTGATTCTGATGAGCCACTTTGGTCGCCCCAAAGGTGTGGATGATAAATTCCGCCTTGCGCCTATTGTGCCTGTGCTGGAAAAAGCCCTTGGTCAGGGCGTGCAGTACATCAGTTCTAAACCCGCCAGTGCTGAGACGGCTCAAGCCCTGCAAAGCCTCAAACCCGGGCAAGTCGCGTTGCTCGAGAATGTGCGTTTTGAAAGCGGTGAGGAGAAAAACGATCCTGAATTGAACCGCGCCTTAGCTGCGCTTGGCGATGCCTTTGTGCTGGATGCTTTTGGTAGCGCTCACCGCGCTCACTCGAGCGTGTCTGGTGTGGCTGGTTTGTTGCCTCATGCGGCTGGTTTCTTGCTCGAGAAAGAAGTGTCGCAACTTTCTAAGTTGCTGAATGACGCTGTGCAGCCTTACGCAGTGATTCTGGGCGGTGCAAAAGTCTCGGATAAAATTGCTGTGATTGAAAACCTGTTGCCTCGAGTTCAAACCATGTTGATTGGTGGGGCAATGGCATTTACGTTTATTAAAGCGATGGGCGGAAAAATTGGTAAGAGCCTTGTCGAAGACGATAAGCTCGACCTTGCTCGAGACATCCTAGCCAAAGCCAAAGCTCGAGGCGTGAATCTGCTGATTCCCACTGATATGGTGATTGCCCAAGAATTCAAGGAACACGCCGAGAATAAAGTCGTGCCAGCCGGTGAAATCCCTGATGATTGGATGGGCTTGGACATTGGACCCGCTTCGACGGCTGCGTATATCGCTGCGCTGCAAGGTGCTAAAACCGTGTTCTGGAATGGACCGATGGGGGTTTTTGAAATGAAACCCTTTGACACAGGCACTTTCGCGCTTGCTAAAGCCGTGGCGGATTTATCCGCGACTGCCTTCACTGTGGTTGGAGGCGGCGATAGCGTGGCAGCCATCAACGACTCTGGCAATGCCCCAAAAATTGGGCATATCAGCACGGGCGGCGGCGCGAGTCTCGAGTTGCTCGAGGGCAAAACCTTGCCTGGTGTGGCGGCACTCGAGTAAAGATTTGTCCGTCAATAACTTCCTGATTTGAAATAAAAATGTAACTCAATCCTAAGTATTTAGGTGCAAAAAACTTAACCCCACCTAGCGCCTCGAGTTGCTGCTCGAGGCTGGCTTTATCTTGGCTTGGGCGGCTGTTGGCATCGCCGGGCAGTGTACCAACCAGCACTTCTAAAGCATCAGGGTAGCCATCGGCGTCGTTGTCTGCTTCGAGTTTATAGTTCTGGTCATAGCGTTTTTGCAAGTCAGCTAATTTTTCACTTGGTTTGTCATCGCGTGAAGCTGGATTTGTGCCAACCATGCGTTCGATCACATCGGGGTAGCCATCGCGGTCTGTATCGCCGCCGTAACGCACTGCGCTGTAAATCGCATCGGTAATGCTTTGTTTCTTGCCGCGCCAAAAACCCACAGCCAAACCAAAATTATTCCAAGGCGCGTCCCCTCGAGCATTCACATGACACATCTGACAATCGGCTTGTGCCAATGGGCTACTTGCCACCCGCTCGAGTTTGAGGACTTTATAAGCACTGCCTTCAAATCCACTGCGAGCCAGAACTACGCCGCCAGCCACAAAAGCCAGAACTCCAAGAAAACGCAAGGCAGTCATATACTTTTAGATACCCATTCCCCTCGAGAAGTTCCCAAGAAAGTCTAACCGCATAGCTCAAAGCTCATAGCCCTTTATTTCGGACGTACAAACATGGCTAAGCTCTGCACAGGCGAATACGTTTCAATGGTTTGAATCAGGCTGCAATCTGGTGCGAACTTGCGAATCAGATGCCCACCGCGTCGCGCCACATAAAGGTTGCCTTGTGGGTCAAGCACCAAATCAAGCACCTGGCTCGAGTCCTCGCCTTGGAGGGATTCAATCACCGCGTTTGGTCCTTGAGCGCCTTTGGGTGGTAGTAAAGTGCGGATTCTTGAGGCGGTTGAATCAGAAATATAAACCGAGCCTGAAGCCGAAGCGGTCACACCATCCAAAACCCGCAGTTCAGGTGCGTCTTTGTTGACCTTAAACGAGTAACGGTTTAGGTATTCACCTTCTGGTGAGAAACGCTGAATGCGTTTATTGCCATAATCAAGCACGTAAATCATGCCATCAGCCGCTGCCACCACATTGCGTGGGTCTTCAAATAAGCCTTGGGCTGTGCCACGCCCACCGAAACGCCCAATGTAATTGCCATCAAGGTCAAACCGCGAGATGCTGTACGATTCGCCATCCAAGACGTAGAGCTGATTCCAGTGCGCCACGGAAAGCGACATTGGGTAAAGCAGTTCGCCTGGTTTCATGCCATAGGCACCAAAGGCAAGCAGTTGCTTATGGTCTTTATCAAATTTTCGCAGCAAACGCGCCGTTGGGTCATTGGAGCGGTACTCGAGGATCGAAACATAGAAATTCATGGCGGAGTCAACACCAATTGCCACGGGCGCTCCGGGCAGTTGCCCTGCGGCGATCTGACCAAAGCTGCGCTCGAGGTTGCCATTTAAGTCAAGCACCCGAATCGGTCCTTTGCGGGTGTTTAAGCTGACCACCAAATGGGCGGGTCCTTGCAGGTCGGTTTGTTGGTCAAACAATCCTTTGTCTATTTCTTCGATCACTTCGGTCAGGGTTGGGCGTTTATCAGGGTCTTTGTCAATCATTCGCATGATCAGATCATTTAACTTGGGAGGCACTTCAAGGTTAATCTGACGCGGTGGTTGAGGCGTTTGGAAAATCTGAGCTTGCACCACGGCTTCGTAACCGCCCTTAAAAGCGGTTTGCCCAGTTGCCATTTCATAAAAAACCAAGCCTAAACTGTAAATATCGGTACGATGATCAATTTTGTTACCTCGAGCCTGCTCGGGACTCATGTACACAGGTGTTCCAACCCGAGCGCCCGTCATGGTCAAACGGGTCAGCACCCGTCCTGCGGCAATTCCAAAGTCCATCAGCTTGACGCTACCCAACTCGAGAACCGCGTTGGGATCGGTTTTAATCGCGTTTTTCGTGACCATCACATTACCGGGTTTAATGTCACGGTGAATGATGCCTTGCTTATGTACATAACGCAGTGCATCCGAGACTTGTTTGATGATCTGCACGCCTTGTTCTAAAGTTAAGCGGCGGGTTTCAATCAGACTCTCGAGCGCTTCGCCTTCGATCAGTTCCATGGCAATAAAGTGCGTGGCAGCTTCGTTGTTATGCTCAAAAACCCGCACCACATTCGGGTGATTGAGTTTCATTAAGACATCGGCTTCACGGTGGAAACGCCGCACAAAACGCGCATCGGCAATAAATTTATCCTGCGGGATTTTAAGCGCCACCATTTTATTGTCATCTTTGCGACGCGCCTTATAGACAGTTGCCATACCACCAATTCCGATTCGATCCAAAGTTTCGTAACGGGTCAGTTGCGTTCCAGCATCCATGTTTTTCTTACCACCAATACTGGTCAGGGTCGGGGTTTTGGAGGCTTGAGCCGCAGGACCTTTGCGTTTTGGCTTGCGGCGCACTTGCGGCGCCGCATCAGACTCGAGCGGCACAAGCGAAGCCGCCACCAACAAACCAATCACGGCGAGTATGGCAATGCTTCGTTCAGGTCGGGCTTTGCCACCACCAAAACTGGGATTGGAATTCAGGACAAAAAGACCAATTGCAACAATCAGCAAAAACCCTGAAACGGTGTAGATTAAAATTCTGGCAGGCACACGCCAAAAAATAAAAACCGATAAGCCAAAAAGTGCTAGTAACAACGCAAAAGTCAGCAGGCTCACGCGACCACCTGTGCAATGATACAAGTGATGTTATCTAAGCCACCACGCGAATTTGCCATGCCAATAAAGTAATCCACCGCACTGCTTAAGTTCAGCGCCCGACGGCTGAGTTCCTCGAGGAATTCGTTATCCTCGACAAAACCATGCAAACCATCCGAGGACAATAAGAAAATATCACCAACTTTAATTGGAACAACACCAATGTCCACCAGCACCTCGGCTCGAGTGCCAAGCGCTCGCATCAATTGATTACGATTTGGATGATTCTGAGCTTCTTCGGCAGTCAGAATGCCATGCTCAACTTGAAAACCAACCCAAGAGTGATCGCGGGTGACTTGGGAAATCTCGCCGCCCCGAATCAAATAGGCTCTGGAATCACCCACATGCCCATAAATCAACTGCCGTTCTTGGGCAATACAGACTGTAATGGTTGTTCCCATACCACTGTACTCGGGGTTCTCGAGGGCTTCACGGTTGATGCGCTTATTGGCAGCCACTAAGGCTCGTTCTAAGGCTTTATCCAAAGGAATGGCTTTATTGCCTGCACTGGTAAAATCCACATAATCAGACACGGCTTTGGAAACCACTTCAATTGCAGTTTTACTGGCACGCTCTCCAGCGGCTGCGCCACCCATGCCATCCGCCACTGCAAAAAAATGCACAGCGTTACGCCCACTTAAAAAAGTCTTCACGCGGTGGTAATCCTCGTTGTGGTCACGAACGCGCCCGACACTCGAGCCGTGACCAAAGATGACATTGCTTTTCGTTTGCACCACCATAAACTCCTGATTCCGACCGCTATTTAGTCTAGCATGAGACTGTCACAACAAACTCACCGCAAATCTACCACAGTTAAGCCTCTGAAAGACAAAATGTGAAAAACTCGGCAGTAAACTCAGCCATAAACGCCTAGAGTAACCTTCCTTGAGGAGGGGACAGCCATGACTTACGCGGTTCGACTTGATCTGAGTATCAAAAGTGGCAAGCGTCGCAACGACATTGCTGTGCGAGTCGCACCGCACCTTGGGCTAAGCATCCCCGACTTAGAACGCCAACTCGAACGCCCCGAAAAAAGCATTTTGGTTCGCAGCAACAAACGCAGCGCGGCAGAGTTTATTGCACGCTGGCTCAGGGCTTACGGCGTTCAAGTGACCGTCTTAGAACTACACGAAGTTGGAACAGTCATACGCTTAAACCGACACTCGAGCCTGACCATCCCACCACGCGCCAATGGTTTCACTCGAGTTTCACTGGGGCGGCAACCAGCACCAACCTTGTGTTAAGTCAAACCTGTTAAACTAGCCCCATGAGCGAACTCATCTCAGAAGACACCGTTATCGGCACAGGCGCAACCGCAACCAAAGGCAACATGGTCAAAGTGCATTACACAGGCATGTTCCCCGACGGGCGGATCTTTGACTCGAGCCTGCCACGCGGCGAAGCATTTAGTTTCCCATTGGGCGCTGGGCATGTGATCAAAGGCTGGGATGAAGGTGTAGCAGGTATGAAAGTCGGCGGTAAACGCAAACTGACCATTCCACCGCACTTGGGATACGGCGCTCGCGGCGCTGGCGGAGTGATTCCACCCAACGCCACACTGGTTTTTGAAGTTGAACTGCTCGGCGTGGAGTAGAATGTTGGTATGACCCAACTCGAGCAAGTCTTATCCAAAAAAGCCTTTGCTGCTTTAGAACAAATTCGACGATCACGCGGAATTCGTTCTCGAGCCAAAGCACTGGAAATGTTATTGCTCGAGAATATGCCTGACGAAGATGAAATCAATGGTCAGATTGTCCACAGCCCCGAAGATGCAGCTATTTTTGCAGCCCGAGTTGCCTCGGCTAAAGCGGGAAATACCATTCCAGCCGAAGAAGTTTGGCGTATGTTGGACGAAAAAATCCGAAAGTCCGAACGGTGAGACGCTTAGCTGGTGTACCACTACAAATCAGATTTCAGTCTGATTCACCAAAAGAGTTGTTGCAACTTGCGCCACATGACGCTGTTGCCGTTCGAGAAGCGCTTGGAGAACTGGCTTTGACAGGACTCGGCGATGTCAGACCATTGGCAGGATCAAAAGAATCGTTTCGATTACGGGTGGGCAAAGTCAGGATTGAGTTTTATGTCGAGCCAGATGTTCAACTTTTGGTCGCAACCCGAATCTTTTACCGTCAGGAAGGCTATAAAACCAAGGGACGCTCGAGACGAAGATAAAAGAACATCGGGTGTATTGACCAAGTGGAGTAGAATGTTGGTATGACCCAACTCGAGCAAGTCTTATCCAAAAAAGCCTTTGCTGCTTTAGAACAAATTCGTCGTGCCAGAGGTATCCGCTCGAGAACCAAAGCCCTCGAGATTGCACTGCTCGAAGTGGCTGAGGATGACGAAGTCATCAGTGATGAAGAGCTTGCATTGATTGATGAGCGTCTAGCGGAAGCAACTCGAGGTGAGGTTATTCCGGCCAGCGTTGTTTATGCAGAGTTTGATAGGTTATATCAAACGTGAAAACGCAGGAAATTACACCATTTCAAGAGCAATTACTTTCGCTCATTTCTGGTTTAGTAATTGCTAAAAGTACAGATGTCTCATTCTTGAATAATTTCCATCTCGAAGGATACCTTGATTGGGAAATCAACAAGTATGAGAAAGATTTTGACTTTACTTTTCCTCGAGTTTACCGTGAATTTCTTGGGATCATTGGTAAATTCAAGAATGAAAGTAATAATTACCTCATTAGACATAACGAATACAGTCAAATTTTTAACGCCAATATTTCTCTCAAAGGTATGTTTGACACAAAAAAATTATTCTTTGAATCATTCCAAGACGGTCAGAGTATCGGGGTTTCATTTCCTTCTGAGAATCAAAATTTAATGTTTTACTCAGAATGGCAGAATTCAACATGGGAATTTTTTATTGCCAACGGTGATGACCCACAAGTGTTTCATTTTAATATTTTTGAAGGCATTATTGATTTGCAATGTACTTTTTCTGAACGAATTTGTTTTCTCCTTAAACGTGAAATTCGACAGGCTTCATTGGGTAAAATTCCAATGAGCGAATCAAAATCCGAAGTGTTCTTGGTATGAACCAGCCCAATCTCGAGCAAAACCAACTGCTGGCTCATGCGGTGCGCTTTAGCCGTGAATTGCGCGAGGCGGGGCTTCGGGTCACACCCAATCAAACCGAGGTCTTTGCATTGGCGCTCAGTCGTATTCCGATGCTCGAGCCAAGGGCTTTTGCCGATGCGGCTCGGGCTTGCTTAGTCTCGAGACGCGAGGATTTAGCCAAGTTCGAGCAGGTTTTTAAGTCCTTCTGGCTCGAGTTGGGTTTGGGTGGCATCCCAGAAGAATTACTCAACCAAGCCAGCCTACCCAATCAGCAACAAAAACCTCGTCCCGCCGAAGTGCGCGATGGCTCGAGCCAAGGTGATAAACCGCCTTCTGAGCTTCCACCGCAACCGCTCACCGATCGAGCGCTGACGTACAGCCCAGACTCAACCCAAAAGCACAAGCGCTTTGACCAAATGAACCCTGCTGAACTCGAAGCAGCCAAACAAGCCTTGCGGCGTTTTCAGTGGCGGGTCGGTCAGCGTCGCACAAGGCGTTTTGTGGCTGCCAGAAGCGGCGAGCGCTTGGACTACCGCCGTAGTTTCCGCACTGCCATGCGTTTTGGCGGTGAGTGGATTAAACTCGAGATGCGCCGCAAGAAAACCAAGCCTCGACCATTGGTGGTGTTGGCGGATGTCTCGGGGAGCATGGAACGTTATGCGCGGTTGCTGCTGCATTTTATGCACGCCGTGACTCAGCGGTTAGAACGGCGCAACATCGAAACCTTTGCCTTTGGAACGCACCTGACCAGAATCACCAAATCCCTCGAGCGGCGCGATGTTGACGCATCCCTAACCGAAGTTGGCAAAACCGTGAATGATTGGTCTGGTGGTACGCGCATCGGTTCGAGTTTGGAGTTGTTCAATCGGGTTCATGCCAAACGGGTGCTTGGGCGCGGCGCGGTGGTGATTCTGATTTCGGATGGTTGGGATCAAGGGCAACCCGAAGTTTTGGGTGCAGCCGTCGAGCGCTTGCAAAAAACCTGTCAT
The DNA here is from genome assembly GCA_013298185.1 of Deinococcales bacterium. Taxonomy (GTDB): domain Bacteria; phylum Deinococcota; class Deinococci; order Deinococcales; family JAAFIG01; genus JAAFIG01. The sequence continues at coordinate 10,767 of JAAFJQ010000003.1, forward strand.
CGTTTGATTTGGCTCAACCCCCTGATTGGTACAATTGGTTTTCAACCGCAGACTCGAGGCTTGCTGGCGGCACTGCCTTTTGTGGATGATTTTTTGAGCATTCATAACTTAAATTCCCTCGAGCAACTCGCCACGCATCTCGAGGGAATCAGCCATTTGCGCTCGGCTCGGCGCAGTGGTATTAAAGGTTGGGAAATTCAACCAACGCACCAAGCCCCAGAATAATTTCATCGAGTGTTTCAGGTTCAAGAACACCAAGACGCTGAATAAAACGCTGTGTGCTGATGGTCATGGCTCGAGTTTGAGCTGTATCTGCTGCCGATTTTTTCTCAAGACCATTTTGCAGAGTTGGTTCAACTGGGACAATCCAAATTCGGTTTTCATAAGTTTTTGCCCAACCCGTCAAAGGAATAACCAAGCGCACAGGATGAAGCAGGAGTGCATCAGAGCTAACAACCACTGCGGGGCGTTGTTTTTGAATTTCAGAGCCTCGAGCTGGATTGAAATTGACGCGCCAAATATCACCGCGTTTGACAATTGGCGGAATACCATACGTTTCAGTCATGAAGTCCTGTCATATCGTCACTTTGCTCTAACCATTCCATTGCTTCAGAATCTGGCGTGTAGATAGGCTCACCAATAGCTTGTAGCTCGAGCAAATCACGTCTTTGTTGAATGGATAATCGCATAAAAGCCCGTCTATCCATCAGTGGTGGCTGATGGGCTGGATCAACGATGTGCTGTGATGAGTTCATACAAACGAGTTTAGCATTTTCTGACTTTTTAGGTCTTATGTTAGGCTTACCGCGATGGTGCAGATTATTCCTTGTGTGGACATTCAACGCGGACGTGCAGTGCGTTTGTACAAAGGCGATCCGAAACTCGAGACGGTGTATTTTGATTCGCCCCTTGAAGCCGCGCAGCACTGGGCGAACCTTGGCGCGAAACTGGTGCATTTGGTGGATTTGGATGCTGCCACGGGCGCTGGCGAAAACCGCGCAATCATCCTCGAGATTGCCCAAAAGTTACCCGTGCCAGTCGAGGTCGGCGGTGGTATTCGCAACCTCGAGACGGCTCAAGAACTGCTTTCTGGTGGAGTCAGCCGAATTATCATTGGCACAGCCGCGATCACCAATCCAGAATTCTTAGCTGCTGCGCTGCTCGAGTTTGGCGCTGAAAAAGTTGTGGTGAGCCTCGATGCCAAAGATGGTTTGGTGGCGATCAAAGGCTGGGCGGAACAAAGCACGCAAACCGCCGTAGACGCGGCGGCTCGAGTTTGGGATGTTGGCGTGCGAACCTTGATTTACACCGATATTGCGAGGGACGGCACACTCGAAGGTTTGAATCCCGAACCTCTAAAACCCATGCGAAGCGCGTGGGCTGGTGAGCTGATTGCTGGCGGTGGCGTGCGTGATGAGCGTGATATTGCCCTGCTCGAGAATCTGAGCATTGAGGGTGTGATTGTTGGTCGTGCCATTTACGAGGGAACACTGCAATTCAGAGGCGCTTAATCATTGCGTTCTTGTGGTATTCCTTGTAGACCTTGGGTGGTAATTCCTCGAGTGAGATTTCGCTGTAACCACAGCGCACAAAAAAAACTGGCTCGAGTGTCCAAGCAAACAAGCGTAAAATCCCGAGTTCTCGAGCTTCGGGTTCAATTCCGTACACCAGTTGCTTGCCTAAGCCCTTGCCTTGGAAATTCGGGTGAATCGCAAGCGAACGCACTTCCGCAAGGTCTGACCACAGCACATGCAGCCCGACAATACCTGCTATGCCGTTGTCCATCGTCTCGAGTAAGTAAAAATCGCGGATTTGGCTGTACAGCACATCTCGAGACTTGGGTAGCATCGCCCCACGCCGCGCCCAATGTGCGATCAGTTGCAGCATCGCTTCGACATCGCGCATGGCTGCTTTTCGCATATGCAGACTCGAGTTTGGGTCGAGGTCGGGCAAGCTCATACGGGCAGTATAAAACGATTTGAATCGCCATATTTTTGACACAATTTGAAAGGGCTTTCAGCGTTCAATAGGGTGCATGACTTTTCCGCCTTTCCACCGCCCTCGAGAACGCTTGGTGGGTCGAATTGTGCAGGCACACTCGAGCAGTGCGTATTGGTTTATTGCACCGTTTTTTGTGCTGTTGGTGTTGTTTGCTGTTTTTCCACTCGCCATGTCTTTGGTGGTTTCGTTCATGGAATGGAATCCCAGTTCTGGTTTGGGCGGTATGCGTTTTGATGGTCTGTGGGCATTTAATTACACTTTACAAGATGGTATTTTCTGGCAAGGCTGGTGGCGTTCGTTGCGCTTGGCACTGATAACCGCCGTCACCCAACACCTGATTGCCATTCCACTGGCGTTTATGCTGCACATTGCTTTTAAGCGGGTTCAAGGCATGATTGCCACGGTTATTTTTGTGCCATTCATGACCTCGAGCTTAGCGGCTGGCGCGGTGCTGGCAGCGATTTTTGGTATTTTCTGGGCGCTGCCGATGCAACTTTCTGACATCCTGCAAAGCCTGCCTTTGATTGGCTCGAGCTTGCCATCCTTATCGGTTTTTTATACCGAAAGCGGCGCGGCGTTCACGCAACTCTGGACAGTCACAGGTTGGAATGTGCTGCTGTACCTGATGGTCTTAAACATTGTGCCACGCAGCTTGTACGAGGCGGCACAACTCGATGGTGCTGGTTTTTGGCGTTTGTTCTGGAATGTCGCCCTGCCGATGATGCGTCCAATGATTTTCGTGGCATTCACCATGAGTTTCTTGCGTGGTACACAGACTTCGGTTGGGCAATGGTTTGGACCGGTCTCCGATATTCGCAACATTGATTTACCAACCTATATCATCCGCACCGCTTTTTGGGATACCGATTTTGGTTTAGCCAGCGCTCAAACATGGGTTTTTTTTCTTGGCATTGCGCTTTTTACCTTTGTGTTTTACTGGTTTTTTGGGCGTAACTTCACCTTGCTCGAGACGACTGCTTTAGGCGAAGCTGACAGCTCACCGTTGCGTTTTCCAGCCGCGTGGCGGGTTGCGATGAAGTTGTTGCTGCTGGCTGGTTTGGCACTTTGCCTGATTCCGATTTTCAATTTGTTATTGGCTGGCAGCCGAAGTTACAGCGATCAATGGCTGAGCATCGGTGATGCGTGGTCTGGCAATTATGCCCTCCTACTCGAGGCACAACCGACTTTTTGGCGCAACCTTTGGAATAGTGCTTATATTGCCACGCTTGCCAGCCTTGGCGCAGTGGTCGTCTCGAGCCTCGCAGGTTTTGCTTTTGCGCTGCTTGAGTTTCGTGGCAAAGCCATTTTGTACGGCGTGGTGCTGAGCGTGATGCTTTTTCCGAGCCTGATGAACCTGATTCCCACCGCCGTGAATATGGCGCTCCTTGGTTGGATTGACCAAGCTCGAGCCGTTTGGGTTCCGGGTGTGGTGAGTGCTTTTGGTGTGTTTTTACTGCGCCAATATGTTCAGGGCGCAGTGCCGAAATCCCTGCTCGAGGCAGCGAGAATAGATGGTGCAAGTGATTTGCGGATTTACTTTTCAATCATGTTGCCACTGGCTCGTCCTGCCCTTGCAACCTTGGGTTTGGTGACGTTTGTTACGGTTTGGAATAACAATTCGGTGGCGTTGGCGCTTCTGAAAAGCCCTGAGCAGCAAATGGTCAGTCAGATTCTGGCTTATATGAATGCCAGAAATGGTTTGAACGGCGCGTACCTGATAGGAACAGCCATCTCGAGCCTCGTGCCACTTTTGGCTTTCTTGGTTTTTGCACGGCAAATCAGCTTGGCACTGAACATTGCTGTACCTTCGAGCCAAAGCCCTTGGTGGTCTCGAGCTTGGGCAGCTTGGCGCAATCGAAGGCAAGTCCAAACACATGTCTCGAGCCAAACTTTGCTCGGCGCAGATGGCATTCGCGCCATTGCTTGCCTCATGGTGATTTTTCATCATCTCTGGCAACGTTTTGACTCGAGTAACGCTTCAGACACCCTTAAATTCTTTGATGCTTTTCTCGAGCAGGGTAGCGCTGGCGTGAGTGCTTTTTTTGTGCTTTCGGGAATGCTGCTTGCTACTCCTTTTTGGCGGGCGTATCTGAATCAAAAACCCATGCCGAATATGCTCGAGTACACGCGGCGCAGAGCCGTGCGGATTGTACCGGGCTTTTATGCGAGTTTAATTGTGAGTTTTCTACTTGGACTCTTTTTTGCTGTGGACGGCGAGAAAATCTGGTGGCGTTTGGTTTCGGCACTCAGTTTCACCACGGCGTTTTCGCATGTTACTTTTTTTCCAGTTGAACTGAATGGTCCATTGTGGAGCATTGGTTTTGAAGTCTTTTGTTATATCCTGATGCCACTTGGTATGTGGGTGTTGTTTACGCAATTTCCAAAACGCGGTTTTTGGTTCGCGCTGCGCTTTTGGCTTTTCTTGCTTGGCTTGGTCTTTGTTGCCAATCACCTCATTCTCGAGAGTCTTATCCCAGACAACATCAATCGCGGTTGGGATCATGGGCTTTTGGGTGGTGCAAAATACTGGATGCCCAACTACAACGCCATTGGTATGTTCGCTCATTATGTGCTTGGTGTGCTGGCGGCTGGTTTTATTGTGGACAGAAAAAACCGTGGGCGTGAACCAAGTGCAGCTTTTGATTTGGTGGCACTGATTGTGTTTGTTGGCATGTTTGCACTGCTCTGGTTGTCGAGGGGGGCTGGGGATTTTGGTTTTAGTTTCCAAAGTCAACCGTACCGTTTCCCGTGGTTTCCAGCCTGTGTTGCTCTTTTACTAATTACCCTGCCATTCTCGAGGGTTTTTGGTCGTATTTTAGACAATACTTTTTTTCGGTATACCGCTAAAATTTCCTTTGGTTTGTACATCTGGCACTACCCGATTCTCGAGTGTATTCGCTTGTTGCACAACGAAAATTTTCGTTACGCTGGTATTCAAAACCCGCTCGAGTTCTTCTGGTTGGCTGGTTTGGGTTTGCTGCTTGCCTACATCGCTGCTGCCTGGTCGTACAAACATATCGAAGCCCCATTTCTTGGAAACCCATCACAGACGGAGAAATTACCGCAACAAACCTCACCTGTGGCTGGATAACACATTTGTATCTCGTCAAACTTTTGTTCTCGAGCCATGAGAGGGAATGAGGGAGGGTTGTTTCTTTTTGACTTTGGAAAACCCATCAAATCTCGCCTATTCTCGAGAATGAGTCTAGGACTGATTTTCTCATAGCTCATAGCTCGTAGCTCGCAGCTCATAAGCCCAAATCACCATTGAACTGTAGCCTCAAATTCAAAGACTTGACAGCGCTTTCAAAGTTTGTTACACTTCACGAGTCCTAAATTCTCATCTCGGAGGTCTGGCTTGTGTCTCAGGCAAGAACATTAAATGATGTTGCAAAACATGCGAATGTCTCGCCTAGCACAGTCTCGAGGATTCTGAACGGGACAGCTTCGGTCAGCCCTGATAAGCGCAAATCGGTTGAAGAAGCCATTTCACTTTTGGGGTATCGTCCGAATCTCATGGCGCAAGCGCTTGCAAAAGGTCGTTCAATGACCATTGGAGTGGTGACTCAAGCCATCTCGAGTCCGTTTTATGGTGAAACCTTTGTGGGTATTGAGCAGGGTTTAGCCAGCAGTGGGTATCATCCGATGTTTATCTCTGGGCATTGGCGTGCCGAAGAAGAACGCGAAGCGGTGGATATTCTCACCTCCCGTCGGGCAGATGCACTGATTATTCTTGGTGGTAATCTCGAGGATGATTATCTCTTAAAGATGGCGGAATCCTTGCCGATTGTCACGGTGGGGCGCACAGTTCAGGGTCTCGAGCATCAGAGCATCAACATCTCCCAAGAAGACGGCGCAATGCTTGGTATGCGGCACTTGCTTGATTTAGGACACCGACGCATTGCCCATATTTCTGGTCCTCCTTCGCACCGCGATGCCATCGAGCGCTTCACAGGTTATAAAAACGCTTTGGCTGAATATGGAATTGCCTATGACCCAGAGCTGGTTCTCGAGGGCAATTACCAAGAGCGAGCTGGTCTACTAGCTACTGAACAGTTGCTTTCGCGTCGTACCGATGTCACCGCGATTTTTGCTGCCAACGACCAAACCGCGATGGGTGCAAGGCTCGCCATGTTCCGCCGAGGAATTCGTGTTCCAGACGATATGAGTTTAATTGGTTTTGATGATTTGTTCGCTTCTGGTTATACCACTCCGCCGCTGACCACGGTGCGTCAACCGGGTGAAGACATGGGCTTGGCGGCTGCCAATATGGTCTTTGCTTTGCTCGAGGGACACCGTCCTAAACCGCCTCGGTTATCGGCGAGTTTAATTGTTCGTGAATCTACTTCTCGCTTGCGTTTTGCTTAGAGAATTTGCTTTTTAGAAGGAGGAACTACGTTACCCGTCGGAAGTGTTTTGAAAGCGCTTTCAAATCTTTAGCCCTCACTCAATCCATTTTGGAGGAACACCATGAAAGCACGTACATTGATTGCATTCGGTTTAGCTGCTGCCGCGATCACCGGTTTGGTCGCCGCACAAGGCGGTATGAAAAAAATCTCGATTGCTGCATTTCCTAGCTTAGACGAAGCTGTGAAGATCGCTATGCCCGCCCTGAAAAAGAAGTTTCCAAATTACGAAATCGAATTGGTTGCTTTGCAATACGGCGACCACCACCAGGCATTGACCACTGCTTTGGCAACTGGGCAAGGCTTGCACGACATCGAAGCTGTGGAAATTGGTTTTGTTGGTAAATTCGCTGAAGGCGGCGGCTTGGAAGACTTGAACAAAGCCCCATACAATGCCAAAGCCCTGAAAGCCCAATTCGTAGATTACACCGTCGGTCAAGCCACTGCCTCCGACGGACGCTACATTGGTCTACCCGCCGACATCGGACCCGGCACCACTTTCTACCGCAAAGATATTTTGGACAACGCAGGAGTCAATGCCAGCGAACTGACCTCATGGGAAGGCTACATTGCCGCCGGTAAGAAAATCCAAGCCAAGAATCCAAAAATCTTCTTGATTAACTCTGCTGCCAGCGCCGCAGGTTTGATCTGGCGCTCGAACATTCCAGCCGGCGAGGGTATTTTCTTTAGTAAAGACAACAAAGTCTTGGTTGGACCAGACAGCGCCCGTTGGGTCAAAGCCTTTACGGTGGCTAAACAAATTCGTGATGCTAAACTCGATGCCAAAATCGGCGAGTGGAGCAACGAATGGTACGAAGGTTTCAAAGGCGGCACGGTTGCCACCCAATTTAGCGGCGCATGGTTACAAGGTCACTTCCAAAACTGGATGGCACCAGAAACCAAAGGCTTATGGCGCGTTCAAGACTTGCCAGATGGCGCATACGCACCTTGGGGTGGTAGCTTCTACACGATTCCAACTGCCAGCAAGAACAAGAAAGAAGCATGGGACATCATCCGCTTCTTAACCACCGACCGCGCCCAACAAATTGCTGCTTTCAAAGGCAACGGCGCATTCCCAGCCTTAAAAGCCGCTTGGTCAGATACCAGCTTTAACGAAGCCGTGCCTTTCCTTGGTGGTCAAAAAGCCCGTCTGCTCTGGAAAGCTGCTGCCCAAAAAATCAAGCCACTTGATGTCAACAAGTACGATAGCGTGGCACAAACCATTGTCGAAACTCAACTGACCGCCGTGCTTGACGAAGGCAAAGACATCAAAGCCGCTTTGTCAGAAGCTCGAGCCGAAATCGAAAAACGCGCCCGCCGATAAGACTTCTTCATGTGGTGGGTTTAACCACCCACCACCCTCCTCCGAACAAAAAAGGCTCGAGCAGTTTTGTCTCGAGCCTTTACATAAGGAAAACGTGAATAGCCAAACCACCATAAAACAAGAATTTCATTTTGGACGTTTTTATACCCGTTGGCAACGAATTTTAGCGCCTTATGTTTTTATTAGTCCATTTTTTATTTTGTTTCTCGTCTTTGGTTTATTTCCAATGCTATTCTCGATTTACGTTTCCATGACCAGTTGGGATGCGATTTCTGGCTTGGGCGGCATGAAATTTGTGGGCTTAGATAATTACCGCTTTTTGTTTCTCGAGGACACGGCGTTTTGGAATTCGGTCAAACAAACTGCTTATATTGCCCTGATTTCTGGCTTACCTCAGCACCTGATTGCCATTCCTTTGGCATTTATCATCCATACGGGCATGAAAAAAATGCAAGCCTTTGTGACCGCGATTTACTTTGCGCCATTCGTAACTTCGGTGGCAGCGATTGCGGCTGTTTTCGGCACGCTGTATTCGGAACGAAGTGGCGTTTTGAATTGGCTGGTTCTCGAGGTGTTTAATAAAATCCCACTTCTGAACAGCATCATCCCCGACGATCCAATTCGTTGGTTGGGAGATCGGCATTTGGTTCCGATTTCCATTTCAATTCTGGTGATCTGGCGTTACACAGGTTGGAATACCGTGCTGTATTTGGCGGGTCTACAAGCCATTTCACAAGATTTATACGAAGCTGCCGAAGTGGACGGCGCATCGCGTTTTGAGCGTTTTCGCTACATCACCTTGCCGCTTCTACGCCCAACCATGTTCACAGCTTTTACCTTCACGATTATTGGCAATATGCAGTTGTTTGCTGAGCCTTTCTTATTGGTCAACACTTCAGGTGGTGTCGCCAATTCAGGGCGAACCTCGGTGATGTACCTCTGGGACAATGCTTTCAACAATTTGCTGTTCGGTGATGCAGCTACCCAGACTTGGGTTTTGTTCGCCATCATCATTACCCTCACCATCATCAACAATCAAATCTTTGCCCGACTGAGGAATGATTAAGATGCAAAAACTTACCCTTGGCAATGCCTTGATTTACGGTCTGATTTTATTTGGTGGTCTGCTGATGGCATTCCCCTTGTACTTTATGCTGGTTTTTGCCACGCAAAGCCGCGAAACGATTTTTTCCTTTCCACCACCACTTGTACCGGGTAGCATTGACCAGATTGTCAGCAACTACAACGCCTTGATGAAAATGACCGACAACACCTTCTGGCGCGTCTTTTACAATAGTTTTTACCTCGCCAGCATGGCAACCATCACCACCTTATTTTTCTGCTCACTGGCAGGATTTGGTTTTGCGATGTACGACTTCAAAGGCAAGAATGCACTCTTTGCTGTGGTCGTTGCCACCCAAGCCATTCCTGCGGCGCTGAATTTGATTCCGTTTTACCTCGTCATGAACTTAATCGGCTGGATCAACCAACCTCGAGCCTTATGGTTTCCGGGCATGGCAAGTGCCTTTGGCATCTTTTTAACCCGACAATACATTCAAAGCGCGATTCCTCGAGAACTGATGGACGCAGCTCGAGTAGACGGCAGCACCGAATTTGGCATGTTTTGGCGAATTATTTTACCGCTGATTCGTCCTGCACTTGGCACATTGGGCTTAATTACTTTTATTGGCGTTTGGAACGAATTTGTACTGCAAAGCCTGATTTTTAGAAGCCCCGAAACCCGCACCCTGCAAACCCTGATTCGCGCTATTTCAGGCGGAACAACTGCCACCAATGTTGACTACGGCGGATTGATGATGGGAACAGCGATTACGGTTTTACCACTCTTGATTATCTTTATTTTCACCTCGAGACAACTGATAACAGGTTTAACGGCTGGGTCGGTGAAGAACTAGCTTTGAGCTTTGAGACGGTTTTCTCGAGGGTTGCTTTGGTTCAGGATAGAGATAGACATTCAGCTAAAGGGTTTTCTTATGGTTCATTGAAAGAGAGCGATGCGTTAGAACTCCCCCTCGCTTCGCTCGACCCCTCAAAGAGGGGTGCTAAGTTCAAGAGCAAAGGCAGGGTTTTTGGTTTTTAAGTCCCCCTCTTTGAGGGGGAACGCGAGGAACGAGCGTGGGGAGTCCGTAAGAGCTTGCGTCTTTTCTCGAAAACCCTAAAGCACTCACTCGAGACCAACCAACAACGCACCTCGAGCCACCGTTTTTGATCTTTCCTTCGACCTTCGACCTTCGCCTTTCGCCCTGCTGGAGTCCCCATGAAGCGCTTCCTCTTTCCTCTCCTCACCCTTAGCGCTTTTGCCTCAGCGCAAGAAAACAGTTTGCAGCTCGGGCAGCCTCGAGCCATGATTCAGCCCGAGGCAGTGTCTGGTTTTAACTTGGGCAACATGATGAACATTGTCGAGAACCAAAAAGCCTTGCAAGCCCTGAATCCAAAAATTGTGCGTTTTCCTGCTGGCAATGTCGGCGATGACCAAGACCTGAACGCCTCGAGCATGAGGATATTTGGGATTAACTTGCGCCTTCTCGAGCAAAAAGGGGTTCGCCCCAAAGTAATTATTCAAACGAGGGCTTTTCAGGGCGCTCGAGGAAATGGGAAAAACCGCGCTGAGGATGCGGCTGAGGCGGCTCGGCTAGCGATTCAGAATAAGATCAAAGTGGCTTATTGGAGCGTAGGCAACGAGCCAAATTTGTATGCCGTGACTCGAGGCGATAAGAGTTGGACGGTTGAGAAATACTGCGATACCTTTAAGGCACACCGAACTGCGATTTTAGGCGTGCAACCCGATGCGAAGTTCGCGGGTCCAAGTACCACTGGTGATGCGGCGTTTCTCGAGGGTTTTGTGCGCTTGTGCGGCGATCAGATTGATGTGTTGACTTGGCATGTGTACCCCACAGACGGACGAGCCACCAACGAAGCCGCGATTGCCACCATCGAGAGGGTTGATAATGAACGCGAGCAGTACATGAACCTCTGGAAAGACCCTGAGAAAAACCCGCTTGCGTATCAAAAACAAATTGGGTTTGGTTTGACCGAGTACGGTTTGTCGTACCGCACCGAAAGCAATCGTCATATTGCCGATCAATTGGCGGGTTTGTGGGCAGCCGAAACCACTTTGCGGATGGCGAGTGCTGGTGCGACCCTGAACACGTATTTTGCTTTGCAGGGCATTGGTGGGCATGGCACACTGGATATTTCAGGTGTGCCTCGAGCCACGTATTATGCTTTTCGGCATTTGCAGAACTTTGCTGGGCAGGCGTTTCAGGTTAGCTCGAGCAACCAAAAAGTCTGGCTTCATGCGGCGCAAAAAGACAATTTGCTGACGGTGATGGCGATCAACCCCTTTGATGAGCCTCAGAATCTCGAGACAACACTGGCTGGTTGGCAACTCATTGGTGTGAAGGGCTTTACCAATGCTGTGGTGCAAGCCGAAAAACCCGATTTGGCGCTCAAGCTCGAGGCACAAATTGCACTGCCAGCCCAGAGTTTTTGGCGCTTGGTGTATCGCCGCCCGACCACTGCCCAAAAACCCAATGTGCCACTGGCATTGGCATGGCGCGAGGGCAATTACCGCGCTCCTCCTGCGCCAGAATTCAAAACGGCTCGCTATGCCCCGCCTTACCCGACCAATGTTTGGTGGGGTTCGCTCTTGTGGGAAAAATTCTCGAGCGCATTGATGGCACAACCCCTTGCCCTGCAAGCCACGGCATCTGGGATGGCACTCAATTACCCTAAGCTCGAGGTCGGCACAGAAGGCTTCGCCACGCCGTTTTCGCCTGATGTCACGGTTGGACTCGAGGGGGTGGTTTTCCCCGATGCTCGAGTGGATGCTGCTTCAGAATTTTTGGTACGGGCTGAATTTAAACAAGGTAGTAACACCCTCCACAGCACTTTTGGGCGCGGTTTACCGTTTGCTTGGTTTAAGAGCAGTGGCAAAACCTTTAAGCTCTCATTTCTCGAGACTCCACAAACTTGGGCGTTGCCGTGTCAAGGCATTCCCTGCGAGGCTCGAGGTTTACGTTTCGGTGGGCGGGATTATGTTTTATTCAGCTCGAGCCAAAGCAGTTGGCGTGGGAATGAACGAGAATGGACTATTTCTGGTGAGGATTTAAGCGTTGCAGCATTGCCAGAAGAAGCCCAACAAAATCCAGATTTACGTTTATCTGCCACGGCGTTTCTTGCAGCGCACCAAGTCATGCCAACCAATTCAAAAGTGACGATGCAATACCTCCCTGCCTCGAGCCAAGTTCAAACAACGCATCAACTCGAGACAGGCAGCCTCATGGGTTTATACCCGCATCAATGGAAAAATACCCAGACGAAACTCGAGCCTTGGAGCTATATTTCAGCTCGAGGGCAAATTCGTTTAGCAGCAAGCAATTCTTTTGAAACGATCACCAATTACACGGGCATTCTGCCTAATTTGCCGCTCAGTGCAGACCAAGCGGCTCGAGATTCACTTCGTACAGCGTTGCTCGAGTTTGTGGCTCTGAAACGCTTCTTTCCGCTCTCGCCCGAGAGCATTCGGATTACCGATTCCTACACCGATGCTCGGAATTTTGGGCGCTTGAGCCAAATGCTCGAGGTGGCTGACCAATTGGGTGAAAAAGAAGCTGCTCAGACGATTCTGAATGCCCTCAGAGAACGGTTGGATGAATGGTTTGACCCTGCACCACCTCATGCGCTTTTGTGGGACGGGCGTTGGGGAACTCTGATTCCTGTGCCAGCTTCGCACGGGGCAGATTATCAATTGAATGACCATCACTTTAATTTTGGGTACTTTTTGCAAGCAGCTGCCAGTGTCGCCGAACGCGACCCAACTTGGCTCGAGAAAAACCGAGCTTTGCTGGATGTATTAGCTCGAGAAATTGCTGCGCCTGACAATGACCCTGCTTTTACGCAGCACCGAAATTTTGATGCCTATGCAGGTCATTCATGGGCAAGCGGCGACACCCGAGGGCAAATGCGTGGCGCAAACCAAGAAAGCTCGAGTGAAGCCGTGAATGCTTGGGCGGGTCTGATTCGCTATGCCCAAGTCAGTCAAAACACTGCCCTGCTCGAGCATGGCATTGGCATGTATGCCCTCGAGACCAACGCGGTTTGGCAGTATTGGTTTTCGGCTGGTGGGAATTTCCCGAGCGGTTATCCAAAAACCACGCTTGGTATCTTGTGGGGCAACGGCGGTGAGTACAACACATGGTGGACGAATTCTCGAGGGGCGATTCATTTGATTCAAGCCCTGCCGCTGACTGGCTCGAGTTTGTATTTGGCACGGGAAACCGATTTTGTGCAGAAGAACTTTGCGATGATTGGCGACCAGCGTTACTTCAATGATTTATCAGCGATGTACTTGGCACTCTCTAACCCAGATCAGGGGTTTTCGCTCTGGAATCAAGAATTGCGTCCTGAATTTGGGAATTCACTGACCCAAACCAAAAACTGGTTCTCGAGTTTGCAGTTTTACGGTTCACCTATGCAGAGCATCAGCGCCAATGTGCCGCAATTCGCGGTTTTTCAAAAAAACAAAACCAGAACCTATGTCGCTTATAACCCAAGCCAAAGCACTCAAATCGCCACCTTCTCCGATGGTACGACCCTTTCCATGCCAGCCCATCGCTATGCCCAAATCCAACTCGAGGTTCAACCATGACACAAGTAAAAGAAAAACCTGCCCTCCTCCGCCAAGCCTTCCCCAAGAATTTTGTTTGGGGAACAGCCACCGCTTCTTATCAAATCGAAGGCGCAGCCAACCTCGAGGGGCGCAGTCCGAGCATCTGGGACGTGTTTGCTAAAATGCCTGGTAAAGTCAAAAATGGAGACACGGGCGATGTGGCTTGTGACCATTATCATCGTTACGAATCGGATTTTGATTTGATGCAGAGCCTTGGTTTCAATGCGTATCGCTTTTCGATGTCGTGGTCGCGGGTGCTGCCCAATGGTCGTGGGCAAGTCAACCAAAAAGGCGTGGCATTTTATGACCGTATTGTGGATGCACTGCTGGCTCGAGGGATTGAACCGTATGTGACGCTGTACCACTGGGATTTACCACAAGTTCTCGAGGAGACTGGCGGCTGGCTCAACCGTGATACGGCTGATGCTTTTGTCGAGTATACCGACCTCATGACCAATGCCCTTGGCGACCGCCTGAAGAACTGGGCAACGCTGAATGAACCTTGGTGTTCGGCATTTTTGGGGCATGGTGTTGGGATTCATGCCCCGGGCAAAACCGATTTTGCAGCTTCGCTGCAAGCTGCTCATCATTTGCTGCTGGCGCACGGACAAGCCATGCCAATCATTCGCCAAAATGTGCCTGATGCCAGTGCTGGGATTGTGCTGAATCCAGCGCCAGTTTATCCAGCTTCGGACTCGAGCGAGGATTTGGCTGCGGCGCATCGCGCCGATGGCTTCCAGAACCGTTGGTACTTCGACCCTGTGTTTGGCAAGGGTTACCCAGAAGATCTATGGCAAGCTTATGGAAAACATGCACCCAAAATCCAAGACGGGGACCTCGAGAAAATCGCTGCACCACTGGATTACATCGGCATCAATTACTACAGCCGCACTGTGGTCAAAGCTGCACCGATCCAAGACACTCCTTTTCCTTGGGCATTGTTGGGTTATGAGCATATGCAACTCGAAAATGTGCCACGCACTTTTTTTGACTGGGAGGTCTACCCACAAGGGCTGACCGATTTCTTGGTGCGTCTACAAAACGAGTACCAACCCAAAAGTATCTTGATTACTGAAAACGGCGCGACCTACCAAGACCAACTGCATAACAGTCAAATCAATGACCTCGAGCGGACTGCATATTTTGAGCAGCACCTCAGTGCCAGCCTCAAAGCCATTGGGCAGGGCGCGAAGTTGCACGGTTATTTTGCATGGAGTTTTTTAGATAATTTTGAATGGGCAGAAGGGTATGAAAAACGCTTTGGCATGACCTACGTGGACTTTCAGACCCAAAAGCGAATCGTGAAGCACTCAGGGCGCTGGTTTCAGGCATTTTTGGGGGAGAAATCCTTATGACCCAAACCCTCGAGCCTCCTCAAACCCTAGCTTTGATTGAAAACCCGATTCTGCCGGGTTTTCATGCCGACCCAAGCATCTTGCGGGTAGGACAGGATTATTACATTGCCACCAGCACCTTTGAATGGTTTCCGGGGGTGCGGATTCATCACAGCCGCGACCTTGTGCATTGGCGCACGATCAAACCGCCTTTGCGCCGCTCGAGCCAGTTGGACATGATCGGCAATCCGAACTCGTGTGGCATTTGGGCGCCTTGTTTAAGTCATGATGGTGAGCAGTTTCATTTGATTTACACCGATGTCAAAACATGGGGCGTACAAGAAGTGTTTAAGGACACCCACAATTATTTGGTCACCACCACCGACATCGAAGGCGAATGGTCAGAGCCGATTTACCTCAACTCGAGTGGCTTTGACCCCAGCTTGTTTCATGACACCGATGGGCGCAAGTGGTTGGTCAACATGCGTTGGGATCACCGTGCAGGCAAGAATCCTTTCTCTGGGATTTTGCTGCAAGAATACGACCCCAAAGCCAAAAAACTGGTTGGGGAAATCAAAAACATCTTTCTTGGCTCGCCGCTTGGTTTGGTCGAAGGCGCACACCTGTACAAACGCAATGGTTGGTATTACTTGCTGACCGCCGAGGGCGGCACCAGTTACGAACACGCCGCTACCCTGGCTCGCTCGAGAACTTTGGATGGAGATTACGAAATTCACCCAAAAAACCCACTGATCAGTTCATGGAAACAACCTCATCTCGAGATTCAAAAAGCTGGTCATGCCAGTTTGGTCGAAACCCAAACTGGCGATTGGTACATGGCGCATTTGTGTGGTCGCCCGATTGAACCCATCGGTGAGCGCGGTTTCTGCCCACTTGGGCGCGAAACCAGCTTACAAGCGATGGAATGGCAAGATGACTGGCTGTACGTCAAGGGCGGCGGCAACAGCCCCAAAGCGCAAGTGCCACATCCAAACCTGACCCCACATCCTTGGAAAGTCGCGCCTGCTCGAGACGACTTTGACTCGAGTGAGTTGTCGTTGGATTGGCAGAGTCAACGCATCCCAATAGATAATACTTGGCTGAGTCTGACTGAACGCCCAAGTCATGTGCGCTTGTTTGGTCGTGAGAGCCTACAAAGCCACCATCATCAAAGCCTGATTGGACGACGCTTGCAGCACTTTCATGCCACCGCCAGCACCAAACTCGAGTTTCACCCGAAGCATTTTCAGCAGATGGCGGGTATGGCAGTGTATTACGACACCAAGCACTGGGTCTATTTGCGTGTCTCGAGAGACGAAGTGCTTGGAAAAACCTTGAACATCTTGGTCAATGATGCCAATCGGTACTCTGAACCACTGCCGCAAGAGGTCTCCATCGAAAGTCTCGAGGCTGTCCATTTACAAGTGCAGTTCAAGCGCAAAACTTTTTCTTTTGCTTACTCGAGCGACGGAGAGAATTGGACACCGATTGGTGAAGATTTTGAATTGTATAAGCTCTCTGATGACTACTGCAATGGCTTGTCGTTTACAGGTGTGTTTATTGCCCTGTGCGCTCAGGACTTGGCAGGGACAAGATTAGCAGCAGACTTTGATTACTTTGAATATCACTCAGGGGATTAGTGGCTGCTCGAGGGTTTGTTTAGGATATTTTGGTTTATGTTCTCTTACAGGGCAGACCCCTGTGTCTGCCCCTACAAAATGCTTTATATTTTCACCCCGCCAAATAATCTTCAAACTCGAGCATCACGGCTTTGGCTTGTTCAGCTGAACGCACTGCCACAAAAATCGTGTCCTGCCCTGCCAAAGTCCCAACAATGTCATCTCGAGATAACTGGTCTAAGGTCAGTGCCACGCCCATTGCATAACCATCGCTGACTTTGAGAACCACGATGTTTTCGGCGCGGTCAATGTCGCGCACAAATTGCTTGAATTGAATTCGCAGTTCTTCGTAAGGGTCGGCTGACATGCCATATGGCGAGAGGGCATAACGGTATTTATTTTTACCAAAGGGTTGGCGCACCAGCCTGAGTTCTGAAATATCGCGGCTGACGGTGGCTTGGGTGACTTGAAAACCCTCCTCGAGTAAGCGCTTGGCAAGGTCGCCTTGGGTTGCCACAAATTCTTTGCCAATGATCTCTTGTATTCGGCGCTGGCGGTACTCTTTGCTTTGCATAATGGTGCAGTATAACGCATATTCATGCACGCCTGAAATCAGTTACAATGCCCTTATGCAACATTTTGGTTTTACCCGCACCAGCGTCCAGCGCGAGCATTCGCTTCTCACCCCTGATTCGTTTATCCGAGCGCCATTTCCGGGCGATCAAAACGGTACTCGAGTGGTGCATATCAACCCTGCCATCGGCGCGGGTTTTACGATGTTCACACTCGAGGCAGCTTCCAACGCCACCTTTGCGCCTGCTTTGGATGGTTGCTCGAGTCTAATTTTTATTCTCGAGGGGGCGTTTAGTTTACAAATTGCCAAGAAAAAACACAGCTTAAAAGTTGGGGATTATGCTTTTTTACCACTGACTGCCGATTACACCCTGAGCAGCAAAAATGGTGGTCGTGCCATTGTTTTTGAAAAGCCTTATAACGCCATTGCTGGCACAAACCTGCCCGAAATCATCATTGGCAACAGCCAAAGCCTGCCGAAAAACCCTGTACTCGGCGACCCTCGAGTTTTGGTGCAGACCTTACTACCAGACCAACCGAGTTTTGATTTTGCGGTCAACATCATGAACTTTGAAACAGGCGCACACTTGAGCTTGGTCGAAACGCATGTGATGGAACACGGGCTGCTGATGCTCTCAGGCGGTGGGATTTACCGCCTTGGCAATGACTGGTATCCCGTACAGACTGGCGATGTGATTTATATGGCACCATACTGCCCACAATGGTTTGGGGCGCTAGGCAGTGCCTCCTCGAGCTACCTGATTTACAAGGACTGGAATCGGCACTCCCTCGAGTCATAAAAATTGTAGAGGCGCAGCGTGCTGCGCCCCTTTTGGCAACCCGTTTTCCTAAGAGATATGGGCGTTGTTTTTGTCGCTAAAGGAATTGGCGGCGGTTGAGCCTTTGGTAATCATCAGCACGTACTCGTCGCGGCTGGTGGCTGCCGATAAGCCTTCTTCGTAAGAAATCATGCCCGAGAAGTACAGTTCAACCAAGTGCTGGTCAAAAATTTTCATACCACGGTTGTTGTCTTCGGACATGGCATCGCGGATTTCAGGGGTTTTGTTTTCGTCTTTGATGTAGCTTTGAATCAGTGGGGTGTTGATCATCACCTCGAGCGCCAAAACCCGCCCTGAACCATCGGCTCGAGCCAATAGACGCTGCGATAAAATACCAATTAAGGACTCGGCAAACAAAATCCGAATTTGGTCGCGTTCGTGCGGCGCAAAAAAGTCAATGATACGGTTGACGCTGCGAATGGCATCTTGGGTGTGCAAAGTGCTTAAGACCAAGTGACCTGTTTGCGCGGCGGTGATGGCGGTTTCGACGGTTTCTTTGTCGCGCATCTCACCGATCATGATCACATCAGGGTCTTGACGCATGGCGTACTTCAGAGCGCTCTTGAAGTCCGAAGTATCCGAGCCAACTTCGCGTTGCACCACAAGGCTGCGTTGGTTGCGGTGCAGGTATTCGATCGGGTCCTCGATGGTGATGATGTTATGGGCGTAGCTGCGGTTGATTTTGTCAATGATGGCTGCCATGGTGGTGCTTTTACCTGAACCTGTTGGACCAGTGGTGAGGATAATGCCGCGTTCTTTGCTGCAAAAATCTTCCATGATCATGGCGGGCAAACCCAGACTTTCAAAGCTGGCAATCGCGTCTGGAATAACACGCATGACCAAACCAATGCTGCCGCGTTGCCTGAAAATATTGCAACGAAAACGAGCCACTTTTGGTACGAGGTAAGCAAAATCGAGTTCATGACGGTACTCGAATTCTTCCCATTGTTCGGTGGTCAAAAGCGTGCGCCCAATCATCTGGGTTTGCTCTGGTTTTAACGCCTCGCTGTGAAAAGGGGTCAGTGTGCCATGAACCCGACCCATTGGGGGCGAACCGACCTGCAAATGCACATCAGACACGCCTCGAGCGACCATCGTCCGTAATAAGTCAACAATTGTGAGGCTTTGCGCCATGATTATTTCTCCTCGAGTACCTACAGTCTACACCCAAATTGGCTCAACCTTCTGGTTTTAATAAAACATTGCCTCCGGCACGCAAATTAAAGCGAGTCAAAGCATTGTTAGAAAAAAGCGCATACGCACCTAGATTTGGCGCACTGATCGCCTCAAAAATGAACTCGCGTCCAGATTCGTCACGCATTCGCACTTTTTTAACCGGACGACCATGTTGCCGATCCCAAGCCCGCAGAATCACATCATCTACGCAAACCTGCATTCCTGTCATTTCCCGAGACAAACCCAGCACCAAACGCGCCACCCGAGCTTTGCGCTTATTGACCTCGAGCAAACCCATGCTTGCAAGGCGCACCAAGGTTTTCTGCACCGCCTCGAGCGGCTGCGAAGTGGCTTGCGACAACGAAACCACGCTGCGTTCACCATCAATTAGTTGCACAATTGCAAATTCATCAGCTGACATCGTCAGCGCACTAACCCGAGCCACATCAAGGATTTTTGGCGTATCCAATTCCTCAGGCACAGGGATTTGTTTTTCAATCGTACTCGAGCCATCATCCAAACCACGAATCACCTCGAGCATGAGGTTATCAAACGCCTGATCAATGGTTTTTTTAGCAGGCGCTTTAGAAGGCTGAAACTCAAAATTACCACGTTCGTCTTTCAGCATCGCATGAAGCGCATCGCTATCGGTGGTTGTTCCAAAAGCAACATGGGTAATTCGTCCAGCTTCAAAGAAAACCCGTCCCTCACGTTCTGAAGGATGATAAACCACCAAACAGCCTTTGGACTGATTCTGCGATAAAAGCTGCAACAAATCCAGTAAATTAAAAACGCCAAGTGAACCACGCACGAGGACATTCTACAACCTCTGTTCAAAAAAAGAGTGATGGTTTGGGAAGAGCAGAGGAAAGAGAAAAGGCAAAAGAGGAAAGAAATAACCTAGTGACGCCAAAACATCTGAATAGCTCGAGAACCAATATTCTCGAGTTGCCTTTGACCTTTGACCTGTGTTTTTTAACCTTTGTCCTTTAACCTTTCACCTTTCCTCTATACACTACCTTGTGAATCAAAAAAATATTCTCATTGCCAACGACGACGGCATTTACAGTCACGGACTGCGAGCCTTAGCCAATGCCCTTAGCGAGCTTGGAAAAGTCAGTGTTGTTGCCCCAGAATTCGAGCAGAGCGGCGTTGGACATGGAATCACAGTGCGTCGCCCGCTGCGTTTTAAGCCAACCAAACTCGAGGGCTTGGATGCTCGAGTGCAGGCTTTTCGGGTGGATGGCACACCCACTGATTGTGTGGTCATGGGCGTTCACCGATTTGGCAAACCCGATTTGGTGGTCAGTGGCATCAATTACGGACCAAATCTGGGTTATGACCTGACCCACTCTGGAACATTTGCTTGTGCGATTGAAGGTACGCACATGGGTATTCCGAGCATTGCTTTTAGTCAGTCATTTGCTGACCAAATGGATTACAGTCACAGCGCCGCTTTTGCCCGTAGCCTCGCAGCCCAGATTCTCGAGCGTGGATTGCCGTCAAAAACTGTGCTGAACGTCAATGTTCCGACTGGAATCCCCAAAGGTGTGCGTGTCACCGTTCAAGGCACGCATCATTACGAAGAAAACATTTCAGAACGCTTTGACCCCGAAGGCAAAACTTATTACTGGGTTGGTGGAATCCCCACAGGCGACAGCGAAGCTGATTCCGATTACACTGCGCTCGAGCAAGGTTTTATTTCCGTGACGCCATTAAAACTGGATTTTACGCACCGCGAGTACCTCGAGACACTGCGCGGGTTTTTAGGGACGTGAAGCGTCAAGGCTTTGACCTTTAACCTTTTCTCTTTGACTTTTATTTCAGCGCTGCTAAATCCGTTTTCGCTCGAGCCAAATCCAATTGCTCAGCAGCGTCCTTGGGTTTTAGAATAACGGCTTCCTCGAGCAGGTTTACGGCTTTCTCAAGGTATTTTTTCTTATCAACCAGCACCAGTGCATAGGCATACTCGACTTTGGGTATGATCATTTTCGGCTCGAGTTTGATCGCACGTTCAAAGTACCCAATTGCCGCTTCAAAATTCGCGCCGTACAACCAACCCACGCCTTTGGCAACAATTTCACTGTGCCACAGACCATATGCCACCAGACTCTGCACATGCTTAGGTTCAAATTGCAAAGCACTGTCCAAAGCCTCACGGATTTGACTACCAAGCCCTTGGGATAAGGCTGCCAGCACACCACGCAACTGACTTAAACGCCCCAAAGCTCGAGCCAGTTCAAAATACGCATCCGAGTTTTTATTGTCCAAAGCAATGGCTTTACGAGCGTACTGTTCGGCTTTTACATAAATCGGTTCTTGTTTACTTTCAGGCATGGTCAACGCATAGGTGTTGGTGGCTTTAGCTGCCAGTGTCTGCCCATCGGAGGTTGGCAGATCATCTGCCATTTCGGCTGCGCCCTTAAAATCGCCTTTGCTGTACAAGGCTTTGGCAGCCTCGAGCGAACGGTTCTGAGCAAGGCTCAAACCAAGAAAAAGCATCAAACAACAAGCCAAAAAGTTCTTCATGCAAAGATTTTACTGCTCAAAGCCAAAAAATTCTATTGGGTGATTTTATCCCGTCCTCTTGTTCCCATGACAATCTCGAGCTATGCTTATTACATGAAAAGTTCACAAGTCATGACGGCACTGGCAATTATTTTTGGACTTGGTGCAATTGGAGTGGCATTGCGCTCGGCTGGAGCGGGTGAAACACGCCCGATGCGCCCCACAAGTTTGCATGGCGCTCATATGAGTCTGGCTAATCCAGCCACCAGTGGCAAAGTCCCAGCGCTGCTGGATTACATTCCTAATTATTACCAGCATGTCAAACCAATCCTCGAGGCAAATTGTGTTTCGTGTCATGTCAAGGACGGCATTGCACCTTTTGCCTTAACCAGTTTTGAAGATGCCAAAGCCAATCATCGGCAAATTTATTTGGACACCCGCGCTCAAAGAATGCCGCCTTTTCCACCCAACGGTGAAAGCCCTAAGTTTAAGCACGAATTGCGTATCAGCCAAGAAGAAATTGCGATTCTTGCCAATTGGTCATGGAGTGGCGCTCCGGCTGGCGATAGTAAAAAAGCGGTTTCAGCGGTTTCAAAAGTCTCGAGGGTCAATATCCGTCAGGACTTGAAGCTCTCAATGCCCAAAGTTTTTATGCCAAACGACAAGTTATCCGATGAGTACCGCTGCTTTATTGTTGACCCAAAACTCGAGGGTGAACGGTTTATTACGGGGTACGACATCCTACCCGGCAATGCAGCCGTGGTACATCATGTGCTGATGTTTGAACTCGAGAACAGCCTGATTCCCGAGGCTCAAAAACTTGAACGTGAAGAAGGCGACAACCGCGATGGTTACACCTGCTTTGGTGGACCAAGGGTAGCCAATGGCTTGCAACCTATTGGTGCTTGGGCGCCTGGTAGCCCAGCTGTAAAATTTCCTGAAGGCACTGGTATTCGCCTGAAAACTGGTTCGCAACTGTTGCTGCAAGTGCATTACAACCTTGCCAACGGCTCAAAACCAGATCAGAGCGCAGTGAAACTCGAGGTTGCACCAATTGGTACTCGCTTAAAAGCGATTCTCAATTTTGCCCCAACTGCCCCGGTTGAACTGCCCTGCCCGGGGGCTTACCCAAGCGATCCGAAAAATCCTTGTAACCGCGAAGCTGCTTATGATCGTGTTCTTGCCTTGAATAACTCGAGTGGCAACCGCAACCGCAAAGGAGGCAGTGTCTTACGCAGTTGTGTTCGTAACTTGGAGCAGTACATCAATGGTTCGGACGCAACCAACATTGAAACCGTTTGCGAATACCCAGTTCCAGCCAATTTAACGCTGCATGGTTTAGCTGGTCACATGCACTACCTTGGTAAAAGCATTAAGCTCGAGATCAACCCAAACCGAGCCAATCGCACGGTGCTGCTTGATATCCCCAACTGGGATTTCCACTGGCAAGGTTTTTACTGGTTTGAAAAACCAGTAGCGGTTCAACCCGGCGATGTTTTCCGAATCACTTGTGTTTTTGATAACAGCCAAGCCAACCAACCGTACCTTGGCGGCGAGCAACGCAAACCCAAATACTTGGTTTGGGGCGAAGGCACAGAAGAAGAAATGTGCTTGGGCTATATCCAAACCACCCTAAATTAAAGTTTCTCGAGGCACACGCCCTGTTTTCCAGCAGGGCGTGTGCCTTGGTTTTATTTGTGTTGCGCTTTATGATTGTACTAAACTGATTCCATGCCCGAAGAAACCAAATCCGCTACGCCACTCGAGGATAAAATCGTTACCACCCAGCATAGCCTGATGCTGCGCGGTAAAAAACTCGAATACACAGCTCGAGCTGGCACAATTGTGCTGCGTGATGAAAAAGAAAAAGATGGTGTCTCGGAAGGAAACCAAGACCAAGCACAACTCTTCTTCGTGGCGTACACCTTAAATGGGGTTAAAGACCTCGGTAGCCGCCCAATTACCTTTTGTTTCAATGGTGGTCCTGGCAGCTCGAGTGTTTGGTTGCACATGGGCGTGTTCGGTCCGCGCAGGGTCGTCATGGGCGATGCTGGCGCACTACTACCCGCACCGTTTGGACTCGAGGATAATCCACAAACCATGCTCGAGCATTCGGATATGGTCTTCATAGACCCTGTTGGCACGGGTTTCTCGAGGGTGGCGCAGGGCGGTAAAGCCAAGGATTTTTATGGGTTTACGCGCGACATCGAATCAGTTGGGGATTTTATTCGGTTGTTTGTCAGCCGTGATGGGCGCTGGCTATCGCCGAAGTTCTTGGCTGGCGAGAGCTACGGTACAACTCGAGCCAGTGGTTTAGCGGGGTATTTGCAAGAGCGTCATGGGATGTACTTAAACGGTATCACGCTGGTTTCGACGGTGCTGGATTTTTCAACCATTCGTTTTTCACTTGGCAATGATTTACCACACACGTTGTACTTACCAGCTTTCGCGGCGACTGCTTATTATCATGGTGTAACCAGAGGCGCATCGTTAGAAACCCATTTGCGTCAAGCCGAGGAATTTGCCCAAGGCGCGTACATGAGCGCCTTGTTTAAGGGACATCGGCTCGAGGGTAATGACCAAACCCGAGTGGTGCGCGAAGTGGCACGTTTAACTGGAGTCTCGAGGGATTTTGTGGAGCGTTCTAACCTTCGCCTCGAGATCATGCGTTTTTGCAAAGAATTGCTGCGCCACAAGGGTCTGACCGTTGGGCGCTTAGACTCGAGATTCACCGCCACAGACCGAGATTCAGCCGGAGAGACTTTTGAATTTGACCCAAGTTACGCCGCGATTTATGGGGCATACACCGCCGCTTTTAATCAGTATGTGCGCTCTGAGTTGGGTTTTGAAACTGATACAACTTATGAAATCCTGAACTTCAAGGTTTTCCAGCCGTGGAGTTACAAAGAATTCGAGAACCGCTACGTCAATGTCTCTGAAACCCTGCGAAAAGCCATGACCATGAATCCAAGTCTGCGGGTACTGGTCTTAAATGGTTATTATGACCTTGCCACACCATACTGGGCTTCGGATTATGTGTTTGACCACTTGGGTATTCCGCAGCACTTGCGCGAAAACCTAGAAACCAAGTACTACCAAGCGGGTCATATGATGTACGTGCATCAAGAAAGTTTAGAGCAGATGGCAACCGACATCAAAGGTTTTATTGGACGCAGCGTACCAAGCAACAAGAAACGCAAAACCTAGCGAATGGTTGAAATCGCTGTGCCTGCCCAAAGTTTTAAGAGGGTTTCAACTTGAACTTCGCTAATTCGCAGGTTCTCCGAGCCACTGCTGACATACCAAGCCTCGAGTGGTTCGTTGCGCCTGCCATTGGTGCGAATAAAAACAATTTCTAAGCCAGTTTGAAGCGCCACTCGAGCATAAGCTCGCGCTCCTTTTTGCGGCATGATACAAGCGGTTTGCAGTGCTTCTAAGGTGGGTGGGTTCATCGTTGCACGATACACTTATTTCTTGCTTCTTTGATAGCGCTCCGATAAAGCCTGTTTGCGAGCCGAAGCGGTTTCGTTGCGGCGCAGACGGTCAGCTAAGCCCTCGAGTTGACTTTTTTCTTCAAAGTACATCGGACTGGCTGGTATGGCGGATAACAGCAACAAGTCGCTTTCCACTTGCTGTAGGGCTTCTTCGGTTTGTCCAGCATCAATGTTTTGCGCTGTTTTGAGTTTATTTCGTGCCACCTCGAGAATGGTGCTGTATTCGCGCACCATGCTTTGTTCTGGTAACTGCTCGAGTTCTGATTGTCCTAGGCTGAGCAGGTGCTTAATCACCATGCGCTGATTGTCGGTTTGGGTGTAACCAAGGCGAAGCTCGAGGATTTCATTGGTTTTGCGTTGCTTAGGAATTTCGAGGCGCACCACCACCTCGAGGGTTTTGCCGTAACGCAATTGATCGAGTTTGTACCGCCCTGTGTTGGTTTTATCAAAATCGTTCAGAACATCCAAAACCTGCACATTGTTTTTGCTTTCTAACCCAAGGCTGACCAAACGCCCAAAGGTGGAAAGTAAACCGTTTAGTTCAGTGGCAAAAATTTGCTCGAGTGCCGAAGGGTGTTCAATAAAATGATAATTGCCATCGCCTGCCATTGCCATCGCCTCGAGCAAATCCTCGTTAAAGCCAATCCCCACACCAAGGGTGCTGGTGCTGATGCCTTTGCTGGCTAAGCCCGAAACTTGTTGGCAAATGGTTTTTTGATCGGTGATGCCCGTGTTGGTTTCACCGTCGGAAAGCAGCAAAACGCGGTTCAGGCGCTCAGGTTCAAGTCCCCGTGCAGTTTGTGTGCCACCCTCGAGCCAACCTGCTTGTAAATCGGTATTGCCTCGGCTTTCAATGCTTTGAATGCGCTGATTGATTTTGTCTGGCTGATGCGCGTTTTGATTCGGGATAATCGTTTCGACTTCATGATCAAAAATCGTGACACTGATTCGGTCTGTCGGTAAAAGCTGCGACACTGCGTACTTCGCAGCCGCTTTAGCATACTCGAGCCGGTCGCCTGCCATTGAACCACTTCGGTCAAGCACCAAGCCTAAGTTCAGCCGTGGACGGGTTGTTGCTTGATTGGCGGGTCGCTTGGGAGCATGAATGCGAATCAGCAACTCGAGTTGGTGGTTGGATTCATGGTTTTGGCTTGGCATTTTGCTGGGAATGATTTCGATGCTTGGACGTGGGTTGGACATGATGGTCTCCTTTTTTGGGTGTGAGAAGGCGAGAAAGGACGTAGGTAAAAGGTAAAAGAGGAAAGAGATAACCTGATGAATAATCTGGTTCACTGGGGAAGCAAAATTGTAGGGTGGGCAAAGCCCACCTGAAGCTCAAGAAACGGTATACGCTGCACAAGCTCGGGCTAAAATCAGGTCAAACGAAAGGCTCGAGAAACGCCAAAAACGGGCTGCTCAGGGTGGGCGAGGCAGCGACCCTGCCCGTCAGGTGCGCGTTTAGGGTCAAGACAGCCTCGCCCCTACGGCTGGATTGCTAAAGTTCTGTGCTGGACTGTTTTTCGAGTTTAAGTTGTAATCCACATGAAGCTCGAGAAAACAGGTAAGTCATAGCTCATAGCTCATAGCCCAACACCTAACTCTTCAAAATCGTTTCTATTGCCCCTAATAACCGTTGCCGCTCGAGTTCCGTGCGGGGTTTTTGGGCATCTTGGCGCAGCCAGAGTTCAATGCCAGTCTCGAGTTGGTATTGTTGCCAGTGTTGGCTGGGCTGTGGGGCTTGGATTTCTCGTCTGCGCGGCGCGGATAAGCTGGATAAGTAATCGAGGGCTTCGCGTTGGGCTGGGTTGGGCGTGGCTTCTTCTCGAGCTAAATCTTGGGTTTGGCTGGGTGCAGCGGCGACTCGAGACAGTTGTGGGGCTGGGCTGGCGGATAAGAGACTCGAGGCAACTCTGTTTTGGCTTTGATAGGCTTCAACACTGCGGTTTTGGCTGATGCGCTCGGGTTTTTCTAAGCTGGGTAAGTCGCCGTTGAGTAAGCGCTCGAGGTGATTGGTGTCTTGTTGCAAGATGCTGTACATCAATTTGTTGGTGTAGCCTTCAGCACTGGCTCGGCGGATCAGCAGGACTTGAATCAGGTGGCGGTAGCTGTACCGAGCTTCTTTGCCAGCTTTGAGTGGCTCGTCAAGTAGGTTTTCCGAGGCGTAATGGCGGATGTTGCGGCTGCTGATTGGTTCTTTGGCTCGAGTGCCTTGGTAGTTTTCGGGCAGGTAGTCTCGTAACCAGCGGTTGCAGATCACCACAAATTCCTCGAGGTTGAAAATGTGGTCTTGTAGCATCTCCAAGGTTGGTTGTGCGGCTAATCTTCGGAGTGCCATGCGATTACATTAACAGATTTTTTTGAAAATGTCAAGTAAAGTTGAATTTGTTTTCGGCTGGCTTGTCCTCGAGCTTCAATTTAACTTCATCTTACTCTTACTTCTCTTAAAATTAAGTCTTTAAGATGACGAGCGTGAAATCGCGCATTTTAACCGCCGCCATAGCTGTGGCCGCTTTGGCAGGGGTCGCCAATGGTCAACGCATTGGCATGTACCCACTCGAGACAACCGATCAGGCTTTGGCTTTGGCAGTACCAACTGCCGTAGGACGCAGCTTAGAAACCATTGATGGCGCGATTTTCCCAGCCCCACAGGATTTATTTACTGCGGTGCGGACCCGTCCGGCTTTTCAAGCCACGCTTGATAAAGTGTTTTCCTTGGATGCCTTGGTCAGCGGTAAACTCGAGGGAACAGCCGGTGCTTACACAGTTACCTACACCATCAGACGCGGCACAGCCACCCAGAACATCGTGGCTCGAGGCGCGGATTTTGCAGCTTTGGTACGCGCCAGCAACCTTGGGCTGGTTGGTGCATTGGGCTTAAAGCCAACAGCTCTGGACAGTCAAGAACTGGCTTCTGTGGAACGTGCTTTACCAGCAGCTGATGTGGTCACTGCCAGCACTGCACCGGGGGTTGACGCCAATAAAGCCATCCTCGAGAAAGCAGGCGCAAACCCTTGGGCGCTGGCAGCTCGGGCTTTGGTTTTGGTTGGTTCAGGCAAAAACGATGATGCGATTACCCTGATTCAACCAGCCGTGCGAGCTGCTGCCAACGATCCTTTTGTTCAAGCCAGCAATATCGTGGCACTGGTTTCGGCACGTAAAAACCCAGAAACCAAAGCGGCATTGGCGGCTGCCTTTAAGATCAATCCTGCCAAACCAGAACTGCATTATCTTAATGGGCGTTACTTATTGCGCTCGGCAACACCTGTCACCCAAGCCATCGCCCAAAGTGCTTTGGATGCGTTGCAACTGGCATTGCAATACAACCCACGTTACTTTGAAGCCGCTGTTTCTGCCGCCGATATTCTCGAGCAGTACGGCAATGCCGAACGAGCCGTGAATGTTCTGACTGGCATGGTGGCTCGGATGCCCGACGATGCTGGTCTGCACAACCGCGTGCTGGATACCTTGCTTGACACCGACCGCGATGGTGCGGTCAGTTACCTCCAAGAAGTGATTAAAACCTATCCCGATGTTCCAGATACGGTTTACGGGCTGAGTCAGCGTTTACTGGACACCGATGCTGCCAATGCCTTGGTTGCGGCTGGGGAGCAACGCTACCCGCGCAGTGCAGTGCTGGCTTTGGTGCGAGGTTTCTTGCTCGAGCGGGTTGGTAGTTACGATTTAGCCATAGCAGCGTATCGTCAAAGTGTCGAACGCGACCCAAGTCTACTGCGAGCCAACCTGAACATGGCTGGAGCATTTTCTAAACTCGGGCGTTTTGATGATGCCGAAGCTGCGCTTAAATTGGCTTCGCCAAGCAACGACCAAAAATTACTGGCGCGAATGTACTTACAAACAGGTCGGCTTGACCGCGCCAAAACAGTTCTGGCAAAATTACCACAAACCGATTTTGACGTGGTTTACATGAACGGTGTGATTGCCCTGCGCGAATACCGCGCCGATGATGCAGCTCGGCTTTTGGATGCGGCTTCTAAAATTGCTGGCATCAGTGCCGGTCAAACCCAGCAAGTCAGGGCATCCCTGACCGAAGTACCTGATTCGCGTCGTTTAGGAGCGCCAAAACTCACCGGAGACGCACTGTATCAATTTCGTTTAGGACAGGCATTGATTGATGCAGGCAACATGCTCGAGGCGGTCAGTGCCTTTAACCGCGCTGTGAAAACCGCACCAACCGATGTTCACACGCTTTTGTACCGAGGCATTGCGCTCTTAGCCACCGCCGACCCTGATGATGCTCGAGATGCCTTTGTTGATTTGGCAAAAATTGCGCCAAATAACCCAATGGTGCAAACCTATTTGGCAGTCGCAGAATTAGGACGAGGACGTTTTGACCTCGCCATAGAAGCTGCCCAAAAAGCCATTGCACTGGATAAAAACTATGCTCGAGGTTTTTATATTTTAGGCACAATTTACTTTCAGCAATGGGCGCTATTCGGTACAGCTTCGGATGTCACTGCTGCTCGAGATGCGTTTCAGCGTTGTGTCGCAGCCGATAGCAATTTCCGTGGACTGGTTGAATTACGTTTAAGTGTTATGCCGAAGTAAGTTCGGTTTTTTTTGTGATTGAAATAAATTTTCAAATCAGAACACCAAATCCCAAGCATTTGCACATGGATTTGGTGTTTTGTCTTATGCTAAACCCATGATTGGCAAATTGGTGATGGTGGATATTCCCGATCCACAGCTTAGCGAAGCAACCCGAATTCATCTAAGTCGTTTTCAACCTGGCGGAATTATTTTATTTCGCAAGAACCTAATTGATGCTGCCCAAGCCCAAAATTTGGTTCTCGAGTTAAAAGCCTTACTTGGCAACGACCTGCTGATTGCGATTGACATGGAAGGCGGCGGAGTTTGGCGTACCAATTTTTTGCCGTATGCGCCAAGTGCCATGAATTTAGGAGCTTCCAATGACCCAGCTTTGGCTCGAGCCATTGGTGCTTTGGTAGGACGCGGTTTACGCAGCTTGGGCATCAATTGGAATTTTGCTCCTGTGCTGGATGTAAACAACAACCCTGCCAATCCCGTGATTTCTGATCGCAGTTTTGGCGAGAACCCAAAACAAGTCTCGGCGCTTGGCATGGCTTGGGCAGAAGGGCTGATGGAAGCTGGTGTGGCAGCTTGCGCTAAGCATTTCCCCGGGCATGGCGACACACACCTGGATTCGCATTTGGCATTACCCACCGTGACCAGAAACCTCGAGGGTCTGGAAGAATACGAACTCGTACCCTTTCGAGCAGCTGTGGCACAAAGCCTGCCCAGCATCATGACAGCACATATTATTTACCCTGCCATAGACCCAGATTTCCCCGCGACCTTATCGAAAAAAATCTTAACTGGTTTGCTGCGTGAACGCGCCAATTACCAAGGCGTGATTGTCACCGACAGCATGGGCATGGACGCGATAGATAAAAACTATGGGCGCGGCGAAGCGGCTGTGCTGAGCATTCAAGCTGGTGCGGACATGATCGAAGCCCTTGGTAGCCAAGCCTCGCAGGAAAAAACCTTTTTGGCACTCGAGGCGGCAGTGCAGAACAATGAAATTTCAAAACAACGCATCGAAGAAAGCCTTGCACGCCTACAAAAACTGGCTCAGCGCTTTCCAATTGCGCCGCTCGAGTATAGCCAAAATCAGCAGGATTTGGATTCTAAAACCATGCAAGCTGCGTGGCAACGCGGCATTGTGGCGTATCAAAACCCAAGTCTGCCTGAGCTGGGTACAAACCTAACATTGCTGGTTGCCACCGAAGAGCAAAGCCATAATGTCTCTGAACTTGGCATCAGCGGCTCGAGCTTAGCAGCTGCTCTAGGCAATCTGTACCAACTCGAAACGATTTTGTATGACCACAAAAACCCATTGGCTGCCCTCGAGTTGCTTCAAAATACCAAGCACCCGATTATTTTTGCCAGCACCAGCCGTAGGCGCTTAAGCGAGGAGGTCAAAACCTTGGTGAAAGCCGCTCATCCGACGCTGCACTTGGCACTTTGGAATGCCTATAACGTGCTGGATGTTCCTGCCCCAGCTTTAATAACCTTTGGCTACCGCCCAGAAGCCATTGCTGCCCTGCTCGAGGTGTTGCGCGGACAGGCACAAATCACAGGTCAAGCGCCAATTCAACTTTAACTTGGTGTTAAAAACGCTTCAACCATTCTCGAGCAATAATCACTTGCTGAATTTCACTCGAGCCTTCGCCAATTCGCATCAGGCGAGCGTCACGCCAGTAGCGCTCGACAGGATATTCTTTGCTATAACCATAACCGCCATGAATCTGAATCGCATGGTCGCAGGCTGCCACAGCCACTTCGGAGGCGTAGAACTTGGCTTGGGCTGCCTCGAGGGTGTATGGGCGGTGTGCGTCGCGCAGACTGGCGGCTTTCAGGGTCAGCAATCTGGCTGCCTCGAGTTGAGTTGCCATCTCGGCAATCTTAAAAGCAATACCTTGAAATTCAGCGATGGGTTTATCAAATTGTTTGCGCTCGAGCGCGTATCTGCTGCTGGCTTCGAGGGCAGCTCGTCCTAAACCAAGGCTGATGGCGGCAATGCCAATGCGCCCGCCATCCAAAACCCGCATCACATCCTTAAAACCTTGTCCCCTTGTGCCAAGCAAGGCGTGAGACGGCACAAACATCTCCTCAAAGATCAGCATGGCGGTGTCTGAGGAATTTAAGCCCAGTTTTTCTTCTTTGCGCCCAATCACCAAGCCCTTGGTTTCTCGAGGTAACACAAAAGCGCTTAAGCCATCGGTTTTGCTTTTATCTGGTCTTGGTGGGTCGGTGCGGGCATTGATCACATACGTACCTGCCACGCTGCCTTGGGTGATGAAAATTTTTGAGCCATTTAATACAAAGCCACCCTCAACTTCTTTGGCATGGGTTTGCATGGCTCCGCTGTCCGAGCCACTGCTTGGTTCGGTTAAGCCCCAAGCCCCCAAAGTCTTGGCACTGGACAGGTCTGGTAGGTATTGGGCTTTTTGTTCGGCTGTTCCAGCCAGCAGAATATGCCCTGTGCAGAGCGAATTATGCGAGGCTACCGTCAGCGCCAAGCTACCATCTGCCGCCGCGATTTCCTCGAGCAGCAGCGCAAAAGTGGTGCTGGGTAAGTTGCTACCGCCGTACTCTTCGGGGGTTTGTGCGCCCATGATGCCAAGTTCAGCCAGTTGCTTCACCAGCTCAAAGGGAAATTCATGGGTTTTGTCTCGAGTGGCGGCGCTTGGAGCGACTTCGCGGCGCAGAAAATCACGCAGGGTTTGCAGCATGTCTTGCTGCTCTTGGCTGGGTTCAAAGAACAAAGGTTGGGTCATACCAAAAGCATAACACTTTTTAAGTGCATCTGTAAAAAATCGTCATACGATAAACTCGATTCCTGCATAGATTTGGTCTAATTCAGGCTCGTTTCAAAACATGGAATATCGAACTCGCCTGTATTTTTGATTTTGTGTTTTCTATAGACTTTTGCGGTAAACTCTGCACATGGCGCATCGTGTCGTGATAACTGGACTTGGACCTGTAACCCCAATTGGGATTGGAGCAACCGCTTTTCATCAAGCGCAACTGGCTGGCAAAAGTGGCGCTGGGTACATCAAAAAATTTGATACCAGCAAACTGCGTTGTCATTTTGCTGCCGAAGTGGACATTAACTTCACCGATTATGGTTTGGATCTCAGGGAACTCAAACGCATGGATCGGTACGTGCATCTGACCCTTGTGGCAGCCGAACTGGCGCGGCTCGACTCGGGTCTCGAGTTATCGCAACTCGAGGGTTCAGAGGTCGGCACACTGATTGGCACAGGCATTGGTGGCATGGAAACCTTTGAAAACCAAACTCGAGTCATGGTTGAACGTGGCGCAGACCGCCTTAGCCCATTTTTTATTCCAATGATGATTGCCAACATGGCTTCTGGACAAGTCGCCATGCGCTATGGCAGCACAGGAGTCTCGAGCAGTGTGGTCACGGCATGTAGCACCAGCACGGTTGCTCTGCACGATGCCTACCACTTCCTCAACCGAGGCGACTGCCAAGTGATGATTGTTGGCGGCGCAGAAGCCGCCGTGACCCCACTGTCAATTGGTGCATTCGGCAACATGGGAGCGCTCTCTACCCGCAATGACGACCCCGCCACTGCCAGCCGACCATTTACCAAATCTCGAGATGGCTTTGTCATGGGCGAAGGGGCTGGGGTACTGATTCTCGAGACGTTAGAACACGCCCAAAAACGCGGTGCAAGAATTTATGGCGAAATGCTCGGGGCTGGGCTTGCCGCCGATGCCTTTCACATCACTGCCCCAGCTCCCGAAGGGCGAGGCTATGTGATGGCAATTGAACGTGCGCTTAGAAACGCCAAAGTCAATGCTGACCAAATTGGTTATGCCAACCTGCACGGCACCAGCACCCCAATGAATGATTTGGCAGAAACCCAAGGGGTCAAAACCGTCTTTGGTGAACATGCCAAGAAACTGGCGACCAGCAGCACCAAATCCATGACCGGACACCTCCTCGGCGCGGCTGGCGCAGTCGAAGCGATTGCTACCCTTCAAGCCCTGCACACGGGCATCCTGCCCCCAACCATCAACTACATTGACCCAGACCCAGAGCTTGATTTGGACTACATTCCCAACACCCCAAAAGAACAGCAAGTCGAATACGCCATTTCAAACTCCAACGCCTTCGGCGGTCAAAACGCTGTCGCGGTGTTTAAGCGCTTCGCGCAGTAAAAAGGTCAAAGGTAAAAGAGGAAAGCAGCTCAATGCTTTCCTCTTTTACCTTTCTTCTTTCCTCTAATCTCTCAATCGCCTGCGTGTGGTTTTTTCTCGAGACTCGAGTCACCAGGGCGCTTGGCGGTCTTAATCAAGCTGGCAATCACACTGATGGCAAGGATGCTGACAATCACACCAAGCGAAACGGCGGTGGGGATTTTGATGCTTTCACCAAGAATCCATTTGGAGACATCGGGCATCAAGAGCTTGACACCAACAAAGCTAAGAATCACAGCCAAACCAGTTTTCAGGTAAACAAAGCGATCCACAATGTCGGCTAATAAGAAGTACAAGCTGCGTAAACCAAGAATTGCCATGACATTTGATGTAAAGACAATAAACGGGTCTTGGGTGATCGCAAAGATGGCAGGAATGCTATCCACCGCAAAAATCAAATCGGTGAACTCAATGAACACCAGCACCAAGAACAGTGGAGTTGCCATACGAACGCCATTTTCGACGGTAAAGAACTTTTGACCATCGTAGTTATCAGAAACCTTGAAAAAGCGCTTGGCGAGCTTAATGGCTGGGTTTTTGTCCATATCCACATGGGCTTCGGATTCTTTTTGGGTCAGCATCTTGATGCCCGTGTACAGCAAAAACACACCGAAGACAATCAAGATCCAGTGGAATTCTTTAATCAGCGCCGAACCCAAGCCAATCATCGCACCACGCATGACGAGCGCACCCAAAATGCCCCAGAACAAAACACGGTGGCGGTATTGCGGTGGCACTTTGAAATAACCAAAGACCAGCACAAAGACAAAGATGTTATCCACCGCCAAGCTATACTCGACCACATAGCCAGTCAGCCATTCAAAGCCTTTTTGTTGCCCCTGCCAAAGAAAAATAACTGCCGCAAAAGCCAAACCAAGCGTCACCCAGACGGTTGTCCAAATGGCAGCTTCTTTGACACTGACGACATGGGCTTTTTTATTAAAAACCCCTAAATCAAGTGCCAGCACACCCAGCACACCCGCTAAAAAAGCCACCCAAACCCAGAGTGGCACGACGATATTGGCAACAGCGTTTTCCATCAAAGACCCCTTTTCTTTGATGAGTCTCGCCCTTTTCTTGCGCGCCGGAATTCTGACCCCATAGAAAGAATTCGTACTGACGACCACGCAAACCCCGTTTGGGGTGGCTACTCCCTCAACAACTTATGTATTGTGACTTATTGGCTATACTTTGCAGTTGATAAACAGACATTTTTGTTCAGAGCCTGACTTTATACTGTGACAGACGAATTGAATCAATATCCAAAAAAAGTACAGCATATCCTCGAGACAAGCTATTTCTCTCGAGCCTAACAAATCAAATTCAATTTTTTCAACCTCGAGTTTTGGTCTGTCACTGGCTGCGTACACCCTTCTCGAGAACACCGTCTGCAATTGCTTTTCTCAAAGCTCAAAGCTCAAAGCCCATAGCTCATAGCTCATAGCTCATAGCCCAACAATAAAATCCCGATACCACGCCCCACTGCTTTTCAACGTTCGCTGCTGCGTGGCAAAATCCACATGGTACAAACCAAAGCGCTGGCTATAGCCTTCTGCCCATTCAAAATTATCGAGCAATGACCAGCAAAAATATCCCTCGAGTGGAATACCTTGTTCAATCAGCAAAGCACACTGCTCGAGGTGAAGTTCTAGGTAACGCCTGCGTTCAGGGTCGTGAACAGCCCCATCGCGCATTTCGTCTGGATACGCCGCGCCGTTCTCGGTAATGAAGATGTGTTTTGGCGCATAATCCAAATGCACTTTCTCGAGTTGCTGGTATAAACCTTTTGGGTAGACCTCCCAACCAAACCCTGTGGTTGGGTTTCCTCGAGCGGCTTCGGGAATAATTTCTACGGGCATTCCTGCAAATTGCAACAAAGCCGCCACGCCTTCTGCGGTCGAATTGGCTTTTGGGGTTTGTACCAAGTAGCGAAAATAATAGTTGACGCCCAGAAAATCCAGTGGCTGAGCAATAGTTGGTAGGTCATCAGTGAAGTTTTCTGGCAAAGCTGGCAAAAAAGCCTCGAGTTCAGGTGGGTAATGTCCTTTGTAAATCGGGTCGGCAAACAGTCGGTTCATCAGCGCATCAAGGGCATTAGCTGCAAAAACATCTTCACTCGAGTCGGTGACAGGTTCAACGTAACTCATGGACAAGGCAATGCCCACGGGGGTCTTACAAGCCTCACGGATACCCTGCACTGCCAAGCCATGCGCCAGAAGTGCATGGTGCGCCACCCGAAACGCCAGACTTAAATCCGTATGTCCGGGTGCGTGCTGCCCAGTCACATGCCCAAGCATGGTAAACACCAAAGGCTCGTTAAGGGTAATGATTCCTTCGACTCGAGAACCAAAGTGCTGTGCCATCAGATGCGCGTACTCAGCAAAACGCAACGCCGTATCCCGATTTGCCCAGCCGCCGCGTGATTCCGAATCTCGAGTCTCCTCGAGGGCTTGAGGTAAATCCCAATGGTACAAAGTCATGAACGGCGCTATTCCCGCCTCGAGCAGCGCATCGAGCAGTTGGTCATAAAAAGCAATGCCTTTCGGGTTAGGCTTACCCTTGCCGTTTGGTTGGATTCTCGACCACGCCGCGCTAAAACGATACGCATTGGTGTTCAGGGCTTGCATCAGGCGGACATCATCTTTGAAGCGGTGGTAATGGTCGCAGGCAAAGTCGCCCGTATCGGCATTGTGGATTTTGTTTTTGGTGTGGGCAAAGGTATCCCAAATCGAAGTGCCTTTGCCATCCTCGAGAACCGCACCTTCGATTTGATAAGCAGCTGTGGCAGTTCCCCAGAAGAAGTTTTTCGGAAATTTTTCTCGCATGGTTTTATTGTACTCGAGTGGCGTGGTTTTCATGTACTCGAGAATTGAAAAACCCCCGCTTTTGGCGGGGGTCTTGAACTCGAGTTCTGGTTTAGAACTTGAGGGCGTAGGTGATACGGAAGCGTTGACCGAAGATTGGTTGTGCCAAGCTGAAGTCACTGAACGCAAAGATACCGTATTCAAAGTTCAAACCATAGTAGCCAAAGTTAGCGTAGATACCGCTGACGTTTGCGCCAGCAGCGGTGCTATCGCTACCCCATGAGCCAACACCGACTGGTGCGGCGAAGCTAGGTCCAAAGCCTGAACCGTTACGGTTTGTATCGGTACGTGAAGCAAATTGGATACCAAAGGTGCTTGGAGCGCCAAATGGTCCAACTGCCCAGTTCAAGCCAAGCAAGAACCAACCAGTGCTTGCAGTGAAGTTGGTGGCTGCGGTGTGGCTGGTGGTGTCATATGCCAAACCGAGGGTGATTGCCGAACCGAACAAGAAGTTACCGCTGGCTGTGACCGCACCACCGAAGTTGGTTGGGTCGTCAGCGCCGAATGCAGCACCGTTGCTTGGTGTGGAAATGGTGCTGAAGTAGGCTTTTGGTGCAATGTCGAAGCCAGCCAAGTTGAACTTGGTGTCAACATACGCATAGAAGCGGGTATCAGTTTCAACGCTAAAGCTGTCACGGACACGCACACCCAAGGCGATATTCACGCCACCGATAAGCGCTCCAGCTTTTGTGCCATCGTGAGCAGCGGTGAATTCGAGTGTGCCACGGCTACGGACAGCTGTTGCGCCAGCGATTTCGTTCTCAAAGTCGTACTTCAGACCAAAGTCAAAGCCGAGCAGTCTAAAGCCAGTCAATGAGAAGCCGTAGTCGGTTTCAGCAGTGGCTGAAGCAACATTGGTGTCTGATTTTGGACCGTTGCCCAAAGCAACGCCTGGGTCGAGGCGACCACGGGCATCGTAGTACAAGGCAAAGCTGAACAAGCCAAAGATGTTCTTGATACCCAAGTCAACACCAAAGCCAGTTTGGTTCTTGGCGTACTTGCCATCTGAACCAAGTCCGTTGAAGTGACCGTCAACAAAGCGGTAGTTAATACCGACGGTGAATGGATCGAGGTTAGCACCAACTTCAACAAAGGCAGCTGCGCTGCTTGCAATGGTTGGGGTGTCGCTCTTGTTCAATTCGCCCTTGAGATCCAAGAAGCCGAACAATTTACCGCCGAAATCCAAACCGTAAATGGTTGTGGTGTTGTTTGGCGAACCGAGGACATCTTGACCTTCGTAGCCGTAGTAAACGCCGCCACGGAAGCCTGGGATCAAGCTGGCAGTACCACGCACACCGGCGAAGTAACGGAAGTCACCGTTGTTGGAAGTACCAGCACTTGCCCCATTTGCCTGTGCAGCGGCAGTGATAGCGGTAACCGTACCGACGCTGGTTGGCAAGCTCAGATTTGTGCTTGTATCTGTGCCAAAGTCAACCGTATAGTTTGTACCATTGACGTTAATACGGAAGATTGTTGCAGTCGCATTACCAGTTACAGTACGCAAGTTAGCCAAGCTCAAGCTGACACGACTGCTACCGTCTGAGCCAGTAATCAACTGGGTAACGGCAGCACCTGGGTTGTTGCCCGGGGTGTAAATTGAAACAGCAGCTCCGAAAGTCTGACCAATTGCACCATTCCTCGAGCCGTAAACAAAGGTCAAAGCCATATCGAGTGGCAACAAGCCTGCGCCGCTGAGTTGGGCAACAAAGCCTGCACCGCGTCCGCTGGTGTTCTTGAAGCCGTAGTCGGTAAAGCTGAAACCTGGTGTGTAACCAAAGTTAATCAGCAATGGTGCGCTACCAACATTGAACAAGGTTTGGAAAGCGGAAATACGGATGACTGGGTTAAAGCCAAAGGCATTGCTTGGATCGGTGAAGTTGCGGGTGCCACCATCGGTGAACGACAACACAAGGTTGAAGTTCGGGTAGGTGTTCCAGCTGTTGCTGCTCTCGATCAAGTTGCGTGGACGGAAAGTAAACGCCAAGTTCAGACCGTAGGTAACAACGCCTTCGGTACGGACGCCTGCTGCGGTGCTTAGAGTTCCACCTGCTAATGGACGTACCAATCCGTTCGTAACAGCCAAGCTGTTTCCGAAGTCGGAAACCGCAGTACCACCTGAAGCATAGCCAACTCGAGCCAAACCAAGGCGGTCAATATCGAAGTCGTTAGCGCCAACGTTTGCGCCACCAGCGGTGGTCCAAACTCGAGCTGTGTTGTAGGTCAAGCTGATTGTTCCACCAATGGTGAAAGCACTTGCCTCGAGGGTAGCAACGCGACCTTCGACAGCTGTAACACGTCCTGCGACTCGAGCCAAGTCTGCTTCAACAGAGCCAACGCGGTCAGCAAGGGCGGTTTGGTCGCGGCGGAGGAGCGTGGTGAATTCGCGCAAGGATT
Source organism: Deinococcales bacterium (assembly GCA_013298185.1). Taxonomy (GTDB): domain Bacteria; phylum Deinococcota; class Deinococci; order Deinococcales; family JAAFIG01; genus JAAFIG01. The sequence goes on from JAAFJQ010000003.1 coordinate 49,760, forward strand.
CCAAGTCGTCTTGGCTTGCAGCGCTGTCAGCCAAGTCAGCCAAACCAGCATTGGTCACGGACAAGCCGCGCTCGAGTTGGGTTGTGCGGTCTTGGAGGCTCAGCACGTCTTGGTTCAAAAGAACAACAAGGTCGTTTAGAGCAGCAATGCTGTCGGCTTGACCTTCGACGGTTGCGCCGAGTTCGCCGAGTTGGCTCTCGAGGTCGTCAATGCGACCATTGAGTTCGTCGTAACGGTCTTGGAGTTCACGAGCTTGAGCAAGTGCGGTGTCAGCAGCGATGCTGGTTGCTTCGACTTGATCGGTCAAGTCGGCAAATGCGGCTGGGTCAACACCGGCTGGCAAGTTCTCGAGGGCAGAAGCGACTGCTTCGGCAAGGTCACGGGCTTGGTTGGCGGTTTCTGCAACAGCAGCCAAGTCGTCGTTGGTGGCGTAATCGCCAGCTGGTTGGGCTTCTTGGGCAAGTGCCAAGGCATCATCAGCAGTTTGTTGTGCAACTTCGGCAGCAGCCAAAGCAGCAGCAGCAGCGTCGGCGGCGTCCATGGCAGCTGCCATAGCGTCGTCGGCGGTTTCCTGTGCATTTGCAGCAGCGCCTAATGCGTCATCGGCGCTTTGTTGTGCAACTTCAACACCAGCAGCAGCATCGTCGGCGGTTTGTTGCGCGGCGGCAGCAGCAGCCAGTGCATCGTCGGCGGTTTGTTGCGCGGTAGCAGCAGCAGCAGCGGCAGCGTCGGCAGAATCTTGAGCAGCCATTGCCATTTGTGCAGCATCAGCAGCAGCTGCCATAGCGTCATCGGCGGTTTGTTGTGCGTTTGCAGCAGCGCCTAATGCGTCGTCGGCGCTTTGTTGTGCAACTTCAACACCAGCAGCAGCGTCGTCGGCGGTTTGTTGCGCGGCGGCAGCAGCAGCCAGTGCATCGTCGGCGGTTTGTTGGGCAGCCATGGCAGCAGCCATTGCATCATCAGCGCTTTGTTGGGCGTTGGCAGCGGCGTTGATTGCATCGTCGGCGGTTTGTTGGGCAGCACTTGCACCAGCAGCAGCGTCATCGGCAGCTTGTTGGGCAGCAGCAGCAGCAGCCAAGGCGTCGTCGCCTGTTTGTTGGGCAGCAGCAGCAGCAGCAGCGGCAGCGTCGGCGCTTTCTTGAGCGGCGGCAGCGGCAGCCATGGCGTCATCGCCTGTTTGTTGGGCAGCAGCAGCAGCACCTAATGCGTCGTCGGCGGTCTGTTGAGCAGCAGCAGCGGCAGCAGCAGCGTCATCGGCTGCTTGTTGTGCAGCAGCAGCAGCAGCCAGTCCGTCGTCGCCTGTTTGTTGGGCAGCGGCGGCAGCAGCGTTGGCAGCGTCGGCAGCAGCACCAGCAGCATCAGCGGTTTGTTGAGCGCCAGCAGCGGCAGCACCGGCTGCATCAGCTGCTTGTTGTGCAGCAGCAGCGCTGTCGCTTGCAGCTTGGGCAGCGCCAGCAGCAGCTTCGGCGAGGTCGCGGGCTTGGGTGGCAATTTCTTCAACGCGAGCCAAGTCGTCGGCAGTGACTGCGTTGTCCTCGAGTTCGGCAACGCGAACACCGAGTTGGGCAAGGTCAGCAGCCAATTCTTGGATGGCGTTTTGCAAAACAACCAAGTCAGCGGCGGTCAAGAAATTCTTAAGGTCGTCTTTGGTCGCGACATTGGTTGGCAATGGAGCAGTTCCGCCAGTTTGTGCAGCTTTGATAGCAGCATCCAAGTCAGCTTTGGTAGCGTAACGTGGAATGCCACATTCGCCGTTGCGGACAGCGTCGAGCAAACGAGCAACAATAGCGGCGGCTTGGTAACGGCTCACTGGTTCGTTACCACGGAAAGTGCCATCTGGGAAACCACGAACGATACCGCAGTTCGCAGCGACTTGGATGGCGGCGGATGCCCAGTGACCGGCTGGAATGTCTTTCAATTCAGCTGGTTTCTGGTTTTGAGTCTGGGCGGTTGCTGGATCTACTTGCCCAGTTGGGTTGGTGCCTGTTTGCGCGAACGCGGTAGCTCCCGCACTGAGCGCAGCAGTCAACAACATTGCAGCCGTGATTTTCTTCATTACTACCCCCTAAAGGTATGCGCGGCTTTGTGGCTTTGGTGGTTCTTGGGGGGACTCGAGGCGAGTTACCGTGTTTCCTCTCTCGGGTTTGACCTTAAAAAACCATGTCCAGCGTAGGCGTTGCACGTTGCAGGCACTCGAGAACCGTTTGGGGTTTTCGCTATCGCGAAGAGGTTCTGTTGTGACGCTGCTCCAGTTCTAGATTTTAACACAATGAGAGCAGGTAAAGTCAAATCTAAGAATTGATGCGGCTCATGAGACACCAAAAGCGGCTTTGCTGTTGTGTGAGAGCAATTGTAAGCCTATCGAGCATGTATCGCGTTTGTTCTCATGAAGCTACCATAGTAACAAGATGAGCATAAAAAATCAGAATCTCGAGTCATCTGTGCTAAAAGCATCAATGAAGTCAAAAAAGACCGATTGTATTTTTTTATTCTCATGAAACTATTGGAGTAAACTACCTCGAGCTTGCATCGGTTGAGAAAAAATTAAAATCGTCAGGATGTTCAGTAACAACAACAACAGCACTTGAGGCAGCATCCTCAGAACCACACCTCGAGTATCCTTGGCTTGGCTCGAGGCTTTTTGGTACGTGATGTACAAACCAGCAAAAAAGGCGAGGTATGTCACCACCACCTGAAAAGGAAAAATCGCATCCAAACGCGGCGTGACCGCCAAAGGCGCTGGCTCGAGCGGCAACCCTAGGCGCATGAAAGCGGTGATGATGTTGGGGTACAAGGTGTTTGCCCCAGTCACAAAATGAAATAGGTAATGCCCGCCCCAAATCGAGAGTAGAATCGGATACAAAACCCCGACCCAATCGCGCAGATGACCCGAGGCTCGAGCCGCCAAGACCGTCAGACCAACTCCTAAACCCAGTGCAACCACAAAAATCAAAGCCAACAGCAGCGCTTCATCTCGAGTACCGAGCAGACCAGATAGCCAATTTGCCAAGTTATAATACGGCGGAATCATCGCAAAGGCATTCAGCAGCCCCGCCCAAGTCAGCAGCAGCACAAACCAAGTCCAATCGGTTTTGGGTTTGCTATGCAATGCTTCACGCAACGGATTTCTGACCTCGAGCGCGACATTGTCATACGGGCAGGCCCGAACGCAGTTCAGGCAGAGCGTGCAATCTTCGTTGCTGCTGATACTCGGCACAAACAAATTGGTTTCGCAGCCCGAGAACGCCCCAAGTGGTTTGGCGTTCATTGGCTCGAGTTGCAACAGCACATGCTCGGCGCGGTTGCCAAGCATCGGCGCTCGAGTGCTGGCAGTCTCGAGCCGACCATTGAGACAGTACTTGCCTTCGCAACTCGAGCAGACGTTATGGTCTTTGGCAGTAATTTGGGTTGGGCTAACCGTCGAGAGCGCAAAGTTGAAGTTACCCAGTGGGCAAACATATTTGCAAAATGTTCCCACCGGAAAAAGTGCATCCACAAAAAACGCTGCCACAAAATACCCAACAATCAGCCAAGCCGTCAGCCAAGGACTTGCCCAGAGGTCAAAGTGTTCATAAGAAAATAGGAATACAAGTGTGGCAGCCAGCACCAAGTACTTGTTTTTTAGCGCTCGAGGGAAAGAAAATTCGGGCAGGAAACGCTTCGCCAGTTTGGTCGCACCTCGAGTCAGCATCAAAGGGCAAGCGGCGCAAAATAAATTACCAAACACAGCAATTGCCAAAGCCACCAGCCCACGATAATGCACCCAAACCGCCACGGTTGCGGTGTTGGTTGGCGCGAGTTGTCGCCCAGAAAAACCATCGTAAATTGCAAGAAGTGCGATTGCCAGCAGCGGCACTTGCAGCACAAACCTCGAGTAACGCCAGCGCAGAAAACCACCCAGAAGTGGAACACGCAAAACGTCTAAACGGGTCATGGATGATTCATGGGTTCACCCCAAGCCTCGTTTCGCCAAGCAGGGTTTTGGAATTGGTCTTGGCGGTGATGCTCAGCACCCAATCACCCGACATGGTGAAATGAAACGCCTCGAGCCGATAACGCCCATTGCCGATTGCCTTAGCGGTTTGTTGGACAGGTGCCATACCCGCATGGGTCATATCACCACGCACAATCACTTCGGCATTCTCGAGGGGCTTATTTTGATAGAGCAAGGTCAGGGTGATTGGGGCAAAACCAACTTTGGGATTCGTGACCTCGAGTTTGACGGTCAGGTCGTTTTGTTGGGGTGGGGCGCAAGCGATCAGGAAAACAAACAGGCTTTGAGCTATGAGCTTTGAGCCATGAGGGGGAACTCGAGAAGGGTAGCCCGAGAGCTTCATGGCTGGACTTCCTTATTCTTGGGGCGGGTGAATAAGACCAATGCCAAGGCAATCAAGGCAATCACCACGGGCAATGCAGCCAAAATGATTAAGAGGGTGATGTCGGGTTGACCAACTTTTGAAGGCGGTAAAACCAAACGCACTGGTTCTTTCAGTGGAAACTGCACAGTGGCAGCCACCTCGAGGGCTTCTTGTGGGAAGGTGGTATCGCGGAATTTCAGGGTGTACGTACCACTTGGGATTTGCACTGGAACTCGGTACTCACCGTCGGCAATGGGTTTGACTGTGCCACTCGAGATTTCGCCAGCATCGGATAAAAAACTGTAGGCAAGGGTCGCACCGTTGATGGGTTCGCCTTGGACACCGTTCATCAGGACGACAAGGTCTTTGCCTTCGGTGAAGGTATCTAAATTCACAGCAACAGCATGGGCAAGGGCAGAGGAAAGGGGAAAGAGGAAAGAGGAAAGAAAAAGCAGTAAGTAGAGGAAACGCATCGAGCGCATGGCAAAATTGTAGCGCAGATTCTTATAGACGTTTGCCTGTCTCAAGTTGTACGGCACAAGTACGCCAAATAGCCCAAGGCAAAAAAAACGATTCTCGAGTAGGCTAATAAGAGAACTCGAGGAAGGAGGAAAGAGGAACGAAAAATTCAAAACCGTTTCGTTTTATATGTTTACTTTCCTTGATTTCCTCGATATTGCGCTGGTCACGGTACTGCTCTACCAAGCCTACCGTCTGATGGCGGATTCACGCACACTGAACTTGGTGCGCGGTTTGGTGGTTTTTGGCTTGACTTTGTACGCGGCTCGGTGGTTGGGTTTGACCACGCTGTACGCGATTCTCGAGCGGATCGCAGCGATTGGTGTGTTTGCTTTGATTGTGATTTTTCAACCTGAACTCCGCGCTGTTCTCGAGCGGGTTGGCAGACCACGACAAACCGAGGATACCCCGCAGTTCTTGGCGCTGAACGAAATCACTCGAGCTGTGGAATGGTTGGCAGAACGTAAAATTGGGGCGCTGATTGCCTTGGAACGCCAAACGCCGCTGGGCGATTACGCTGGCAGTGGGATTAAACTCGATGCTGAAGTTTCAAGTGGTTTACTCGAGACCATTTTTGCTCGGAACACACCGCTACACGATGGCGGGGTGATTGTGCAGCACGGACGGATTCGGGCAGCGGGTTGCTTATTTCCACTGCAAAGCGATTCAAGCGGGGTGCAGCGTTTTCTTGGCACGCGCCACCGTGCAGCGTTGGGTTTATCTGACCAGACCGATGCTTTAATTGTTGTGGTTTCCGAGGAACGCGGTTCGGTTCGCTTAGCCGAAAGCGGGGTTCTTAGCCCAGATTTAACCGTCCTCGAGTTGCGCGAACGGCTTCGCACATCCACCGTGCAGAAAACCGCACCCAGCAAAATTCGGCGTTTTGGTTTAACCAGACAAAAACTCCAAGAAAGTCGTCAAAATCCTTCTGAGGTTGGCAATGCAAGCTAGTTCTGAGGTTGGCAATGCAGGTTAAACTGCTCGAGCAGTTACGGCGTTATGGTTGGTTTGAAAATTGGTTGGCTAAACTTGGGGCGTTACTGATTGCGATTGTCTTGTGGTTTGCTGCCACCACCGAGCGCCGCACCACAGCAACCCGAAGCATCGAAGTGCCACTCGAGGTGCGAGGCTTAAGCGAAAACCGCGTGATCCAAGACTTACCCAAAACCGTGCGCTTACAAATCCAAGGCGCTCGCAGTGAACTCGAGCAAATCCAAAGCAGCAACCTTGAAGCCAGCATCAACATCTCGAGTCGCCCCGATGGTTTTTTCTCGAGCGATGTTCGGGTTGACGCCCCAACCAACGTCAGCGTGATTTCTTATGAACCACGCCGCATTTCCGCCACCCTAAAAAGCGTGGTGCAAGAAAGTGTGCTGGTCAGAATTGCTTCGGATAACCCAGCTCAGACCTTCCCCTCGAGTTTCACAGTCCTAGCCATTGGTACAAGCGAACAAGTCAGCCAAGTTGCTTTTGCAGTTGGTATTGCAGGCAGCGCCCAAACCACCCTGACCCCAGTGGACAAGGACGGAAAATTTGTCGAAGGCGTGCGCCTCGAGCCAAGCAGTGTACAAATTAGGTAAAAGAGAAAAGAGAAAAGAGGAAGGGTGCGTAAAGATTTTTACTTTTCTCTTTAACCTTTCCTCTTTCCTCCTCAGCCCTTCAACACCTGTTCTGCCTTGTAACTCGAGCGCACCAACGGACCCGCCACAACCTCGAGGAAACCATACTCGAGGGCTTCAATGCGAATTTCATCAAATTCGGCAGGTGGAATATAACGCTCCACAGGCAAGTGGTTACGGGTGGGGCGCAGGTACTGCCCAAAGGTGACAATATCCACGTTAGCAGCTCGAATATCACGCAATGCCTCGCGGATTTCTTCTCGGGTTTCGCCAAGTCCGAGCATCAGGCTGGTTTTGGTATACACACTGGGCTTATAGGCTTTTGCGCCTTGAAGCACATGCAGGGTTTGCTCGTAACTTGCCCTCGAGTCTCGGACTGGATGGGTTAAGCGCCGTACCGTCTCGAGGTTCTGGGCATAGACTTCGACACCGCTATCAATCACGGTGTAAACACCCTCGAGATTGCCTTGAAAATCTGGGGTCAGGGCTTCGACTTTGGCAGTTGGCACTCGGGTTTTAATAGCCTCTACAGTTCGGGCAAAATGAGCTGCGCCGCCATCGGGCAGGTCATCGCGGTCTACGCTGGTCAGAACAACGTACTTTAAGCCCATCAGTTCAACCGATTCGGCAATATGATCTGGTTCGGATTCGTCTATTCGCCCTTGAGGGTTGCCTGTGTTGACCGCACAGAACTTACAGGCTCTGGTACAAACACTTCCCAACAACATAAACGTAGCTGTACCTGCGCTCCAGCACTCCGCGATATTTGGACACATCGCTTCTTGGCAAACCGTGGCTAAACCATGTCGCCCAACAATATCCTTGATGCTCGAGTAACCAATCCCGCTCGGCAAGGAAACTTTTAACCAATCGGGTTTACGTTCACGCACAGGTAGCGGTGCATCTTTAAGACGCACTCCATCTTTCACCACTGGAAAATCGTATTCACGGGCAGGTTTAATCACCATCAAATCTTAAAGCATTTTGGCTTCGATGATTGTGTGCTTAGAGACGCGGTACTCTCACCCCGTGCTACGCACGACCCTCTCTCGCAAATTGCGAGAGAGGGTGACTTTTGCGAGAGCATTTTGCGACAGCAAAATGCGGGTGAGATTACCACCCGCTTAAACAACACATAGAGCCTCCGAAAGAATGCCATTTCATCGTAAGTTACAGGACAGACACAGGGGTCTGTCCCTACATTCAAGGCATGAAAAATGCGTGAGGTAGGGGCGAACCCCCGTGTTCGCCCTGTTTTTCCATTTACGTATTTAATGATAAATCTGTAAGAATTTTGGACCTTTCGGAGGCTCTAAACAACACATACAAGTCAAGCAAAGCTCATAGCTCGTAGCTCACCGCTCGCTCCTCGAGCCATTTGTACTCAGCAAACTCGAGCCGAAAAGCCCGCTCGAGATGGGCTTTGGCTTCAGGCATTGGTATGGAGTGTCCAAGGATTTTTTCTAAACTGGTCATTCGGGTGTCGGTTAAACCACATGGGATGATCAAATCAAAGTCCGCAAGATTGGTGTTGATGTTCAATGCCAAACCATGCAGGGCAACATTTTGGCGAATCGCAACGCCAATGCTACCGATTTTATCGCTTTCCACGTACACGCCAGCGTACCCCGGGTTGCCTTGGGCGAGAACACCATACTGCTCGAGCAGCCGAATTTGCACTTGCTCGAGACGACGCAGGAAATCACGCACTTTGCGTCCAACAGGAAAAATCGGATACGCCACCAACTGCCCAAGCCCGTGATACGTGGCAGTGCCGCCGCGTTCGGTGCTGATCACATCTATGCCGAGCTTGGCAAGTACCTCGAGCGGGGTGACAAGGTTGGTGGTTTCAGTGTCTTTGCGCCCGTGGGTGATCACCCTAGGATGCTCGAGCAGCAATAAGGCTGGGGTTGCACCAGCCACCACCCGAGCATGTGTCTCGAGTTGCAAAGCATAGGCTTGTTGGTAGGGCATGACCCCGAGGTCTTTGGTGATGAACATCTCAAGCTCCAATCATTAGAAACTGACCAGAGGCTCGAGTTTTTTCAGCATACTCGGTCCAATGCCTTTGACTGCATCTAAATCCTTCAGGCTCGAGAGTGGACGGGCTTCTATAATCCGCGCTGCCATTTTTGGTCCAACACCTGGTAAACCCTCGATTTGGGCTTGGGTTGCGGTGTTGAGGTTGATTCGTTGACCGGATAGGAGCGGCTGACTCGAGCTTGCTGCACCAGTTTGGCTTGAGGGGGCGCTACTCATCTGGCTTGAGGGGGCAATTGATTTACTTGGAACACGAACTTGGTCGCCATCGGTCAGGATTTGAGCCGGATTAACAAGGCTCATTTCGGCTTTGCTGGTTGCACCACCCGCGATCTGAATAGCAGATTCGGTACGAGAACCCCAAGGTAATTGATACACCCCCGGCTTATTGACCTCTCCTGCCACAGAAACCCGAATAGGTAGGCGCTCGAGTGCATTTTGCGCCGCAGGGATTTCATTGGGGCGCAAAGCAAAAAAACTGGCTCCACCGACAATCGCCAGTAAACCTGTGAACACCACCATCTCGCGCTTGGCTGCCATACTTAAGTCAGTCTAGCATTTCAATCGTTTTCTTGGAGTTGCGGCACCAAAAAAGACAACAATTCCAGCCTCGAGCGACCAATCACAAAAGCCACCAGACTCGAGGCAAGTAAACCCAGCACACCCCAAGAAAAACCCTCGAACAAAAAAGCCAAAGCTGCCAGCATCGCAGGAATCGCACTCGAGACAGCCGTTAAAATACAAAAACGCATCAGAACAGGAAAACTGGGTTCTTCTCGAAAAGCCCGTTCCGAAAAAACCGCTGCAAAAACATGCAAAGAAACACCAATCACCAAAAACCAAGTCCAAACCTCAACCACCCGACTCGAGCCTCGAGTCAGTAAAATACCAAGCATCACCAAAAAAATCAGTCCGACCTGCACAACAAACATGGCTATTTGCAATTGGTGTAAACCTTGGGCAACACGCACCCCGCGCTCTGGGTTGGCTAGACGCAGCACGGTTTTTTGTTCAATCAGTAAGCGCTGGAGTTTCTCGAGCATGGGGTAGTTTAAGGGGCTGTGAGCTGTGAGCTATGAGCTTTGAAGGTTAAAGGTCAAAGAGGAAAGAGGAAAGGTTAAAGATGATTGGTTTACTTTCCTCTTTAACCTTTCCTCTTTTCTCTAATTACTCACTCAAACTAAATGGTTGTGCTAAACCAGCTTGTGCCACAGTCCTTGCCTCGAGTGGACAAAACGATAGGGCTAGGGCGGCGGTGTAGGCTCGTTTGGCGCGGTCACGCTCGAGCATCAAGTCTCGGACTTGTCCAAGGCGAGCAAGGACGTAACCTGCTAAGTAACTCGGGCGCTCGAATTGCCCTTGGGAGACTGCCTCGAGTAAATCTCTGGCGCTTGCCCAGTCGCCCACAGCGAGGTACAAACCACTGGCGGCGAACCGCGCCTCGAGAGCCATTCGTGCTAAAGATGTGTCGGCAGGAGCATCCAAGGCAAGCAATTGATGCACCAGTGCATCCAAGTCATCGTGATCTTCTAAGCGGTATGCCCTATCTATGATGGCGCGAAAGCGGCTGGCTTCGCTTGGGGCAAACCCAGTCAGGTCTGGTAACTCGAGTCCCATTTCAAGCAGCACAGGCACATCATCCAAAGTTGCCAGCAGCACCGCATCTGGCTCGAGGGCAGCCACGACTTTTTGTAGGCGCTCGATTCGATGAGCTGTGCCAGGACCTTCCTCGAGAATTTGTGTAGTGCGTTGATGATGGGCTGTGACCGTCTCGAGCAAACTGCCATGCACAGTTTGGGCATCGAGTGGAATCTCGAGTGCGGTTTTCAGGTCGCGTTCGGCGGTGTTAAATTCGGCAAGGCGCTTTTGACCTTGGGGAAACTGCTGCAAAAACTCGAGCATTTTTTGTTGTTCGGCTTCTGCCCACGCCCAATCTGGGGCAATACCAAAGCAATTGATCCGCGCATCCTCGAGGGCGAACAGCATAGGGTCATCAAGGTCGCGCCAAGTACCTGATTGCCAGCTTTGGGCGGTGGTGTTCGCCAGCAGCACTTTTTTAGCACCCAAGAAATTCAGTAGCTCAAGAACCGTTTGGGCATTGTAAAGCGGGGACTTGGCGTGGAGTGCGCCGAGGGTAGCAATGACGTTCACAGTGCGATGAGTGGCAACAACATTCACAAGGCAATGTATCTTTTTTCTCGAGGGAATGACAAGGGTTTCTATTTGCAGTTCAGTCATTTTTTTGAAGTATCAATGCGTTATGCTTTGTAATGTGAAAAAAAGTTTACTGATTGGTTTGCTGGTTGGCGCAGCTTTGCTCCTGCCTCGAGCTGGTGCGCTCGAGCTGAAAACAGAGCGCTACACACTGAAAAACGGTTTGACGGTGATTCTCCACGAGGACAACCGCAGCCCCAATGTGACCGTGAATTTCTTGGTCAAAGTTGGTTCAAAGGATGAGCCAGACCGCCGCTCTGGTTTTGCCCATTTGTTTGAACACCTGATGTTCATGGGAACAAAACGTGTTCCTCAAGGGCAATATGACCAGATCATCGAAAGTTACGGCGGCACGAACAATGCTTTTACTGCGCCCGACATGACTTTGTACTACTCGAGCGCCCCTGCCAAAGCCCTGCCAACGCTGCTCTGGCTCGAGGCTGACCGGCTCGAGGCGTTGGGTGAGAACATTGACCAGAAAAAATTGGATTTGCAACGGGCTGTGGTGTTGAATGAACGGCGGCAAAACACCGAAAACACCCCGTATGGCGAAGCTGATGAAGCGATTAACCAACTGATTTACCCAAGCGATCACCCATATTATCGAGGCACGATTGGTTCACCCATCGATTTGAATGCGGCGACGGTCGCGGATGTCAAAGCCTTTTTTGCCACGTATTACGTGCCGAACAACATTTCGCTCTTGGTGGCAGGTAATTTCAAAAGTGGCGGATGTCAAACCACAAATCGAAAAACTCTTTGCTGGTTTAGCCCGTAAAAACGATACACTGCGAAAAACCGTACCAGCCAAGGTTTCGATGGGTGAAAAACGCGCTACTTTTGTGGATCGGGTTTCACAACCTCGAGTCAGCATGGTTTGGCGCGTACCAAAAATTGGTTCGGATGATTACTTAAAACTTGATGTCGTGACCACGATTTTGCAAAACCGTATCAACGAACAACTCTTGGATGAGGGCATTGCCTCGGATGCCTATGCGTATGTCCAAGGCGGCATCCTCGAGTCTCAGGTGAACTTCACGGCTTTTCCGGGCGAAGGGGTCAGCTTAAGTGCCTTGGAACAAAAAATGAATGCAATGCTGCAAGAATTTCAGCAAAAAGGTGTCACGGCGGCGGAACTCAGCACAGCTATCGCTGCGACTGAAAAGAATTTACTTGGTGGTATGCAAGAACTGGTTGGTCGGGCGCAAACCATGAACATAGATGCGTATTATTATGGCAACCCCAACTACACTTTGCAGAGTTTGGAGAAGTACAAGAAACTCAACATCAACGCCGTGGTTGCCTCGAGCCGCACTTTTTTACCAAGCAATGACCGCCTGATTTTAACGGTGTTACCAGCCAGCCCAAGCACCGATGCTACCACTCGAGACACCCGCCCAAGCGATGCCAGCAGCGCTGCTTTTGCCTTCCCAAAGAACACTGAATTTAAGTTATCCAACGGTATTCCTGTGTCCTACTGGCAATCTGGACAATTCCCCATGACTTACCTTGGAGTCTCGAGCAGCCAAGGCACAGGCTCGGAAAGCGTGCTTGGTAGCACGCAGCTCTTGGCAGGATTGCTGGATAAGGGCAGCAAAACCAAGAATTTCTCGAGGGTGTTAAGCAGTCTGGGCGCAGATTTAAGTACCAGCGCCGATGTTAAACAACTTTCAATCAACAGCAAAACCTTATCTCGCAACCTCGAGCCGAGTTTGAAACTGCTGACCGAAGCCATTGCCTCGCCGCTCCTGACCCAAGATGAATTTGAGAATGAACGGGCAGGTCTGAATTTTGAACGCGAATCCCTGCCCGACGACCCGCGCCGTTTATCGCTCGAGATTGCCATGAATGCCTTTCATGGTGCGAGTCACCCAATGGGGCGTTTTGTCAGTCCAGCCCAAGTCAAAAAACTGACCTTAGATCAAGTACGAAATCGTTATCGTGAAATCATCAATCCAGCCAACTTAAAAATTTTTATGGCAGGTGATTTAAGTGTGCAGCAAGTGCGCTCCATCCTCGAGAAAACCATCGGTGCATGGAAAGGCACAGGCGCAACCAAAGCCATGCTGCCGATGCCCGCGCCAAGCCTAAGTAAAGCCCGTTTACTGATTGTGGATCGCCCAGATTCACCACAAACCTTTGTGCGGGTTTTTACGCCAAGCATTGGGTATAACAGCAATTACCTCGAGTACGCCACGCTCGGCACGGTTTTGGGAGGGACATTCACCAGCCGACTGATGTCCAATTTACGCGAAGACAAGGGCTACACCTACGGCATTGGCTCGAGTTTTATATTTGAAAACACTTACGGCATCCTCAACACCCGCAGCGCCGTAGACAGCACCGTGACAGGTGAATCGATCAAGGAAATCCTCAAGGAATTCAAGTTGATTTCCGAACAAGGCATCACCGATGCGGAAACGCAAAAGGCAGTACAAAGCCAGCTGAGCGGTATTTATGACAGTCTCGCAACGCCAGAGTACATTGTGTTTAGCGCATCGTCCTTGAGTGCCGAAGGCAGGAGCTTTGCCAATTTAGCTGCCGAAAGCGCTGCGCTTGGCAGAATCAGCACTGCCAGTGTCAATGCCATAGCCAAGAATGCCATTCAACTCGAGAATGCGATTTGGGTCTTGGTCGGCGATAAGAAAACCATTGTGCCGCAACTCGAGGGGTTGGGTTTACCAGTGCCAGAGGATGTTGTACCGCAGTAAGGAATTCCTTTACGATTGGTCAACAGATCATCTTAACAGCAAAAACCTCTCGAGTACATGTAAAATTGCAGTCAGTCAGCCCCTCACCCGACTTCGTCACCCTCTCCCAAAGTACGCGCTTCGCGCAGGGAGAGGGGTTCGGGTTCGCTTTTCGTTCCAGTTATGTAACTCGAGAAGCCAAGTTCATAATACCAGCACCCCTCTTTGAGGGGTCGAGCGAAGCGAGGGGGAGTACGTAAGGCATTGCGTTTTTACGATTTGATCCTCGAGAAAATTCCTTAAGTTAGTGCGAACGTGGCACAGTGTGCTTTGCCCAACGATTCACGGATTTCATTGATGAACAGTTTCTAAGAAACCTTATCCAAGCGCCACCAGCAATGAGCAGCTGAGCAGCCCAACCACATGTGGTAGCCAAAGTACCCGTTCCCAATAACTTGGTGTGATGATGTGTAGCCCCACACCTAAGCCGCAGTAGGCAACCACAAACCAAATCAGGACTCGAGCCACGCCCAACAAATCTGGAAAGACCACATTGGCTCGAGTCAGTACCACCAGTGCCAAAAACACCAAGAGCAGCATCGAGACTGCCACCACACGGCGCATGGCGATGGGCAGCACGCCTTGGTGCGCTCCGCCCATGGTCAGGTGTCCCCATGGCGCTCCGAACAAAAGGGCTGTTTGAAAAAGTAAAGCTATTCCGATTAAAACTGCAAAGCCGTAAGCTGCTAAAAGATTCATGGTTTGAATTTTGGCGCAACTTGGCTCAGCAAAACAGCCTAAAATCTGAGTGGATGATTCCAGACTTTCCAGAGCCACCATTTCAAATTGTTCTCGAGCCGAGTGCCATTGCTTTGCTGTACAAAGAAAAATACCGTCAATTGCTCGGGGTTTTCATGCCGCAACCAAGAAGCGTTTCTGAAGCTGCCAAGCTACTGACTCGAGACTTAAAACGCACCTTTAACGATGTGCAAACACTTGTGAAACACGGATTACTCCAAGAAATGCCAAGCGCTGGACGGATGCGTTTCTACCAAGCGGTGGCTCAGAATTACTTTATGCCATTTGCTGCCTCGAGTTTTACTGGTTATGGCGAATTGCTGCAAGACCAATTGCAAGACCTGCAAAAAGCCATGCTTCACAGCCTCGAGCAGTTTTTAGAACAACGCCACCCAAGCCTTTGGGGGACACGGTTTTTTCTTGACCCAGATGGAAAAACCCATTTTGCTTTAACCCCCAAAGACAACTGGCAACAACAGTGGTTACTCAGTGAATTGCTGCAAGCCGATTCACCTGCACTGATGCACTTTTTTGGCAGGTTGCAGCTCTTGCCAAGCCAAGCCAAAGACTTGCAACTCGAGTTGGCGCAACTTTGGCAACGGTATTATTTTCTATCACTCGAGCCTGATGAGCAAAAAACGACTTTTGGCTTGGGGTTGGGACTCGCCCCCATCTGAATAGAGCATGTTGTACTAAACTAAAGCTGTGAGTGTTTGTTACGTTTGCGGCTCGAGCGTCGCTGAATTGGATGGAACTTGCCCGAGTTGTGGCGCAAACCTGACCAGTGTTTACTTGCCCGAAAACACCACCTTGAACGGCTATGGTTTTGGGAAAATGCTTGGACAGGGGGGTTTTGGCATCACTTACCTCGCCAGAAAAAACAAGCAAACCGTGGCAATTAAAGAATTCTTCCCCGATGGCTCGCAGCGCATCCAAGGGCGGGTGATTCCACCTTCGGGTTTGAACTTTACCCAAGCCAAAACCGATTTTCTCGAGGAAACCCGCATCTTAAAGCAACTGATGCAAGGACATAACTCGACCAACATTGTGGATGTCTATGAGACTTTTGAAGCCAACAACACGGTGTACATGGCAATGGAATACTTAGAAGGACAAACCTTAGAAGCCCGAATTCTGCAAAAAGGCAAACTCAAAGCCCAAGAAGTACGCGACATCGCCCAGCACCTCTGCAATGCCCTCGAGATTGTGCATGGCGCAGGGCTGCTGCACCGCGATATTAAACCCGGCAATGTGTTTTTAACCAAGACCGCTCGGGTGGTGCTGATAGATTTTGGTAGCGCTCGAGTCTTCAAGGCTGGTCAAACCATGCGTCACACGCGAATGGTCACACCGGGTTACGCACCGCTTGAGCAGTACAGTTCCGAGGCTCGAGTCGGTGCGGCTACCGATGTGTACGCGCTGTCTGCCACGCTTTACCATGCGCTGACAGGGGTGATGCCACCAACCGCAATTGACCGCATGAATGGCGCGGTGCTGAACCCACTCAATCCTCAACTCAGTGTGGGTTTGCGAGAAGCCATCACCAAGGGTTTATCCTTACAAATGGCAGATCGTCCAGCCGATGCCAAAGCCTTTGGTGCTTTGGTCACTAAGCGCAATCCAACACCGCCTCCAAAACCCAAGAAACCCAAGCCAAGCAATCCCAAACCACCTCGGGTTATGGTCACACCCGCTCGAGGGAAAGCACCACCAAATACAGTTCAGGATTTCATCAATTACAACCCTGATTTTCTGGCTTTTCTCAATTTGGGATTGGTTCTTTTTTTATCTTGGTTGATGCTGGACGAATTTGAACTCGCGCCTTTTCCCATCCTCGAGACGGCTTTCTTTGGGATTTTTCGTTTGAGTGTGGTGATGGTCGGAGCTTGGCTTTTCACATGGTTGCTCGAGTTACCCCTCGCGGTTTTTCCCAATATTCGCAAGCCCGTTGGTATTGTTCGACGCGCACTGATTGTGATAACTGCCTTTGCATTGGCGGTCATACCCGCAGCGTTCTTGGCTGGCAGTTCATCAGTCACCGAAGTTCCAAGCAACCAAACCGAAATCTGGTTGTTGTTCGTAGCTATTTTTATCTACGCCATGCTTTTTCGGGCGTATAAATTTCCCACGCAAGCTCAGACAATCAAATACCATCATTGGTGGGATGCGTTTTGGTTGGTTTGCATTGCCACACTGATTGAGGCACTAAAAATTTGGAATTGGTAGGACAGACTCGAAAATCGAGGCTATTGCGACCAATTCTCGAGTTCTGCCTTGCACCTCGAGCAAATCATTCAAACCGAGATTTTGGTGAGCTTAGAAATTTTGCTAAAAAAACCATTTGAGATTCAAGCTAAGCTCGAGAAGTTGAATGTTGCATTGAGTAAGTGCGTATTTTATCCACCATACTCGAGTTACAGATACAAGCTGTCAGCTCTTATACACTTACCCATCGGATGTGGTCACGATTGTGCCTAGCGCCGTGGCGCACCATTTTGGGGGATCTGAACTGGTGCAAAAAGCATCGCACCAAAAAATGCCGACATCACAATAATCTAAAGCATTGATGTAACTGTCGTCATACACAGGTTTTTGAATTAACTCATGTCCAAAAATTGAATTAGGGTGTAAGCTCGAGTCATGAAAATACCTTTGATTTGGCTGTTCGCCCTGAGCGTCTTTGTCGCTTGTCAATCACCACCTCCGCCACCTTCCCCACCGCCTCCACCTCCCCCACCACCTCCTGTCGTAACAGGTGTGCCGTTCTATGCCTTAACCACAAGTAACGAGTTGCTGCGCCTAGACTCGAGCAACCCAAGCAATGCCTTAAGCACCATGACAATTAGTGGTATACAATCAGGTGATACGTTGTACGCCATTGATGTGCGCCCACAAAACGGCTTGCTGTACGGCTTGGCAGTCAATAACATAGGTGAACCAAAGCTGTACGTCCTGAATCCTGACAATGGCACAGCGCAAATCGTGGGCGCTAGCGCTGGCTTTGTTGATAGCACGACATTGGCATCATTACCCATAACCGGAACAGATTTTGACTTGGACTTCAACCCTGCTGCTGACCGCGCTCGAGTGGTCAGCAACACAGGATTTAATTTCCGTATAAACCCAAATAGCGGCGCTCTGGTGGACTCCGATAACAATAGCATCAATGGCATCAACCCCGATGGCAACATCAACGGTGCAACCACCAGCGTCAATGCAGCCGCTTATACCAACAACAACGCCAACAACGGTGGTATCACTACCATGTACACTTTGGATACGACCACCAGAAATGTACTGATTCAAAACCCACCAAACAGCGGCACGCAAATCAATCAATCCAGTCTATCCGTTGGCGGAGCAGTACCCGCCTTGGCTGGACAAGCTGGCATGGACATTCTGGCTGGGGTCAACACTGCCGCATCAAACACACCCGTCAGTGCTGGCATCGCTTACGCCAACCTGGCGGTTGGTGGAACAGCCGGTTTATACAGCATCAACCTTGTCACTGGTGCGATGACCTCGCTGGGTTCATTTGGCAGCTTACCAAGCATCCGCGACATCGCTTTGGCGCAAAGCAACCAGCAAATCATTGGCTTAAACGAAGCTGGTACGCAATTGGTGCGTTTTAATCCACAAACTTCAGGGACTTCAACCATCGCCAGCCTGCCAAGCAACGGTGCAACAGGAGGTATTGCCATCGGCGAGACACTGGTCGCCCTTTCGTTCCGCCCACAAACAGGGCAGTTATATGGGTTAGCGGTGAACAGCAGCGCGGACACTGGTACGCTTTATGTGATTGACCCGCAACTTGGAACTTGTACGGCTGTGGGTCCAACCGGAAGCATTGCTTTTGTTGACGCAGGTAGCAGCCCCGTGGACTTTCCCGCCTCGAGCATCGCTTATGGCATGGACTTTAACCCCACAGTTGACCGGATTCGCGTGGTCACAGGGAATGGACTGAACTTCCGTATCAACCCCAGTAATGGCGCTGGCGTTGATGGCAGCTCTCCAAGTCCGGCTGGTACAAATCCTGATGCCGCCCTGAACAGCTTACCGGCGGGTGCAACAGGCTTAAACGCCACGGCGTACACCAACAGTTTTGCTCAACCACTGACTGGTGGTGTGACTACCATGTACACCCTCGAGCCAGTCAATAAACAATTGTTGATTCAAAACCCAGCAAACGCTGGTACGCAAACCCTAGGTAAAACCATCACCTTGAATGGTGCAACGCTGAATTTCACAGGTTTGGCTGGTTTTGACATTCCAGCCAGTGTCAAAGTCAGCACTTCTGGCACGGTTGCCACAGGCAATGCTGTTGCCGCCTTGACTGTGGCAGGTACACAAAACTTGTACCAAATAAACCTGAGCAACGGCAACGCCACTTTACTTGGCACACTTGCTCAGAGTCTCCGAGCCATTGCCGTTTCACCATAAGTCATGCCGTACAAACCCGCATAAAACCCGCCAGTTGGCGGGTTTTACATATGAAGAACTCGAGTTATACACTTATACGTCAGGCACACTGACAATTGTGCCTAGCGCCGTGGCACACAATTTTTCTGAATCTGCTGTGATGATAAAAGCATCGCAGCGCACCACCGCTTGGCGTTTACCTGAATGCAAAACGACAGCTCGAGCTTGTAAGCGTTCGCCTTTTGCAGGGCGCACATAACTGATTTTGTATTCGCTGGTCAGGACATTTGCGCCAAGTACACCACCTCCAGCAAACGTCAAAGCATTATCTATCAAATACGAAATAACACCACCATGGGCAAAGCCATTTTGTTGCAACATGTCATTTCGCAACACCAATTCCAAGGTGATGCCTTCGGCTGAAATGCTGTGAATAACGGTGCCAAGTAAACGGCTAAATGGTTGGGAATCAAGGACGGTTTGCGCCACGTTAAGCATATCCATTTAAACAGCTTATCCTTTTTTGGGTTTTGCTCTGCTCAAGGGTCGTTACTCCTTGCTGCCTGAAAATTCATGGTGCATCTCGAGTTGCGATAATTCCGTGGGGAGAAAATCAAATTGGCTTAAAAATCCCTCGAGCAAACCTTCTGGCACAACTGGGCTGATGTTCCAAGTGCGGTTTGGATACATGCTAAACAGCGTCTCGAGTAAACGTCGGGCATATCCTTGGCGCTTTGCACTGCGACGCACAAATAAGCTGCGAATGCCAACGCTTGGGGCTTCGGGGTTTCCAATCAGCACAAAGGCTTTGTTCTCGAGCATCAGCCCTTGCATCGGGCGAACCAACTGTCCAAGCGTTTGCGGGTTCAGTTGCCACGGCAGTTCTACGCGGCTCTCTAAGCGCAGAATATTGGCGAACTCGAGTAAATCCACTGGCTCGAGTTGAGCTGTGCTACTGAAACTTTCTTCTCGAGCTATACGGGTGAAGCCAAGCAGTTTGCGTTCCACAACAAATCCGTTTTTTTCGTACAAGTGCCTTGCGCCAACATTGGCGGTGATCACCTCAAGCGAAATACGGCTATCACCTCGAGCCTTGGCAGCAGCTACACAACGCTCGAGCATTTGTTGTCCAACGCCTTTTCCGCGATACGCTGGGGCAACACCCATCGCGTGAACACGGCTTCTCGAGCCGCGCCGTGTGACCAAGCACAAGCCAATTGGGGTGTTGTGCTGCATGGCGATAATCCCACTGCCAAGGTCGCTGCTTTCGGTGCGACAAATGTTCTCGAGGGTCGCGGCGGTCAGGTTGATTGGCACAAAATAGTTTTGGAAGCCAGTGTTGAAAATCTCGGCAAGCGCAGCATAATCAAACTCGAGCGCGGGGCGAAAAGAAATGGCTTGTGTGGATTCGGGCATTTGTATCAGCCTAAACCAAAGCAAACTCGAGCGCCATCTTTGGTAGGCTTGACACGCTCCCAAAACTGTGTATACTCAGTATGTGAATATACACAGCAACCTGATGGTTTCCCAAACCGACGGACGACCAATGTACCTGCAAATCATCGAGCAGATCAAACAACGTATTGCCGTTGGCGATTGGCAAGCAGGCTATGTCCTCCCCTCGATTCGACAATTGGCAATGGACACCAAAGTCAGTGTCATCACGATCAAA
>JAAFJQ010000030.1 GCA_013298185.1 Deinococcales bacterium
GCCTACCTGAATAAGAATTTCGGTGGTCGGGCAAAACTGGTTGATCCTAACTTTGCCATCGCCAAAGCTGCCTTTGACTGGTGCGCTGCCAACATTGTCAAGTCCGATCCGTACAAAGTCGAGCGGATGGATGCCACCAAAGGCAAAATCCTGATTGATGGCAACATGGCTGGTGCGCTCGGTGGGATTTACGGTGGTTGCACTGTGTTGGCGTGGTATCCGATCACCCCTGCCACCAGTTTGGCAGATGGCATGATTGAATGGTTTCCCAAGTTGCGCCAAGACAAGGAATCTGGCAAAGCCACCTTTGCCGTGGTGCAAGCCGAGGACGAACTTGCCGCCATTGGTATGTTGATTGGCGCGGGTTGGGGTGGCGCTCGAGCCATGACCAGCACCTCGGGTCCTGGTATTTCCCTCATGAGCGAATTCGCGGGTTATGCCTATTTCGCCGAAGTGCCAATCGTGGTTTGGAATGTGCAGCGCATGGGTCCAAGCACAGGGCTGCCAACTCGAGTCTCGCAGGGGGATTTATTAAGCACGTACTACCTATCGCACGGCGACACCAAACATATCGTGCTGCTGCCAAGCGACCCCAAAGAATGCTTTGAATTTGGTTGGCGAGCCTTTGACTTGGCTGACCAACTGCAAACACCAGTTTTTGTCAATTCCGACCTTGACTTGGGCATGAACATTTGGATGTCCGAGCCATTTGAATACCCAACCGAACCAATGAATCGCGGTAAGGTCTTGAGCGCCGAAGATGTCAAAAATGCGGGTCATAGCTTTGCCCGTTACCGCGATGAGGACGGCTTGGGCGTGGGTCCTCGCACGTTGCCCGGCACGGATGCGATGGGCGCAGCCTACTTTACTCGAGGCACGGGACACACTGACCTTGCTACATACTCGGAGCGCCCAGAGGATTGGCAGAAGAACTTGGCGCGTTTGGATCGCAAGCACAACCATGCTCGAGATATTGTGCCAAAACCAATCATTGATAGCACAGGCTCGAGCCTCGGTTTGATTGCCATGGGCAGCGTTGACCCTGCGATGGTCGAAGGGCGGGCAATCCTGTCCAAAGACGGAGTCTCGAGCGATTACATGCGCGTTCGCGCCTTGCCATTTGGCAGTGAAGTGCGCGATTTCATCGCCGCTCACGATAAACTGATTGTGATTGAAATGAACCAACATGGTCAATTGGCGATTTTGCTTCGCACCGAATACCCAGAATTTGCTGCTAAAATTCACAGCATTGCCCACTGCGACGGCTTGCCGCTAAGCGGCGAGTTCGTGGCTGCTCGAGTCAAAGGAGTCAAATAATGACTGCGCCATCCCCAGTTGCACCGAACACCAACAGCATCGGTTTGACCAAAGCCGATTATAAGGGCTTACCAAGTACCCTCTGCCCAGGTTGCGGACATGACAGCATTTCAATGCGAATCATTGACGCGGCGTTCAGCATTGGCTTAAAGCCACACGAAGTGATTAAGCTCAGCGGCATTGGCTGCTCGAGCAAGTCACCAGCTTATTTCTTGAATGGCGCTCACGGCATCAACACGGTTCACGGGCGGATGCCTAGCGTTGCCACAGGTGCAATGCTGGCGCAACGCAACCAAACCGCCATTGGTGTCTCAGGCGATGGCGACTCTGGAAGCATTGGCTTAGGGCAGTTTAAGCACATCGTGCGCCGCAATGTGCCAATGGTTTATATCATCGAGAACAATGGTGTTTACGGCTTGACCAAAGGACAATTCAGCGCCACCGCCGATGAAGGGCAAGTGCTGAAATACGCTGGTACAAACGAACAACCACCGCTTGACCTTTGCGCCGAGGCAATCATTGCTGGCGCGGGCTTTGTGGCTCGGAGCTTTGCTGGCGATGCCAAACAAGTGACTGAACTCCTCAAAGCCGCCATGAGCTTCAATGGCATTGCGGTCTTGGACATTATTTCGCCATGCGTGACCTTCAACAACGACGACAAAAGCACCAAGTCGTACAGTTACGGCAAGGAACACGAAGTGGCGATTCACGACATCACCTTTGTTCAGGAATACAATGAAATTGCCGTGGATTACGAACCGGGCGAAGTTTTGAGCGTCAAACTGCACGAAGGTCCAACCATTCAACTCAAGAAACTGGGCAAAGACCACAATCCAACTGATAGGCTCAGCGCCTTGAAGTTGTTAGCTGATGGTCAGCGCAGTGGTGAGTTGGTCACGGGCTTGGTGTACCTCAACGAAAGCCGTAAGACGCTGCTGGACACCGAACATGTTCATGAAACCCCATTGGCATTGCTGCCTGAAAGCATGACCCGCCCTAGCCGCGAGAGCTTGGATAAGGTCATGGCGAGTTACGCTTAATCCTCAAACAGATTCGATCAACCGCCCTCAACCCTCGAGGGCGGTTTTTCTTGTCGGTGTCCAAGCACTCAGTTTCTCGAGTTTGGCTTCGATGCCGGCTTTTTGCTGCTCGAGCCGAGTGCAAATTTTGGTTTTGAAAGCCTCTCGAGCTTTGCCGATGATGCGAGATTTGGTAATTGTGTGGTCTTAGAATTTCTTACTTAGCGTACACTCATTTCATGCTATACTCAGAGCATGATTCAAATTCAGTGGAAACTCAGAAACCTGCTCGAGCAACATCAAATTCCTGCTTTAGCACTTTCTCGAGCCATGAATCATAAACGTCTTGCAACGCTTTATCGGTTGACCAGTTTAAAAAATGCGCCGACTCGAGTTGACTTGCCCACGCTTGAAGCCCTGATTTCCACGTTGCGAGAACTGACTGGTTTACCAATTGGTCTTAGCGACATTCTCGAGGTCAGCGAAACCAAATCTGTGCCTGTCCTCAAAGCTGGAATGCCAGACCCGCAAAACTTAAAAGTAGAAAAAGCCAAGCACAAACTTCAACCTCGAGTCCCGAGTATTCGGATTAAACAATCTTCCACACAGGTACTTCGTTCATTGCGGGATAGCTGATAGTTCTATTTCTAGATTCGAGTGCCTTGGTAAAACTTTACATCCTCGAGCCTGAATCAGATGTGGTGATTTCCGCCATTCAAAATGCAAAAAGGGTAGCTGTCAGCCACCTTGCCATGCCCGAAGTGGTCAGTGTTTTTGCTCGTTGTGTTCAGGAGAAACTGATGTCTCGAGCCGAGGCACAAAGCGCTTTTTCGCAATTGCTTCAAGATTGGGAAAAGTTGGATCGTTACTCGCTTGAAAACCATGTTGCTAAGGAAGCTGGTAGCTTGGCATTGTCTCGAGATTTGCGTGGAGCTGATGCAGTTCAATTGGCAACGGTGGCAATTTTAAGTCGTGAAAAACGTGGGGTGCGTTTTTTGGCTTTTGATCAAAAACTGAAGGCTGCTGGTCTTGGGATTGTACGACTATATGGTGAATAACGTAGAATGAAGTTATGAAAGATACCCCTTGGTGGATGTACGTGCTGGTAATTGGGATCGGAGTAGGCGTTGGGTTGCTCTTACGCCCCTTGATTCAAAATGGTTTGTCTGGCTCGAGTGACCTAACACCCAATATCCGTTGCCCAGGACCAGAGGGCAGCGAATTGGCGTTGTCTGAAACCCTGTCCAGTAGTTTTGCAGGCTCGAGCCAAAGCGTTTCTCGGGTATATCGTCTCGAGCGCCCGGGGCAAGTGCCGCTGCAATTCGATGGGGCGACCAGTGCTGATACCGCGCCAATGGCGTGTTCATCCATTGCCTTTGGTCCTGGAGCGCGGGTCAGTTTTGCGCGTGGCGATGAAGTTCAAGTGGTTGAATTGGTCGGTCCGAGCATCAGGCGTTACAGCTTATCCAACGACAAAACCTTCTCGAGTTTTGCGCTTTTACCGAAATTCAAGTTGGGTTTGAAGCTCGCGGATTACACACCGCGTGGCGCTCCGAGTCTCGAGGAAGCCGGAAAGAATGGGCGGCTCGAGCTAAGGCGCATCAAACAAGACCCGAATTTCCCAGACGTATTGGTTTTTACCACCAACAACGCTGGTGCGACTTGGGTTTTTCAAAAGTGATTGGTGTTGTTCTAAACGGCGTTATTTATTTTGTTACGGTTTCTGTAACGGTTGGCTTG
The DNA here is from genome assembly GCA_013298185.1 of Deinococcales bacterium. GTDB lineage: Bacteria > Deinococcota > Deinococci > Deinococcales > JAAFIG01 > JAAFIG01. Next base: position 4,077 of record JAAFJQ010000030.1, read on the forward strand.
TAGACTTATTGGGTAAAGGAGCAAGACATGAAAAAAAGTTGGAGGGCTATACTTTTGGTCGCAGCATTCTTTTGTTCTCTCGAAGCACAGGCGCAGAGTGTTTATCCGCCAAATACGTTTATGCAAACTGGCAGCCGAGTGACACTTGGGTTGCGTCAGATTTGGACAGCTTCGGTCACTGGCAAGGATAACGATGGCGATTGGACAGGCGATGCTCGAGGGACAAACGGCACGACTGGTAAGTTATTTAGCTACATGCAATCCAATGGCTTGTTTGTCTTTCAGGTGGCGTATTCTGGGGCGAGCGAATTTTGTTTGGTTGATGGTAAAAGAATTGATCGTGACGGCAACAACATTGTGACCTATACTGGCAGCCGTTTTTTTAAGCAAGGCAATGCCAATAGTGTTGACGAAAACGCCGATTGTCGAGTGGTGGTCAATAACAATGGCAGCAGTACGGTCTCGCAGCCTGTGCAGCCGCCTCAGGTAACTCAGCCTGTGCAGCCACCTCAGGTAACTCAGCCGGTGCAGCCACCTCAGCCAGTGCAACCACCTGCGTTGCCAAATGCTCAACCTCAGCTTCCAGCCTTATCGTTCCCACCGCGTCTCGAGGTTAGGCAGCGCTGGGAGTTTAGATTGGGCAACCGACAAGTTGTGTATCGGGGTGTGCTGGACGCATTGGACGCTGGACGCAATGTATATACTGGGACTCTAACCACTGAAAACCTTCCCAACAGTGGTTTTGCAGGTGACCCAATCAAAGTTCGCAAACTCGAGATGTTCTTTGCCCAAGATACTTTAGCTGCTTATGCCACCGACCCTCAAGGTGGTGTAACGGTGTGCAGTTTTGCTGGGGCTGGAACACTACAAAACAATGTACTGACTGGCACTGTTTTTTATAAAGCACCCAATGCAACCCAGTTTACGACCTTAACTGGGGCTTTAGAAGCGCCTTGCCGAATCAACCTCGAGCCAGTGCAGCAAGCCATTCAGCCGATTTCGCCTGTGCAACCGATCAACCCCGTTCAGCCTCTACAACCAATCAGCCCAGTCCAACCACCAGCTCAGAATCTCACGCCAACCCTACCTGCCCAAATCGGTGATACTTGGCGGATTGTCGCCAATGGCAATCTTGGACTCGAGCCATGGGTGGTGACATTTAGCCGCACTGACACCGATGGCACGTTGGTTGGCACAGCCAACCAAGGCAATGGTAAAGGTGAAGCCAATGGATTTAGAACCCAAGATGGAGGTTTTGCTTTCTTGATGGGTGTTAATAACCGCATCATCGGCTGTTTGACGCTTCCCAATACAACTGTCGTCAATGGTGCTTTTTTGGGGCAATTGGTTGAAATTGTTCAAAACCAAGCCAAGAGCCTCAATACCTCTTGCACCCTGACTTTAACGGCTCGAGGAGGCGCAACTGGCGGTGCGATTACCCCACCACCTGTGCAGAACTTGGTGGCTGCCTTTCCGCCCAAAGTTGGTCAGACTTGGACTGTCACGATTGATGGACTTGCGCCTTGGGTGATTAATTTTACCAAACTCGATTCCGATGGCGACCCCAATGGAACGGGTGTGCAAAATGGTGTCTCGAGGGATGCAGTTGCGTTTACCAATCAAACCACCAAAGTCTTTTTAATGGTAGGTGCAGATGGCAACTATTACTGTTTGTTTGGTGCAAACATCCAGCCATCTGGCGCAACTTTTGGTGGTGGTGTAGCGGCTTTTATTCCAAAGGGCGGTAAAGATTTGCAAGCCCTCAATAAGTCTTGCACAGCAACTTTAACTGCACAAACGTTGGTCTTGGGGTTTAATCCAGCTACACGTTTTGAATTTGCGAGCTTGTTGAAGTTGCTTTAAGGTTTCAACTCGGGTGGCGGATAAAACTTGCCACTCGAGTTCAATTGATTTTTAATACAATCTCTGTGCCAGTCTCGAGATGCCAAGCCCTGATGACCTTCTTTTTGGCATCTAGGATCAGCATCGGTACATCCCACTTGTTTTGTAGCAGATCGGTTCTCGAGGGGATGGCTGGTCCGTTTGGGTGCGAATGGTAAAACGCCAGCAGTTCTAGGTTCTGGGTGCGGAGGTGCTTTAAGGCATGAAGTAAACCTTCTGGGTCTGCCACAAATTCTTTTTCTGGTATGGGGGCAACGTTTTGCAGCGGCAAAATCTGTTCAATGCTCTGATTTGTTCCCGCCAAAATACCAACGATTTCTTCGGGGCAGGCATCTATTGCTTGCTCGAGCAGTTGGTTATGAATCGATTGTGAAAGGTGGAGGATTGGCATGGCTTGTCAGGTTTTGGTTCTTTTGCCTTTGGTTCTTGGTAAACTAACGCAAGTGACCTTAACTTGGCAAACTAACGCAAGTGACCTTAACTTGGTAAACTAACGCAAATGACCTTATCGGCGCAACCAGTCAGTTGGCAGCAAGGCTCGAGTTTAGAGGCACTCGAGTTGTTGCAGCAATTGACTTTAACACTTGGGGTGCAGCATAACACCTCAGAGTTGTTTCAAAAATTACTCGAGGGTGTGCTGAAATTTTGCGGTGGCTCTTCGGCGGCTTTGTATGTCGGCTTGGACGATGGTTCGCTTGAAATGCGTTACGGCATTGGCGCTTTGACAAACCCTGTCGGGACTGTCTTTGCAGTTGGCGAAGGTGTGACTGGTTGGGTTTTTAAGCACCAGCAAGCCTTGCTGATCAGCGATTATCAAGCCTCTCAATTTAAAAGTCCGCGCTATGTGGGGATGGACAGGTCTTTGCTGGCAGCGCCATTGCGTCAGGGCGGAGACGTCTTTGGGGTTTTAACCGTGATTTGGGAAAAACAAATCGGGGCGTATCAACAAGAACACTTAATGCTGCTCGAGCGGTTTGCTGCTTTCACCAGTGTTGCCCTCGAGAATGCCCAATTGCGGAGTCGTCAGGAACGTCTGAACGAAGAAGCACTGCTTCGGGCAGCTCGGCGCGATGAATTGCAACAACACTTGGCTGATGTGATTTTGCGGCTTGAGCCGCTTGAAGCACTGCATGAATTGGTGCTTCGTTGTGGTCAGCTGCTGGGTGCAAATGGCGGTCTGGCATTGATGCGTCCGGCTTCAGATCGTTTTGAATTGATGCTGAACCCAAAAAACCCTGTGATGGGTGTTTTTCATGGTGGCAACGAAGGTTTGTTACGTAGGGCTTTACTTGGCTCGCCAGTCTTGGTCAATCAGTATCTTCAGCACCCAGATCGGGTGCAAAGTTACGCCAATGCAGGTGTTCAAGCGGTACTGGCAGTGGCTTTGGAAGGCAGCCAAGCCCATAAGGGACTGGTTTTTTTTGAGCGTTATGATGCTCGGTACTTTGATAAAAATGACCTCGAGTTGGTCTTACAAATTGCTCCTGTATTATCTGGTCTGCTCGAGAATGCCAGACTTTACTTAGAAGCCCATGTGGCAAAAAGCGATGCCGAACAAAAAGCGCAACTGCTCGAGGTGATTTATCAAACCTACCTTGAACTTGGGCATCAGCAAGACATCAAAGCCTTAGCAAATAGCTTGCTGGCTCGAGTTACTGGTGTGCTTGGGGCAGACACTGGTGGAATGTACTTGCGCCGTGAACAAGAAATTCAATTGATTGCTTCGTATGGTGATGAATTGGTACAACAAGCTCCACTTGGTTATGGCGCAAGTGGCACGGTTGCCTTGACTGGACAATCGTTGTTGTTAGAAGACTACTCCAAGTCAGAATTTCATCATAAAGCAGACCCGGGCAAGCCATGGCATTCGCTGATCAGTGTACCGCTGTTTCGTCAACAAGAATTGATCGGGGCTTTGACTTTGGTGGACACCCGTTATTCTGGACGTTTTAACCAAGCCGATTTGGATGCTTTGGCTCGTTTTGCCACGATTGCCAGTTTAACCCTCGAGAATATGCAGCTTTTAGAAAGTTCTCGCCGAGCCGAGCAGCGAACTCAGGCACAAAATCAACAATTGCAATTGCTGCATCAAGCCAGTTTAACCATTTCGCGTCATGCACCTCGTCAAATCCTCTTAAAGTCCTTGCTTGAGCGAGCTGCGACTTTGCTTGGAGCAAACGATGGAACAATTTTTATGCGCGAAGCTGATGGTCTGATCCGTTCAGCCGCTCATTTGAATCATGATAACACCGAGCCGCTGGTGATTGATCAAAACCATGGTGTTTCAGGAAAAGTCATTTCCAGTGGTTCTCCGATGTTGGTGCAGCACTATCAACAATGGGATGGTAGACCCAGTCCAGAGTTGCAACCTTATTGGCAATCGGCTTTGGCAGTTCCATTGCATCTCGAGCAGCAAGTGGTTGGGTCATTGACCTTGGCACATACCGAACATCCAAACCAGTTTCTTGCCGAAGACTTAATCACCTTAGAGCGTTTCGCGGCAGTAGCCAATGTGGCTTTGGAGAACATGTCATTGCTCGAAGCCACCAGCAGCACAGCCCAAACCAGCAAATACCAAGCTCGGTTGCTCAAGGCGCTGCATCAGACCAGCCTTGAATTGGCTGGTCAGCTCGAGTCAAGCGTATTGTTGCAACAATTGGTTGATCGTGTGGCGTTGCTGTTTGAAGCCGATGCTGGCGCAGTGTATTTGATTCATGATGACGTCTTTGAACGGGTTGCGATATTCGGCGACAGCCCAAGTTATTCAGGTAAGGTTGGCAAAGGCATTTCTGGCTTGGTGATGCTCGAGCAGCAAGCTCGGATAGTCGAAGATTATCGTGTCTGGTCTGGTCGAGATAGCTTGCCAAATGAACCGATTCGCTGGCGAGCTGCCATGAGCGCCCCTTTGTGGCGCGGTGCGGAAGTGATTGGAGCGCTAACCATCGCTGATACCAGAAGTGCAAAGCGTTTTTCTGGCACCGACCTTGAAGCCTTGGAGCGCTTTGCTGCTTCTGCCAGTGCGGCTTTGGAGAACGTTCGGTTATTTGATCGTCAAAAAATAGCTGAACACAATGCCAAAGCTCGTTCGGCGCAAATGGAAGCACTGCATGAAATCAACCTAGAACTTGGGCGATACACGGATCTCGAGCCACTGCTGGAAAGCATCGCTGAGCGAGCTGTGATGCTGATTGAAGCTCAGGCGGGTAGCTTAGACTTGCGAGAATTTGACTCAGACCGACTCCGCGAAGTGGCACTGATTGGCGACATCAGCTCTCGAGCGATCGAACTAGGCAAAGGTGCAAGTGGGATTGTGGCTTTAACAGGACGTTCTTTACTGATTGAAAATTACCAACAGTGGGAGCATCGCATTGACCCCAATTGGCAATCGGTCGTCAGCGTACCCTTAAAGCAACACAACCAAGTGGTTGGTACATTGACCGTGGCTGAACAACACCGCCATAGCCGATTCTCGAACACAGATTTAGAATCTTTAGAGCGTTTTGCAGCCAGTGCCAGTTTAGCGCTTGAGCGTGCCAGACTCTTAGATGATGCCCGAAGCGCTGAATCCAATGCCCTGACCCGCGCCAGACAACTCGAGGCACTGCATCAGGTATCATTAGAAGTCAGTCAGAATCTTGAACCTGAGGCATTACTAAGCAGTATTCTCGAGCGAGCAGCAACATTATTAGGCGCTAATGTGGGAGCGGTTTTTTTGGTCGAAAATGACGAAGCCGTGATCGCTGCCAGCATCGGCAAGTACGACATCAGCCGAGTTCAACTCGGCACAAGTGTTTCTGGCAGGGTGGCTCAAACCGGTCAACCGATTCTGGTAGACGATTACCAGACTTGGGAAGGAGCGCTCCAACTGCCCAAATCAACTTGGCGCAGCATTGCCAGTGTTCCCTTAAAGCAGCATAACAACATCATTGGAGCTTTAACCTTAGGCGATACAGTTTTGACTGGGCGGTTTCGGGCTTCTGACTTAGAGAGCTTAGAGCGCTTTGCTTCGCTTGCCAGCATTGCCCTCGAGAATGCACGGCTGTATGTGCGCGAACGAGCCAACCTGCGTGATGAACGCATCCGAACCCGAATCAGTCAAGAAGTCTCGAAGTTGCGAAGTGTCTCGGATTTGGTCAGAGCAGTCTTGAGTGTACTCGAAGATTCTTTTGGATACCGCCATATTTTTGTGTATTTACTCGAGGATCAAATTCTGCGCTTACAAGGTCAAATCGGCGATTCAACCTCTTGTTTTGAAATCCCTATGCAGCATGGTGTGACCGGACGGGTGGCTCGAACAGGCGTGGCTGAACTGATCAAGGATGGTACAACCGACAGCGATTTTGTTTTTGCCGACCCACATTTGATTTCGATGATTTGCATTCCACTCCAAGGCTCACAACGCATCCTCGGCACGCTCAATGTCGAAGCCGAGCAACCACTGACCCAAAACGACCTTGAGATGCTGGTCGCCTTGAGTACTCCAATCAGCACCGCCCTCGAGAATGCCTTACTGCACGAACAAATCGAGCATAAAGTCAGCGAAATGGAATTCTTGCGCTTCCAAGCTGAACGAGCCGCACGCTTTGACCCACTGACCAATTTACGCAACCGCCGCGCCTTTGATGAAGACTTAAAACGCACTTTTGAACAAACCAAAGACAAAGGCTTTAGTTTAGCAGCCATTGACTTAACTGGTTTTAAGCAAGTCAATGACCGCTTTGGACATGCCGCAGGCGACACTGCCTTGGCTCGGGTCGGCAAAGCCTTATCCACCGCGCCGCAGCACCGAGGACGAGCCTTACACAAAACCTACCGTACAGGTGGAGATGAATTTATATTGCTTATTCCCCACGAACAACCGCCGCTCGAGTTGTTAATGCACATCACCCGAACGGTTGAAGCCTTGGAATTTTCTGAAGGCATGAAAATTGGCTTAAACATTGGTCTTGCTACTTATCCAACCGAAGCCGAGAATTTAGACCAATTGCAATCACTCGCGGATAACCGCATGTACAAAGCCAAATCGGCTGGTAAACCCTATTTGGTCGGCGATGACTTAGAAGCACAACCGATCCTCCGCCGACGAGCTACGGATCGTTAGCCATGGATGTGATCTGGGTCGGTGCGGCATACATCATCGGTTGGATAGGCTCGAGGGCTGGTTTTCCACCATTGGTTGGTTACTTAATCGCTGGATTTCTCTTGTTTTTATTTGGCATTCGCTCAAGTGAAGGCTTACAAAGCCTCGCCGACATTGGCGTATGGCTGCTGCTTTTTACGGTAGGCTTAAAATTACGCATTCAAAACTTGATTCGCCCAGAAGTCCTCGGGGTTGGCGGTATCCATCTGCTGATCAGTGCTTCCCTTATGCTGGTTGTTTTAATCGGTTCACTTGGCTTTGGTAATTCCTTGTACTTGGCGGTTGGCTTGGCATTCTCGAGTACCGTCTTAGCGATTAAACTGCTCGAGGATAAACGCGAAATCAACGCCTACCATGGACGGGTGGTGGTTGGGATTCTGATTTTGCAAGATTTGGTCGCGATTGTGCTGCTGGCGTTCGCTGGGGCAAAACAACCAACCCCATGGGCGCTTGGCTTCTTGGCGTTGCCACTGCTACGCCCAATTCTCATGCGCTTATTTTCAAAAAGTGGACATGACGAATTGCTGCTGTTGTTTGGCTTAAGTCTGGCGCTGGCTGGCGGCACACTCGCCAAACTGGTCGGAATCAGCCCAGAACTGGGCGCATTGGTGGTCGGAGCGGTCTTAGCTGGACACGAACGCACCACCGAGCTGAGCCGTGTGCTGTGGGGCTTAAAAGAAGCCTTCTTGGTGGCATTTTTCCTCACGATTGGCTTAGGCGGACTGCCACCACTCGAGTTACTGGGTTGGTTGCCACTGTTCTTATTGGTGCTGCCGCTTCAAGGCATCTTATTCTTCTGGTTGTTCCTACGCTTTGGCTTGCGCTCCCGCACCGCTTTTGTGGCAAGTGCCGCCCTCGCCAGTTACGGCGAATTTGCCTTGATTGTGGTCAAACCCTTGATAGACTCTGGGCAACTCGAGGCTGGCTGGGCAAGTTTACTCGGTGTCGTCATTGCTATTTCTCTGACCATCGCCGCGCCTTTCAACCGAGCTGTACACTGGCTGTACGAAAAGCTCGAGCCATGGTTGCTCCGCTTTGAATCCAAGAACGCCCACATTGACCGAGAACCCACCAGCTTAGGCAAAGCCAATTGGCTGGTGATCGGCATGGGACGCACCGGCGCAGCCAGTTACAAACAACTCGAGACATCTGGGCAACGGGTCATTGGCTTAGACTCCGACCCAGTCAAACTCGAGCGTCATCGAGCCAAAGGACGCAGGGTCTTATACGGCGATGCCGAAGACCCAGAACTCTGGGAAAGACTCGAGCTAAAAGGTTTAGAAGGCGTGATTGTGACTGCACCCGATTTTGAAGCCCGACTGCGTTCAATAGAAGGCTTAAAGCGCCGCAAGTTCAGCGGCAAAATCGCAGTCCTATCCCACCATCTTGAAGAAGAACCACGTCTCGAGCAAGCAGGTGCAACACTGGTGTTCAGACCGTTCTCAGAAGCAGGCGAGCGCCTAGCGCAAAGAGCCTTGGGGTAAGGGCAGAGGAAAGAGAAAAGAGGAAAGAGGTTCGGCTTTGACCTTAGACCTTTGACCTTTAAACTTTTAACCTAACCCACTCCTGCCAAGCCCAACGCATCGGCTCGAGCGCGTAAGCCGTTAATGACGTTCTCAATGTGGGTTTCTAAGGTCAGATCTGGTACAATGCTTTGCAATTCTTCTAAGCCAAGGGCGATGTCCTCGCGGTTGACTCCTTTAGCAAAGGCTTTGTCTTTGAGTTTCTTTTTCACACTCGAGACTTCGAGATGATGAATGCTTTTATCGGGGCGAACGTAAACAGCGGCTGTGCAGAAACCACAGAGTTCATCCACAGCAAAAAGAGCAATGGCGAGCTTGGTGACTCGAGTAATGTTGCCTTCTCGGTAATGCCCTAGAATTGCCTCGAGGATTTTTTCAGGTGTTTTGGTGTTCTCGCGTAGGTACTTGACTCCCCAAAAAGGATGTCCGTTTTCGCCTAAGTCTGGGTGCGATTCATAATCAAAGTCGTGCAGCAAACCCGTGATGGCAAATTCGTTTTCATCTTCGGATAACATACGGGCATAATGCACCATCGCGGCTTCGACAGCCAGCATGTGTTTACGCAAGGATTCGGATTTGGTGAATTCAAAAACAAGGGCTAAGGCTTCTTCTCGAGTCATGGAAAAACTCTACCATTTTAGCGCTTGCGCTTTTTGCCAAGACGCTCTTCGTCGTATTCACCGATGATGTAATTTCGCATGTAACTGCCTTGAGAATCAGACTCGAGCAGCGCCTTAAATTCCGTAAACGGCACACCATGGTATGCCCAGCGATCACCAGAAACAAACCACGCCTCTAAAGTTTGAGTATCTGGGTCGTATTTCACGGCTGACAACATGCTCGAGTCAACTTCGATCAATTTGTTCAAAATGGCAGCATCGGCTTCAGTGGGTTGGTCAGCTTCTTTGGATTTGTTGGATTTTGCGTTTTTCGCAGCTTGTTTGTACGCTCCAAGCGGGCTGTTTGGAACGGCTTCATCCTCATCAGAACGATTATCGTAGGCTTCTTGAAGGTCGCTGCAAAGTTCATCCAAGTCCAGTTCGTCGTTGTCTTCGCAAATATCAAAACTAAACTGCATCATGCTCACACCAACATCTTTAATCGTATTGGCAAAGTAAACCATGGCGGTGTCCACATCAAAAACCCAGACATCATAAAGAACTTCATTGGTTTCTAGGTTGGCGACTTGCCAGAATTCAGCGTAACCACGACCATCTTCTTCGGCAGAAAAAGTCTGTGCCAAGGTATCCGCCGCCGAGCTTGATTCATGACCATACGCCGTTCCGGATACCTTTAACTGCTCGAGATGAATCGGCAACAGCCCCTCGAGGTTATCGGGCGTGATGGTTTGCATGTTTTGAAAACGAAGTTTCATTGTAAAACAGTAGCACGACCTTAAAAATCTGGACGGTATTCGCCCCAAAGCCCGCGCAGCACACCACAAACCTCGCCAAGTGTGGCTTTGGCTCGAAAAGCATCCATCACCAATGGAAACAGATTTTCGCGGCTCGAGGCAGCTGATTTTAGGTTCTCGAGCGCCACTGTGGTAACTGAGTTATCTCGAGCCGCACGATAGGCTTTGACTTCGGCTTGGCGTTTGGCATCCATTTCTGGGTTGATGATTTGTATTGGCACGGAATTGCTGTCTTTGCTCTGGAATTGATTGACCCCGACCACAATCCGTTCTTTGCGTTCAATGGCTTGTTGAAAACGATACGCCGCTTCTTCGATTTCTTGCCCGATAAATCCAGCTTCAATTGCAGCAACACTCCCACCAAGCGCCTCGATTTGCTCGAGAAGGTGATTGGCTTCTTGCTCGAGGGTATCCGTCAGGCTTTCGACGTAGTAGCTGCCACCAAGCGGGTCTGGCTCGAGGGTCACACCACTTTCATAGGCAAGCACTTGTTGAGTTCGCAAGGCAAGTTTGGCGCTTGATTCGGTGGGCAAGCCAAGTGCCTCGTCAAAGGCATTGGTGTGAAGGCTCTGTGTGCCTCCGAGAACCGCAGCCAAGGCTTGGTAGGCAGTGCGAACAATATTCACCTCGGGTTGTTGCGCCGTCAGGGTGCTGCCGCCTGTCTGGGTGTGAAAACGCAGCATCAAGGATTTGGGATTGACCGCGCCGAATTCCTGTTTGGCAATGTTAGCCCACATCCGCCGTGCCGCTCTGAATTTCGCCGTTTCCTCGAGAATGTTGTTATGGCACGCAAAGAAAAAACTCAAACGCGGCGCAAATTCATCCACACCTAGACCACGCTCGAGGGCAGCGCGGACATAGGCTTTGGCGTTTGCCAAGGTAAAGGCAATCTCTTGAGCAGCGGTGCTACCAGCTTCGCGGATGTGGTACCCCGAGATGCTGATGGTGTTCCACTTGGGAATGTGCTTGGTGCAGAATTCAAAAGTATCGGTAATCAGGCGCATACTTTGTTTGGGTGGGTAAATATATGTTCCCCTAGCAATGTATTCTTTCAAAATATCGTTCTGAATCGTGCCACCGATTTGCTCGAGACTCACGCCTTGCTTTTCGGCGACCAGTGCATACAGTGCCAGTAACATCATCGCAGGGGCGTTAATCGTCATGCTGGTCGTGACTTGCTCGAGTGGGATGTCGGCAAAGAGTTTTTCCATATCCTCGAGCGTGGCAATGCTCACTCCAACCCGACCAACTTCGCCTAGCGCCAATGGGTCGTCTGGGTCGAGTCCCAATTGAGTTGGTAAATCAAAAGCCACCGATAAACCTGTTGTGCCTTGGGAAAGCAAAAAACGGTAACGCTGATTGGATTCCTCAGCGCTACCAAAACCAGCGTACTGACGCATCGTCCACGCCCTAGACTTATACATCTCGGCATGGATTCCCCTTGTGAAAGGAAACTGTCCTGCTTTTAAGGTGTTCATGCTCGTATCATAACGTAGAATGCCATTTGGCTAAAAAACCCCGTTACTAAGCACACCATCAATTCCAACCACTCGAGACTCGAGCTGCATCCATCAGGGCTTGCACTTTTAAGCCATCCTCGAGGGTCGCGCCTTGGTCAGGGCGAGTGCCTTGCTCGAGAACACCGTGCAAGTACCTCGCAATCAGCACCGTGCCAACCTCAAAGCCGTTGTTGCTACCCAAGCCATTCGGGATGCCTTCGGTGGGTGGCGGGGAAACATCCTCCCAAGTTGCGCCAACTTTGGCTGCCTCGAGTTTCAAACCACCACGCAATGCCAGCGAGCCTTCCGAGCCATGAACAAGAAGCACATCCTCGAAGCCATGCCGCGCTGCGACGTTCATCAGCACTGTGGTCGGCACGCCCGAGAAATCCAAGAGCATCGCCGCGTAATCATCCGAATCCACGCGGCTCGAGTCGGACAAGACCTGCACACCCGTGTTCAGTCTTGCCCCCAAAAGCGTGGCTTCGCGCCCAAGCACAAAGCGCAGACCATCCAGCACATGCGACCCCGCTGCGCCAAGCACACCACCACCCAAAGCCCGACTCGACCACCAATTATACGCACGGTTTGGGTCAGCTCGAGAACCCGAAACCAGACGCACCTCGGCGGCTCGAGGTTCGCCAATTGCGCCAGAAGCAATCAAATCACGCATTTTTAAGCGCACGGGCAGGAAACGGAGTTCATGATCCACCAGCGCCCAGCCCTTGGCGTTTTGCATGGCAGCAACCATTTGCTCGGCTTCGCTGACACTCATTGCCATTGGCTTCTCGCACAGCACGTTACAGCCTTGCTCGAGCGCAAAAACTGTTTGCTCGAGGTGTTCAAAAGGCGGCGTGGTAATCGAAACCAAATCTGCACCCTCGAGGGCATCCTGCCAGCGTTCAGGCGCAACCGCAAAACCAAATTCGGCTTGAGCAGCCTGAGCTTTTTGTGCGTTGCGACCCCAAACAGCGTGTAAATCCCAGCCTGCGGATTTGAAAGCGAGTGCTTGGACTTTAACGCCCCAACCTGTACCGAGAATCGAAATTTTAGGCATGATATGTTTCCTTTCTGAAACTGAATTGCGTCTAAAAACCGTGTGAATGTTTGAAAATTGGGTCAAGAGCAAAAGCTCTTCAGTACATGCAGAATCACAATTGGTCAGCCCCTCACCCGTCGCTTCGCGCCACCCTCTCCCAAAGTACGCGCTTCGCGCAGGGAGAGGGGTTCGGGTTGGATTTTCGTTCCAGTTATCTCTCGAGAAGCCAAATTCCATAACACCAGCACCCCTCTTTGAGGGGTCGAGCGAAGCGAGGGGGAGTACCTGAGGCATTGCGTTTTTTTGATTTAATCCTCGAGAAGATTGCTTAAGCCAATGAGCGATATAATTTGTATTTACCTAACCCTCGAGAACCGCGATCACTTCCACCTCCAAGCGAACTTCAGGCGAACCAAGACTTGCCACAATCAACCCTGTGTGCGGCGGGCGATGCGACTCGAAAAACTCGAGCCGCGTTTGGGTTACTGCTTTTGAATCCGCTGAATCCACCAAGTACGTGGTGATTTTCACCACGCTGTCCCTTGGGAAACCCGCTGCCTCGAGAACCGCGCCTAGATTGTGATACACCTGTTTGGCTTGTGCCGTCGCATCAAATGGTGCAACCAGCACCCCATTCACATCCCTTGCTACTTGTCCAGCCACATACAAGGTGTTTCCTGCTCGCATGGCATGGTTGTACGTGGCAGGTTGGTAGATGTTTTGCAGCTGGATGAGTTGATAGAAGTTTGATTTTGCCATTATGAACCCAAAATCCTTATTTCGTCTCGAACGATTTTAAAATCTAAGCTAATGAGCCATTGCACGAATTCATTTATTTTGATGACGAAATTATCATCAAAATAAATATTGACATCAAATTTTCTTTCACCAAAATCATAGAATCCTATAAAACCTTCAATCGTGCGAACATAAATTACAGAATATCCGTCATTCTCCAAAAAACGAATTTTAGTTTCGTTCCAATACCCATGACTTTGCTGGATGAGCCAAGTAAAATCTGCTGTATGCTCGAGGGTCAGTCTTCTATTGTGTCGTGGCAAGTCTGAGTAAAAGCTCAGAACAGATGGAACTTGTGACTCATCGAAAAGTTCTTGACGATAACGCCATCGGTGCATCGAAAAAAATCCGTTTTCTACCCAGTAAACGTATTGTGAGTGCCTTGGCAATACATACAATTGATGCTCTGTATTTGGTGCGTAAACGATGTAGTCACCATCTATGGTATCGGCAAAAACAACAGAAGAAAGTGCATCCTTGGTGGAAAGAACATCTTGTTGACCTTCAAAAAAACGTTCATAGTAACCATCAATGATGGTGTCTCGGAAGCCCGCTTGAGCTTTCGGGATTTCTTCTGGTAAATAAACACGATAAAAATGGCAATACTCTCCCACTCCAAGCTGTGACATAAATTCTCTGTAGCCAAGCGGCAAGGGATGTTTCAGCCACGCCTCGAGTTCATCCAAGCGCGATTGCTCGACGGTTTGAAGGTTTTGAGACACCAGATACACATCTTTGAAATCCATACGCTAAAGAATACCTAACTTTCTTAATGCCTTCGCGCCACCCTCGAGATTGCTGTGATTCATCCCCGCGTAATTCGGGCTGTAGACAATGCCTTTTGCGCCGTTGCTGTACGAAGCCAAGACGCTCTGCTCAACAATTTCAGGGGTACAAATGGCTTGCGCGGCACTGGTGCGTGGCGCATCCACACCGATGCCCATGTACACAGGCACTTTGTTTTGCAAATCACGCACGGTGTCCCTTGCCTGCCCACCGACATAGGTTTCTGGGTTCATGCCCGTCTCGAGCAAGTTGTCCCACGGGGCTTCGTTCAAACCAAGCAACTTATACATGATCGGCGTGATTTCTTGTGGGGTGAAATCACGCAAAATGCTTTGATGCCACTCGGTCATTTCCTTTTTGTAAATCCCACCCGATTGATGCTGATAGGTGATTGGTTTGACCCAATCGCAGTACATGGTTTGTTCATCCCACGACCACTGGGCTTTGCGAAGCGGATTAAAATGATTGCGATTCCAGACATTCAAACCAAAACTCAGCGCGGGTTTGCACCACTTGACAATGCCGAATAACTCGCGGTCAAGGTCTTTGTTGCGCTCGAGCCAAAAACGCTCCCAAATCAGAATCTCGGGGTTACGCAGCAGCATCCGCAAAAAACCAATGAAAAAACCATCGGAGCAACCGCGCCCCGCTCGAGCCTCCTGAAAAAAAGAGTACGCTTCACGGAACGCCAGTAATACCCGCTCGACATCTATGCCGCGTTGGGTGGCTTCGTACCTCGAGGCTGGACTAAAATCATTGGCGGCATTACCCGCAATCAAATTATCGAGTGGGCTACGGCGTTCATTGCACCACATGATGCCATCAATATCATAATTCCTCGCGTAATCCTCGAGAACACTATGCAACCACGTCCGATAATGCGGATTGGACGTACTCGGCTCAGAACCAATCCGCCCAAACTGATCCACCTCGAGATACTGCGGCAAATTCGGAATCTGCACCGTATTGGTACTGCCATGGTCAGCGTACTTAAAAAGCGGCTCCATCACCTCGGGCATGACCTTCATACCACGCTGATGCGCCGCATCAATCACCATCTCGAGAATATCCACACCAGCCATACCGGGATCATTATTCTGAAAATTGGTGATGCTGGTATTGCGATAAAATTCTGGATGATGCGCGATGTACGAACCACCACGCATTTGGTCAGGTTCTTGCACACCGTGATCGGGAAAACCCTCGAGTTTATGCGAAATGCGCCGTCCGACTTTTAAGCCAAGCCATGAAAGTGTGCCGATCAGCAGTACGTTAATGCCAAAGCGATTTTGCAGCGTCTCGAGAAGCGGTTCGACCCCTTCATCGAGGAAGCTAATCGGGCTGATTTGAATACCAACGAATTTATCGGACATGGGATTCCTCTTTGTACAAAAAACACCGTGTCGTAGGGGCGTAGCGCGCTACGCCCCTACGGGTTAAGCGAATGGTTTCCAGAATTGCTCGAGTTTGTCCAGTGCGCCATCCATTGTGGGGCGCGGACACATCAGGCTTAGGCGAATGAAACCTTCCGCGCCACTGCCAAAAACTGCGCCAGGTCCAACGCGGACGCTGTGCTGTTCAATTAAACTCGAGGAGAATTCCATTGAATTCATGTTTGAAGCGCGAATATCCGCCATGATGTAATAACTGCCCTTGGTGCGAATAAAAGGCAATTTCATCTGCTCGAGTCTCGAGATGAGGTAGGCTCGGCGCTCGGCGTAGGTGGCGAGGCGTTCAGCCCATGCGCTTTGGTCGCCTGTTAAGGCTGCCAGCGCTGCGAGTTGCGTGGGTGTGCTGGTGCTGATCGAGTGCATGTGGCGTGTTTCGGTGGCGACTTGTTTTAACCACATTGGCACAGCCAAATACCCAACGCGCAAACCAGTCATGCCATAGGTTTTGGAGAAGCCATTGACCGTAATCGTTCGCTCGAGCATGTTTGGCAGACGGGCAAAGGAAAACTGTTCTGCACCATCGTAAATGTATTTTTCGTAGAGTTCGTCAGAGACAACCAGAAAATTGTATTTCTCGGCTAGGGCAGCAATGCCCATCATCGTTTCTCGAGTCACCACTGCGCCCGTTGGGTTATCGGGGCTGACCACAATCACCAGCTTGGTACGCGGGGTGATAGCCGCCTCGAGCGCCACCAAATCCCACGACCAACCCGTTTCGGGTTTGACATGCACGGTTACAGCGTTACCGCCACACAGGGCAACGATATTGTTATACGCACTATAATACGGATTGGTAAGTATCACCTCATCGCCCGGATTTAAGAGCGCGGCGCACATCACATAAATAGCTTCTTGCGCTCCAGCCGTGACAATGATGTTATTTTCAGTGTACTCGAGGTGATTCTCTTTTTGAAGTTTTGCGGCGATGGCTTGGCGTAGTGAGGCTATACCATCGTAAGGCGTGTACTGCAAAATGCCATCACGCAAGCCGTCGCGCATGGCATCCAGCACAAAGTCAGGCGTGGGCAAATCAGGTGTGCCAGAGCCGATATTCACCAAGCCCTTGGCGTTTTGCACAGCAGCAACCATGCGCGGATTGATAGGGTTGCCAATGGAATGCTCGAGATTGGCAACAGCAACTTTTGAAAGCATTTGGCTAAAATCGGTCATAAAAGCTCCTTTGGGAAAATGAAACGAAGTGAACTCCTAAGAACTCCCCTCGCTTCGCTCGACCCCTCAAAGAGGGGTGCTTTAGTTCATAGGTTTTGCTTTTGGTTGTATCAGACCCCCTCAATGAGGGGGTCGCTGAGCGCAGCGAAGCGGGGGGAGTTGCACCACGCCATTCACGACGTACCTCGAGCCAGTTCATGCCAGCCCCATTTGTTTTGCGTACTCGAGCAAGTCCAATGTCTTTCCCTGCTTGGAGCTTTCGGCACAGGCAAGGGTCAATGCCATTGTCATCAGGTGGTCACGTCCGCTCGGGTACGTGCTGGGTTCACCGCGCACAGCACAAAGAAAATCCTCGAGTAAACCCCTTGTGTCATCCACAAAATCCTCTTGAGGCTTGAGTGGAATTTCTTCAGGAGTGCTTGTGCCAGATGCCCAATACTCGAGTCCAGCAAAAATATCGCGTTGGAAAAGCATTCCTTTTTCACCATCGGTGCGCCATTGAAATTCATTCTTGGAATTCGTTCCCATCCACGTTCCGAAATACTGCAATTCCACACCATTTTCAAACTCGAGCCACGCCGCAACCGTGGCATCCGAAGCGTACATGCTCCACGGTGGGTTGGTGGTACGACCCCAAATCCGTTTCACTTCCGAATTGTAAATAAATCTGGCAAGGTCAAGGTGATGGATACTCTGCTCGAGTAGCATCGGTTGATCCATCGTCAATGGGTACTTGTTCAAGAGTGGGCGTTTGCCATCGCGGTAACGCCAGTAATTGATGCGCCCAAAACCAACTGTCCCGAGCTTCCCACCAACAATCAATTCACGGCTTTTAATCGTCGTCTCGAGATACCGAAAATTCATACCAACGCAAAGGTGAATACCAGCTTGTTCTGCCACATCCACACAAACTCGAGCGGTGGCTGCATCCAATGCCAAAGGTTTCTCGCAAAGCACAGGAATACCGCGTTTGGCACAAGCCGTAATCTGCTCGAGATGCACGCTCGGTGGGGTGGACAACACCACTGCATCAGGTTTGAACTGCTTGAGCGCCGCCTCTAAATCCGTGAGGTGCGGAAACTCGAGTTGAGGCAGTTTTTCTTGCAGGGTTTGCATGGCATCCAAACTAGGGTCAACACCAGCAACGAGGCTCGAGCCAGTGTTTTCAGCAATCACCCGCGCCCAATGCCGCCCGCGAGTTCCAAGACCAACAAGTAATGTGCGTATCAAGTAAAACTCCTTTTTGTGACTTTAAGCCCCTTCGTGGAAGGGGCTGCCTAGCGCAGCGCGAGTAGCCCGACAGGTGCTATTTTACGAGCATCTTGCGAAGCAAGAAGCGAGGCTGGGGAAGTTCGTGAGAGGTTATGAATTGAAATTTTCATAAGAATTTTTGAGTCTCGAGAATGTGTTTTCGTTGTGTGGCAGGACAGACACGGGGGTCTGTCCCTACGGTTGATTGGCGATGTGTTGTTATAAAAAATTTGTGTTCCATAAATTGCGTTTTCGTTGTCTGGCAGGGCGACCACAAGGGTCGCCCCTACGGTTGATTGGTGTTGATTTTTTGTTTAGATTTTATTGGTGGGTAATCAAGTAAGCCCTGCTCGAGGGTGATTTTTGGTGTGAATTTCAATTCTTTTTTGATTTTGCTCGAGCTGATTGCTCCGTGCCTTGGCATGGGTTCATCGTTCCAAATGGGCTGATTGCTGAGGTTGTACAGTTGTTGGTATGCACAAAAAATCTCGAGGGCGGTGTGTGTTTTTCCTCCTACGTTGTACAGATGGGTTTGGTTGTCTAGTTTTTGCTTGATGATGGTCTCGAGTAAACGCCCGAGGTCGGTGGTGTGTAGAAAATTGTATTCGTCTGTAGCTGCTCGAGTGAATTGAATTTTTGTTTGCTTGGTTTGCGTTGCGATTTGGTGAATCAATGATGCGTTTTGCCGAGTTGGAGATGGGTGTTCATTTGCGCCATAAACGGCTGCAAGTCGCAAAATCCACACCGTCAGGCTCGAGAGTTCACAGGCAGCTTCAGCGAGGGTTTTGGAAAGGCTGTAGGCTTTTTCGCTTGAAAGTTTGCCGTCTTCTTTAATCGGGATTTTTTGCTGTGGTGCGTACACCCCTGCTGAACTGAGCAAAATAAAATGCTTTACCTGAGCGATTTGAGCGGCTTTTAACGCATTGATTGTGCCTTGTACATTGACTTCAACTAAGTCCAGTTCATCGGCTCGAGAAGCACTGGTGATGGCTGCGGCATGAATGATGGTGTGTGGCTTAAAATTCATGGCGATTTTGCTCAACTTTTGGCTGTCTAAGACGTTGACTTGCTCGAGGTCTAATCCAAAAACATCAAAATCGGCATTCATCTCGAGGTGGTCATAAACTGCTTGTCCTACGAATCCGTTTGCTCCTGTGATTAAAACTCGAGTACGTTTCATGGGCGCACGAACCTCCCATCCCCTGCAACGCCAAGAATCTCACCGTTTAGAAACACGGTTTTGCCATGCACGAAGGTACGTTTAACCAAGCCTTGGAAGATTTTTCCATCGAAAAAATAATCGTTTAGTTTCGCAGCACTGTGTTCTTTTTCTTTGTCCACCACGGTCTGAGCCTTTAAGTCCACCAGCACCAAATCGGCATCCGCTCCTGCCACAATCGCGCCTTTGCGTGGGTACAATCCATAGCGTTTTGCGCCGTTGCTCGAGAACAATTCCACGGCTTTCTCGAGGCTGATTTTCCCGTGATACCCGGCATCCAGCAGCATTGGCACGAGCATTTCCACACCGGGCGCTCCGGGTGGAGCTGCCCAAATATTGGTTTTGGCACGTTCTTTTTCGGCTACGGTGAACGGCGAGTGATCGGTGGTGACACTGCACAATCTGCCATCCTGCACACCCTGCCACAATGCTTCAATATCCGAAAGTTTCCGCAGTGGCGGGTTGATTTTGGCATAACTGCCGTACCGCTCGAGTTCGTTTTCGGTGAACAACAAATACTGCGGGCAAGTCTCGCCTGTAATATCTTGGCTGCCCTGCCATTTGCTTAGCGTCTCGAGGGCGTGACGGCTGGTGACATGGGCAATGTGAAGTTTTGTGCCAACTACGTCGTTCATTGTGGCGATTTTGGCAATTGCTAGCGCCTCAACCAATGGCGGACGAGATTCGCCGTGGGTAGCGGCATCATTGCGTCCAGTTGACTTTACAATTTGCGTGTAATACTCGAGGAGCGGGTTACTTTCGGCGTGAACCACGGTCAGCAGACCTGTTTCGCGCACCATCTCGAGGACTTCAAGT
Organism: Deinococcales bacterium; assembly: GCA_013298185.1. Lineage (GTDB taxonomy): Bacteria > Deinococcota > Deinococci > Deinococcales > JAAFIG01 > JAAFIG01. The sequence goes on from JAAFJQ010000030.1 coordinate 24,085, forward strand.
TGCTGGTGTTCTTCGGGGATGCACAGCCCATCGAATTCATCCTCGCGCCCCAAAACAGGGGCAGTGGTGAAAATTTTATAGCCTATCGCGCCTTCGGCTGCCATGCCGAGAATACCGTCTTTTTGGCGCATTCCGGGAGCGCCGTACAGCGCGAAATTCACCACGGCTTCAAGTTTGCCTTGTTCGCGTCTCGAGATAAAAATG
>JAAFJQ010000301.1 GCA_013298185.1 Deinococcales bacterium
GAAGTGTGCGTTTAGAGTAATACTTGGCATGGATTTAGTGTAACAGATAACCCGCCAAGGCTCGAGCCTCGAAAAGAAGCTACAACAATACCGAATACGGTTTTAACCACAAAACTGTTTTTGACAAACCCTGCCTCTCGAGCATTTGCAAAAACATGGCTGCATCCATTGGTGGATTCTTCATGGTTTTGCGTTGCAAACTCAAAGCACTCAGCACTGCCACCGCATTAAGATTCAGTAACCGAATAAGAAAATCATCGGGTGATACTGCTTCTATTCCAAAAGGTTCAAGGCTGGCTCGAGGAAAATCAGATAAATTCTGAGTCACAATCATACCTGCACCCGACGCAATAGCTGCGGCAAGCACATGCCGATCATCTGCATCAGGTAAAACCAAGGTTTCAATCAAAGGTTCAAAATTGGTCACCAAAGCATTTGGCACAGCTTGATTCATCATCATTTGAGTGCGTTTCAAACTGCTCGGCTCGAGGTCAGGGCGGTTCTTAAGGACATTGCGTAACCATTCGGCTTGAATCAAATCCGTCCAACGAGCTTCCACCAAGGTCGTCAAAGCAAGGTGCATCAGCACATCGCGCAACGGCGCAGAATACAGCACATTGGCATCGTAAATGGCAACCACTGCCGCCATTTAATAACCCAAATTTTGTTCTTGACCTTGCTGCACCAATTCACGCAAAGCGGCACGGCGATTGTGATCTTCGGATAGAAACGCAGATTGTTTTTCCAGAGCCACACGCATTTTCAGTAACTCGAGGGCTTCGACTAGAACTTCGTTGGTGTTGGCATATGTGCCATCTTGGATTTGAGAAGAAACCCAATGCTCGAGTTGAGTTGGCAAAGTGACGGTCATGGGTTTAGTGTAGCAGATAACTTGCCGAGCCTCGAGAAGAAGCCAAGGCATAGGCTCGAGCCAAGAAAATGGGCAAGCCTAACCTAAGAAAAGTCAAACACAGACCAACAAATTTTATTTCGCAAAAACTGATCTTCCAAGACAAGTTCCCGAATGGCAGAAGGCAGCTGTTCTCGTTGCCAGTAACACTCAAGGCGACCAGCGCTTTCACCATTAGCAGCCTGTACAGCTTTAATCGCATAGGCTGCTGCACCTAATTCATGCGCTGCAACGTGAGCAGTCACTCCAGCTTGACCAGCAGCATATGCAGCGTGCCGAGCTGCTCCACTTAGTGGTCTTGCTGCTACCATTGCATGACCACCCGAAGCCCGAGACTCAGACATCCTGATTTTCCCTCGAGTCCAAGCGCGAATCTGTTCAATAGCGCGACGAGGGCGCAGGTCTGAAGGTTGTACAGCTTCAAATAGATGCAAAACATGCTCTGCACACGTCGCTGCCCACAATGCCAAAAGCCGATGCTCACCCGACTTTCCGCACCCCCCAAGAGGCGCTGAGGAATTAAAATTAAGGAATGCCTGAAGAGTATAGTAGCCAAACCATTGAACACTTAGGACTGGTCAGTGCAATGTTCGATGAACTCGGCATTGGTAAAGTCATAGATGCCAATATCCCACCTGACCCGCAACAAATTGTAAGCGCAGGACAAGCCTTGAAAGCGATGGTACTCAACGGACTTGGTTTTGCACAACGCCGCTTATACCTGACCCCCGAATTCTTTGCGAATAAACCAGTTGAACAACTCCTTGGTACTGGAATAAAAGCTGAGCATTTGAATGATGATAGTTTAGGACGAGCCTTAGATGAATTTCAGGCATACGGAATCAATCAATTATTCAACTTAATTGCGGTTCATTGTGTTCAGGTACTTGGATTAAAACCAAAAACAGCCCATGATGACATCACCAGTTTCCATGTTGACGGCAAATACAACAGCAGCCAAGCACAAAACGAAGTGGAAGCAAGTGGTTTAGTGAAAATCACAAAGGGATACTCGAGAGACTCTAAACCAGCACTGAACCAAGTGGCACTGGAGTTAATCTGTGAACACCAAGCGAATTTACCAATTGCGATGCGGGCATTAAGTGGTAATGAAAATGATAAAACAGCCTTTGAGGAGAGTGTGCAAATCCATGCCAGTCACCTACAAAGCCTTGGGATTATGTGCGTGATTAAAGATAGTGCTGGTTACACAGCTTCGAGTTTAATGAACTTGCAGGAAGCCAATCAAAAATGGATTATGCGCGTACCGAACAATGTTAAAGCCGTAAAAACATGGATGCTTGAAAGTGATTACAGTCAAAAAGCGCAGTTCAAGCCATTATGTGAGGGTTACACCTACCAAACTCGAATTGAAGATTACGCTGGTATCGAGCAACGCTGGTATCTGATTCATAGTCGAGCTGCGTATCAAAAAGAATTTGAGGGTCACTTCAAACGACTTTCCCGAGCTAGTCAGGATGAAATCAAGGCTTTAGAAGCGTTGATGCGCCTCGAGTTTAGTTGTGAATCCGATGCTAAAGCAGCTCTAGCTCGAGTAAAAAAGAAACTTGTGTACACCAAAGTCTTAGAGGTTAGACTCAAGCAAATTCAGCATTTTAATAAGGCTGGTCGTCCAAGTAAAACACAGAAAGCTACTCGAGTCACGATTCAACTCGAGCTTTGTCTTGCCAGTCAAGCCGATGCTTTACAACAAATCACTTGGCAAGGGTCATTATTTGTCTTGGGTACGAATGAATTAGACACAGCCTTACTGACGGATCAAATGGTCTTAGCTGAGTATAAGGGTCAACAAAAAGTTGAATCTGGTTTTCAGTTCCTCAAAGATCCGATGTTCTTAGCAAGTACGATCTTCTTGAAGAAAATCGAGCGAGTCATGGCACTTTTGATGGTCATGACCGTTTGTCTTCTGGTTTATGCAGCGCTTGAATATCGGATTCGACGCACCTTGGAGCAGCATCAAGTCACCCTACCCGACCAGAAGGGTAAACCGACGAAGTCACCAACGGCTCGTTGGGTGTTTGCTTTGATGAGTGATGTGCATTTGTTGTGTATAGCAGGTCAGAAAAAGGTTTTGACGTTGAACCTCAAACCTTCGGTTCGTGTTTTGCTCGAGTTGCTTGGTGCTGGTTATACAAGTGCTTATCCGTAGTTTTGGTTGCTTATTAGCTTCGGTCATCGCAATTCTCTCGTTCTGAACAAATTATTTTCTAGCGTTCAAAGTCAACTTTGGATGACTTTCTATTGCTTTTACGTTCCCACATACTCCAAATTCTTTCAGACCCACCCAAGGGGTGCGGAAAGTCGGTTAAAAGCCTTGGGACTCAACCGAGAACAAATCCAAGCGGCTACGGGACTGAGTGCAGAACTTCTCGAGCAGCATAGAATCTAAGCGCTTAAGAAATAACCCATCCCAATGCTCAAGCATCGGCTTCTGGTAAGGCTGGATTGGTCTTGAGCAAATCTAAGCAGAAGCAGCCCATGACTGTGTATTTTGCTCACCTCGAGTAATTGGGAGCTTCTTGAGTAATCGTCACATCATGCGGATGCGATTCTATCAGTCCCGCCATAGTAATTCTGGTGAACTGAGCGTGCAACCGCAGATGCTCGAGGGTTGGGCTGCCTGTGTAACCCATCGCGGCTTTTAGACCACCGACCATTTGGTAAATCACATCACCGACACTTCCTTTGTACGGCACAATGCCTTCAATGCCTTCAGGAACAAATTTTCTCGAGCCAGTTTGAAAGTACCTGTCTGAACTGCCCGCGCTCATTGCGCCAGCGCTGCCCATGCCTCGGTACGTTTTGTACTTTCGCCCTTCGCGCAGAATGGTTTCACCGGGGGCTTCGTCTGTGCCAGCAAAAAGCCCGCCAATCATGACGCTGCTTGCGCCAGCAGCAATGGCTTTGGCAATGTCGCCAGTTTGTTTGATGCCACCATCGGCAATGATGGGTACATCGCCAGCGCTCGAGACGCATTCAAAAATCGCGCTGATTTGAGGAACGCCTACGCCAGTGACGACTCGAGTAGTACAGATGGAATTGTGAA
>JAAFJQ010000300.1 GCA_013298185.1 Deinococcales bacterium
TCGAGTGGCAAGTTCTGCACCGTCTGAACCAAAGTCGAATTCATGAGCTTATTTTAGCAGAATTCACTGAATTGGATTGCCAATTGCACCAGCGCAAGAAGCGCCTTTTTCAGGGGTTTGCGGTCCTTGCATGTACTTACGAATAAACTTATCTAAGCGCTTATCGTCTGCTGTTTCTACACCAACCCGCACGCCCCACGCCACGGCATAAATCGGTTTCTCGAGCGCCCCAAAGACATAAGGCGAAACCAAGGTAAAAGCGCGTCCTTTGACCAAATCACGGATTTTTTGGACTTGGTCTTGAGGCAAATTCGGGTCATAGGTAATCCAAACTGCGCCATGCTCGAGGCTATGAACTGCGTTTTCCTTAGCAATTTGCGTGTCGTACACCCCGCAGTTTTGCCAAGCAGGGTTATGCTCACCACCCGTGGGTGGGTTGGTTGGGTACGACAAACGCCCTTCTTTGTGACCTTGAGTGACAGTGAATGTCTCGAGTCCTTCGATGGTCATGTCCTCGGGGGCGCAAGCCGCCAAGAGTAAACTTAGAGCAATCGGAACAAGAAATAACCTCATGATTTGATTTTACGCGATTTTTGGTGTGTGGATTGTGTGCTGAATGTATCCCAATGAAAAGGCAAAGGACACTTTCGCCCTTTGCCTTTCGCTTTTTGCTTTACTTCTTAATTTCTTTAATCACTTCGTCCGAAAGGTCTGTACCTTCTGGGTCAGCGTAAATCACCAAACCAGACTGGCTGGCAATGGCTCGGTCCATGACCAGCACAAAGCCTTGGGCTTTGGCGACTTTGGCAACGGCGGCATCCACTTGCTTGGTGATTGGCTCGAGCAGTTTATCGAGTTGGGTTTTGAGCTGAGTTTGACGGGCTTGACCTGTTTTGATCAACGTCTCGAGTTGTTGGCGTTCAGCAGCCGTGGCAGTATTATTAGCAACTTTGGCTTGTAGGGCTTGAACACGGTCAGACAGGTCTTTGAGTTCAGCTTGGGCTTTTTTCTGAGCATCAATCACCCGTGCGCCTTGCGGATGACCCGCCAGAACATTTTGAGCATTGACAAAGCCAATTCGGGTGGCTCGGGTTTGTGCCATTGGCACGGTGAAAGCGGCGGTCAGGGCTACGGCAACAGCGATTGGCAAAATCTTTTTCAACATACATTCCATCCTTTTGATTTCCCTCGAGTCTTCAAGGGTTTGATTTCCCTTAAGTTCCCCAAGGGTTTTGAATCTTGCGCCAAAGTATCATGAGACAAACCAGCCGCGTGAGGTAGCCGTGAAAAATGTGAAGACTGATACTTTAGATAGAGACTAATCTGTGAACATCGGTTCAAAAATCAAATCATAATTGATTTCATCCAAACTCGAGCAGCCACTCCAACGCATCCCCTGCACAAATTCCTCGAGAATCCGATGCGGATTGAGACTGCCCGGTACGACCACCGCATCCGCCCCAAGCGCTAGATAGCGCAGCACATCCGAGCCACTGCGTAAACCACCTCGAGCAAATAATAACGTGTCGCCAATCGCATCGCGGATGTCCGCCACCAGACTTGGCAGGCTCGGACCACCGATCACACTGCTCAGACTCGAGCAGGCAATGATTGCATCAGCCCCAGCTTCGACAGCCAGTTCGGCATCCCGAGGGTCGAGAATACCCGCAATCACAAAAGGAACACCAGCCGCTGATTTTAATTCGCTCAGTTCGGCTGCCGAGCGCGGACGGGTTTCAGCTGCATTCTCGAGCATCGCAAAGTCAATGCCTGCTGCAATCACTGCGTAATCCTGCATTTGGCGCATCAAAGGCATCAGGCGTTTCATTTTATAAGGCGGCACCAGATAAACACTGCCCAGTGCATCGTCGGCTCTGGACGTCACCCGCCCAAGCCAATTGGCGGGGGCTTCTGCCCATAAAGGACCTTGAAGCTCGGCGGCAAAAGCGGTGAAACTTGGGTTGACTTCGTTGGAATCATGAATCACCCGAGGCAATAACTCGAGTGCATCAAGGGCTTTGAGGTCTTTTTGGTACATAACTCGAGTCTAGTACAAAAACCCTATGCTTTGTAAAATCAGTCCCAAGCCAAATTGTGGTACATCTTCACCCCTTGTGCAGGATTACACTAGCTTTATGAATACCTCCATAGCTGCCCTCGAGAAAGCCCTGACTGGGGTTCGGCTCGAGTCTGATGAACTCCTGTCCTTGTACGATGCCCCACTGCCTGAACTCTCGAGCGTGGCGCACATGCTGCGCCTTCAACGCACCCAAGCCGACACGGTCACGTACCTGATAGACCGCAACATCAACTACACCAACATCTGCAATGTCGGCTGTAATTTTTGTGCTTTTTACCGCACCCCACGTCAAGGTGATGCGTACACCCTCAGCTTTGAACAAATCTCCGAGAAAGTAGCTGAACTCGAAGCCATCGGCGGCACACGAATTCTGCTCCAAGGTGGGGTCAATCCAGCCCTCCCCTTTTCTTGGTATCTCGAGATGCTGCGTTACCTCAAACAGCATCACCCAAGCATTAAACTCGATGCTTTCAGCCCCGAGGAAATCCTCGGACTCGAGAAAATCACCAATTTATCCGCCCTTGAAATCATCACCCAAATGAAAGAAGCGGGCTTAGACGGCTTACCCGGCGCTGGTGGCGAAATTTTAGAGGATGAAGTGCGTTTAGAAGCTGCTCCTGCCCGAATTCCCAGTGCCGATTGGTTTAGAATCCTCGATGTCGCCCAGAGTCTAGGTTTGTACACGATTTCAACCATGGTGATCGGCTTTGGTGAAACCATGCAGCACCGGGTCAACCACTTACTGAAAATCCGCACCCAGCAAGACAAAGCCCTACTCGAGTACAAAAATGGCTTTAGTGGCTTTGCGATGTGGACATTACAAACCGAACACACCCGTTTGCACGGCAAAGCCCCCGGCGCAAGCGCTCATGAGTACCTAAAAAACCTTGCTGTCTCGAGAATTGCGCTCGATAACATTGTCAACATCCAAGTCAGCTGGCCCACCCTCGGCTTTAAGGTCGGACAAGTCGGCTTGTTCTACGGCGCAAACGACTTTGGCAGCACGATGATGGAAGAAAATGTCGTCTCCGCAGCCGGCGGACATGACCGTGTGCGCGTGACTGAACGCGAAATCATTCGCCATATTTCGGACGCGGGATTCAAAGCAGCTCAACGCAACTCGAGATTTCAGATACTTGGTACTTAGTCGCTTTTTTGCCGTTGCAAACGCGGCAAAAGCAACGCCGCCGCCAACAAGCCAAGCACTCCCAAAACCGCCATGCCACCTCGAGCGCCGAGGTTTGACATCAGCCAACCAGCAAACAATGCACCCGGCGGTGACATCCCCGCAAAGACAAAAGAATAGACACTCATCACCCGAGCGCGAAGCTCATCTGGGGTGTGCAATTGCACCGTAGAATTGGCGGAAACCGTAAAAAAATTCATGCCACAACCCGCCAAGAACAGCGCTGCACCCGCCCACCAAATGCTCGGCGCAAGCGACAATAAAATCATGGCTAACGTCAGTTGCAACGCCCCCCAAATCATAAAACCCTGCTTATTCACACCTCGAGCCGCTTGCAGCACCGCGCCACTGACCGCACCAAGACCAAAAGCCGCATTGAGAATCCCAAAGCCGCTCTCCTCGAGTTGCAAACCAAAACGCGCAAAAGTAGGAATAATCACCTGAAAATTAATCACAGTCAAAGACAAGAACATCAGCAGCAAAATTGGCAAACCCACATTCAAGTTGTTCTTCACATACTGCAAACCAATTTGAATATCCTCGAGCAAATTGGTTTCTTTCTTGGCAGGTTGCGGGATTTGAATACGCCAAATCGCATACAACACACCAACAAACGACAAGGCATTAAAAAAGAAAATACTGGTCAGACCAAGCGGTGCAACCACCCCAAACAGCGCCCCACCCAAAACCCGCGTGGTATTAAACGCCAAG
>JAAFJQ010000302.1 GCA_013298185.1 Deinococcales bacterium
CGTCCGCCAACCTTTAATGAAACCAGTGCGGGTTCGGACAAATGGTTGCCTCTGGTGCAACACGAAAGCACCGAAACTGCCTTCTCGAGCCTGAAAAAACGCGGCTTTCAGGTGATTGCCGCGCATTTGTCCAGCACAGCACTGGATTACCGAGCATGGGATTACACCCAACCAACCGCTGTGCTGCTCGGCGCGGAAAAGTGGGGGGTTTCAGAAGTCGCAGCTGAACTCTGTGACGCGCATATTATTATTCCAATGCACGGTATGGTGCAGAGCCTGAATGTGAGTGTGGCAGCCGCCGTGATTCTCTTTGAAGCCCAGCGCCAAAGGCTCGAGGCAGGCATGTACAACACCAGTCGTTTAGCCCCAGAGGAATTAGCACGGCTCGAGTACGAATGGCTTTTCCCAAGGGAAGCCGAGATTCTACGCGCCAAAAATGAGCCGTATCCCGCCGTCATTCCAAGCGAATTACCAACGATGCTCGAGTCAGCCTCATGAGCCAAGATTCGTGGCAATCTGCTCCCACCCCCGAAGCAGGGCGTTTGGATGTGATGCTGGCAAAAGTGGCTGGTATTTCTCGAGCCTTAGCGCGGGTTTGGCTCGAGGCTGGCGCAGTCAAAGTCGGTGGTGTGCTGATACAAAAAGGCAGTACCAACCTCAAAGGTACTGAAATCCTCGAGTGGCTACCACCACCGCCGCTCCCATCGGAAATCCTCCCCGAGGACATCGCCCTAACGATTCTTTTTGAAGATGACTTTGTGATTGTCGTGGACAAACCCGCCGGAATGCTAACCCATCCTGCGGCGCATGTTCACAGTGGCACACTGGTCAATGCCCTGCTTGGGCGCGTACCATTGGCGCTTGAAGGTGAGGATTTTGGCGTGGAAGGCTACCGCCCAGGCATTGTCCACCGCCTTGACCAAGACACCAGTGGTGTGATTATCGTGGCAAAAACCCGCGAGGCACACAGCAAACTCGCCAAAGCCTTCGCTGATCGCCGCAGCAAAAAACATTACTTAGCCATCACCGTGGGCGTACCACTGGATACCTCCATCGAAGCCAGTATCGGCAGACACCCAACCATCAAAACCCGTATGAGCGTAGCAGGAACAAATGCCAAAGATGCCAAAACCGATTTTCGCGTTCTGGACATCAGCCCAAACCAACACGCTTTGGTCGAAGCGCGAATTCACACTGGACGCACCCATCAGATTCGGGTGCATTTGCAGTACCTCAAAACCCCAATTCTCGGCGATGATGTCTACGGCAAACCCTCGAGCCTGATAGACCGTCAAGCACTCCATGCTTATAGGCTCGAGGTGCAGCACCCGATCACTTTAGAAACCCTACGCATCGAATGCCCACCCCCAGAGGATATGGTACAGGCTTGGCTTGGCTTAGGTGGGGTTTGGAAGGTCTGAATGAACAGGTTATGCTGTTGACCATGAAATCCAGCACCCGCATAGCTCGAGCCGGACTAGAACTCGACCTTGGGCTTGGCACACCCATCAACCCTGCGATTCATCAAGCCACGGTGTACGCTTACCCAAGTTTAGAGGACTTAGAGCGCGTCTACCAAGGCGAAACGGGCTACATCTATTACCGCAATGGACATCCGAACGCCACGTCCCTTGAAGATGCTCTGACCCACCTCGAGCATGGCGACGCCGCTGCTGTCTCGAGCAGTGGCATGGCAGCCATTTCGGCTTTGTTGCTGGGTTGCTTACAAACAGGCGATCATATTGTGGCTGACCAAAATGCCTATGGTGGCACATTTGCCTTGCTGAACTTGGATTTGCCAAGATTTGGTTTGACTGTCACCTTTGTTAATGCCCAAGATGCCAATGAGGTCGAAGCGGCTTTTACCCCAAAAACCAAATGGTTGCATCTCGAGAGCCTATCCAACCCAACCCTGCGCGTGGCAGACATTGAACGCCTGTCTGCCCTAGGCAAAGCCAAAGGCGCAACGGTTTGCGTGGACAACACTTTTGCCAGTCCAGCTTTGCTCAATCCACTGCGGCACGGCGCGGATGTGGTGGTGCATAGTTTGGCAAAGTACATCGGTGGACACGGCGCAGTCATGGGCGGCGCACTAATTGGTAGGCAAAGCGTGGTACAAGCCGCTCGAGCTGCCCTGCTGCGCTTTGGCGGCACAATTGCGGCTTTTGATGCTTGGTTAGCCCTTTTGGGCGCAAAGACCCTCGAGTTACGAATGCAGCAGCACAGCCACAATGCCCTTTCCGTCGCCCGTTTTCTCGAGGCACACCCCAAAGTGGGGCGCGTGGATTACCCCGGACTCGAGTCGCACTTGCAGCACAACCTCGCTAAAGCGCAACTGACCAAAGGCTATGGTGGAATGATGGCATTTGAACTGCACGGCGGTTACGAGGCAGCCTCGGCGTTCGTCAAAGCCATTTACCCCGCCATTCCACTTGCCCCAAGCCTCGCCGATGTCTCGAGTACCCTGTCTTACCCAGTCAGCACCAGCCACCGAGCGCTCAGCCCCGAAGCCAGAGCCAAAATTGGTGTGACCGATGGTTTACTGCGCTTATCGGTAGGCATCGAAGACATAAACGACATCATCGCTGACCTTGAAAAAGCACTGGCTGAGATTTAACTCGAGTGCCATGCTCCAAAATAACCTTTGTTCTTTAACCTTTCATCTTTACCCTTATTTCTGACCTTGACTCGAGCCGCGTTTCTTGCTATTTTTACGACCATGCAGTTTTGGAATACCACCACCACGACCAAATAGCGACAAGTGCAAACCGTGCTTGTCGCTTCCCGCCATGAATTAAGGCGGGTTTTTTATTACCTGATATTGACGCGAAGCGTCTCAGCAAGGAAAACAGAACCTGAACTAAGGAGTTAGAACATGAAATTAGCAATTGTCGGAGCAAGCGGTGCAGTCGGACACGAACTCTTAAGCGTTCTCGAGAAATCGAGCCTTCAATACACTGAACTGCGACTGTATGCCAGTCCACGCAGTGCTGGCACGGTTCTCGAGTGTCGCGGGCAGAAACTCACCGTTGAGGTCATGCCCGAAGGCAGAATTGAAGCGGATGTGATTCTGGCTTCGGCAGGAGCAAGTATTTCTAAGCCACTCGCACCGGTCTGGGCGCAGCACGGCGCAGTGGTGATAGACAACTCGAGTGCCTTTCGCTACGACGACAACATCCCACTGATTGTCCCAGAAATCAACGGCGATGTCCTCGAGCAACACGATTGGAGCAAAGGCGGCATTGTCGCCAATCCAAACTGTACCACCGCTATTGCCGTCATGGCACTCGCACCAATCCACCAAAAATACGGCATTAAACGCGCCATAGTTAGCACTTACCAAGCCACCTCAGGCGCAGGGGCAAAAGGCATGAGCGAACTGCTCGAGCAAACCAAAAACGCACTCGAGAATAAACCCGTTTCCAACGAAGTTTTTGCCCACAGCATTGTTTTTAATGTGATTCCGCACATTGATTCGTTTCAAGACAACGGTTACACCAAAGAAGAAATGAAAGTTGCATGGGAAACCCGTAAAATCATGCGAGCGCCGAACATCAAACTCAGTTGCACCGCCGTGCGAATCCCAACGCTTCGCACACACAGCGAAGCCATCACCCTTGACCTCGAGAAACCCGCCAAGCCAGACGATGTTCGCGCCCTCCTCGAGACTGCGCCCGGGGTCGAAGTGCGCGATAACCCAAGCGAAAAACTCTACCCCATGCCGCTGACCGCCAGTGGCAAATATGCTGTTGAAGTCGGACGCATCCGCTCAAGCGAAGTTTTTGATGGTGGTATTGATTTATTTGTGGCTGGTGACCAATTGCTGAAAGGTGCAGCTTTGAATGCTGTGCAGGTTGCAGAATACATGCAGTATAAAGGTTTGATTAAATGATTGATTAACCTCACTTTTTCTAAAATCATGTATGCTGTTGACTGATGAGAAAAATTCTCCCCCTGCTCTTGGCTTTGTCGCTTG
>JAAFJQ010000303.1:0-1612 GCA_013298185.1 Deinococcales bacterium
CTGGTTGTTTTGTTGCTCGAGCAGAGTTTTGGGCTTTATGCCCAAGCCCTGCGAGTGACTTGGGTTTGATACAAGTTAGGATTCAAATAAAGTGTAGGATACGACTCGAGGTGTGTATGAAAAAAATCATTGGAGCTTTGGTGATCGGTTTTGGCTTGTTGTCCTTGGGTTTGGCACGTCCACTGACAGATATTCAGTCGAGTAGTACCATCATTTTTGGGAACAGCCGCGATTACCCACCGTTTTATTCGATGGAAAAAGGCAGATTGGTTGGTTTTGAAATCGAATTTGGTGAAGCACTGGCACAACGCCTTGGGTTAAAAGCCGAGTGGCGTAATGTTGGTTTTGATTCGCTGTTTGCCAAATTAAATGAAAATAAAATTGATGTAGCATTGGCTTCGCACACCATCACCGAAAACCGCGCTAAGTTTGTGGATTTTGTGATTCCGCACTACTGCACAGGTACGGTATTGGTTGCCTTGCAAGGCAAAAGCCTCGAGGAAAACAAGTTATCAGGCAAAACCATTGTGGCTTCGCAAAGCAGCACTTTTGCCGAGTATGCCCGTAAAATTGCTGGCGCAAAAGTCAAAACCTTTGCCACTGAACTCCAAGCCTTCAAAGCCATGCAGTCTGGTCAAGCCGATGCCTACATCAGTGACCGTTTAGCCTCGCTGACCTTGGCTAAGAAATATCCCAAGCCTCGGGTCAACGTCTCGCCGCTTTTAACCGAAGATCGGATTGCCATGGCGGTCAAAAAAGGCAACACTGAACTGCTCGAGAAACTCAATAAAACCGTTGAAGCCATGAAAAAAGATGGTTCGATAGACCGCCTTGCGCTTCGTTACTTTTCAGGCAATGTGACCTGCCCATAACTGTCAAATCGTGAGCTACCCGATACCTCGAGCCAACAAAACCTTGTAGGCTCGAGGCATGAATTTAATGGTCAATGGCAAATCGCAATCCGTGCCAGATGCACAAGCGCTCGAGCCTCTGGTTTGGGTGCTGCGTGACACACTCGGATTAGCAGGAACTCGGTACGGCTGCGGGATTGGTGTATGTGGGGCTTGTAACATCCTGCTCGATGGGCAAGTGGTGCGCTCCTGCCAAACTGAAACAAAGGCAGCCGTGGGTAAGGAAATCATCACCCTCGAGGGTTTAGCCAAGGGACAAGAACTTCATCCTGTCCAACAAGCCTTTCTCGAGAATCCATTGCAATGCTGCTGGTGTATGACGGGGCATATCATGAATGCAGTTGAACTGCTCGAGAGTAACCGTCAACCAAGCCCTGAGCAAATTGATACTGCCATGAACGACAATTACTGCCGTTGTGGTGGTTATAACAGCATTCGTGCCAATGTGGTGCGGGCTTCGGAAATCATCTCGAGCCAACCTGCGGCGAAACGGATTGTTATTCGGAGGAAATCATGAAACGCGCCCCGAAGCCGAAATCCGATGCGGCAGCTCGTCCCAAGCCAGATGCTGCCACCCGTTGGAAGACCACACGGCGACGCTTTATGATTGGCTTGGGTAGCCTTGGTGTGCTGTCTGTGGGTGCGTACTTTGGTCTTGAGGCGGGTCGTCCGTTGTTGGTGGATCGGATCGAAGGTGGCGG
>JAAFJQ010000303.1:1622-3970 GCA_013298185.1 Deinococcales bacterium
GTGGGCGCGTACTTTGGTCTTGAAGCAGGTCGTCCGCTGTTGGTAGACCGCATTGAAGGTGGCGGCGCTCCAAGTGGAGCAGTGCCGAATAATCCAAACCTTTGGTTTGAAATTAAGCCCGATAAAATTGCATTTTATGCCCCCAAATTTGAGATGGGACAGGGCATTCAAAGCGCCTTGGCGCAAATTGCCGCCGAAGAACTCGAGGTGGAATGGCAGAAACTCGAGTTGCGCCAACCCGATTCGCAGCATGGTTTTGCAGCAACCTTTATGTTTACGTTTGGTAGCACCTCGGTTTCGGCGCTCTACAAACCCATTCGTGAAATGGCTGCCAGCCTACGAGAAATGCTTCGTACCGAAGCTGCCGCGCAAATGGGAACGGATGCCTCGAGTATCGAAATCAAAAACGGTGTGTGCAGCCTGAAAACCGACTCGAGCAAAAGTTTGACATACGGCGCGGTGGTGGCTGCCAAAACAGGCGAATGGGTGATGCCCAAAACCCCGCCAGCCCTGAAAGCCAAGAATCAATTCACCCACATTGGCAAGCCCTTAAGTCGCTTAGACACCAGATCCAAAGTGCTTGGGCAACCTGTCTACAGCATGGATGCTCGAGTCGAAGGGATGCTGTACGGCGCGGTGGCTCGAGCGCCAAGGTTTGGGGCAAAACTCGAGACTGCCAGTGCTGGACAAGCCGAGAAGCAAACAGGTGTGGTCAAAGTGGTGCTGGATGTAGCAAATAACTTTGCTGGGGTGGTGGCGCAAACCCGCACTCAAGCCCGTAATGCCCTGAAATTCCTCGAGCTTACTTGGACGGGCGGCACAAGCCTCTCTCAAGCTGAACTGGACACGCTTGTTACAGCCAAAGCAGGCACAGGTGTGGTGATTCGCAACCGAGGCAACGTCGGATTAACCAGCGAAGTCATTAGCGCTTCGTACCGCACACCCTTCGCCGCTCACGCGCACCTCGAGCCACTGGCTGCCTTAGCCGATGTCAAAGAAAAAAGCATTGATGTTTGGGTTGGCACACAAGCTGGTAGCTCGGATGAAAGTGCGATTAAACAAGCTGTGCCGGGCAACCGCAGCATCAAAATCTATCCAATGCAAATGGGTGGCAGCTTTGGGCGCAAAGGCAGCCAAACGGCGGCTGGAGAAGCCGCCAGACTATCTTTTGCCGTGGGTAAACCCGTGCATGTGGCTTGGACTCGAGAAGAAGAGATGCAGCATTCGTTTTATCGCCCACCAACCAACACACTGCTCCAAGCCAGTTTAGAAAACGGCATGATAAAAGCCGTGCAGCAAGTCACTGCCAGTGGCGATATTCTGTTCAGCATCATTCCAATTCCAGCTTTTATTAAAAACACCATTGGCTTTGATTTTGGCGTGCTGAGCGGACAATTCCTACCGTACAACCTCGCCAATTATCAGGTTCGTAATCAGCGCATTGACCTGCCGATTCCCACCGGACCGTGGCGCGGCGTGGGCTTAATGCCCAATGTCTTTGCTTTAGAGAGCTTCATGGATGAACTGGCGGTGGCAGCCAAAACCGACCCGCTCGAGTTTAGGCTCAAACACACCAGCAACCCACGCATGAAAGCGGTTCTCGAGGATGTCCAAAGCCGTTCAGGTTGGGCAACGCCAGCCCCTGTTGGTCTCCAATTGGTGTGTCTCGAGGGGTGGCGTACTGCACCGCCACAGGCACATTTGTTGCCATGGTAATTGAAATTCGGCTCGAGGGTAAGCAAATTATCGTTGAAAAAGTCACGACCAGTATTGATGCTGGTGTTGTGGTCAATCCGCAAAATGCGGCGCTGCAAGCAAGGGGTAGCATTGTGATGGGTTTAAGTTCGACGCTGCTCGAGAAGATCACGATTCAAAATGGTGCGGTGGTGCAAACGAACTTTAAGGAGTATCCGCTTTTGACCCTGCAAGCCACACCAAAAACCATTGAGGTGCATTTTATGGACAGCAGCGAAGCGCCTTCGGGCATGGGTGAACCCGTGATTGGACCTGTGCCAGCCGCCGTTGCCAATGCTTTGTTTGCCTTGAATGGTCAGCGTTTGCGGGAATTGCCATTAGTGGTGAGTTAAAGCAGCTAGATGTATGGCAAGAGCTGGTGGCTCGAGGTATTCCGATTGATTGAATTGTGATGGCGCAAAAAGCCAAAGAAATAGAGCCTCCGAAAGGTCCAAAATTCTTACAGATTTATCATTAAATACGTAAATGGAAAAACAGGGCGAACACGGGGGTTCGTTCTTGACCCCAAAGATGCACCTGACGGGCTGGGTCGCCCCCTACCTCACGCATTTTTCATGCCTTGAATGTAGGGACAGACCCCTGTGTCTGTCCTG
>JAAFJQ010000305.1 GCA_013298185.1 Deinococcales bacterium
CATCGAAGACATGCGAAAAGCAGGCATTGACGCGAGTTTCACCGTGGCAGACAACGGCAGTGTGATTAACCCAGCACTGCGGACATTCAACGCTGACGGCACACGCAACTTTGATATTTCATTCACGGATTTTGGTGGGGTTTCTGACCCACCGACACGCCGCAACCTTTACAATTTGAATGGTGTGGCGCATATCTGGAATTTGAATCGTGCGGGTCGAGCAACACCTGACCGTCCAGAATCATTCGAGATTTTGCTTGACAAACTCGTCTCACAAGGCTTGTCCACGCTTGACCCAGCCGGACGCAAAGCGATTTACGATCAATTCCAAACCGAAGCCGCCGAGAACTTGCCACTGATTTACCTCTACACTCGAGGCTTGCATGTTTCGTACAAGAAGCGCGTGGGCAACACGCAAGACCAACTGAGTGACCCAGTGGCGGCTTTCCAAAGCACCGCCAATGGGTACATTGGTGAGTTGATTAACACGCTGGATACGGTGTACGTGACAAGGTAAATTTCAATATGGGGCGAGCTTTGTGTTCGCCCCTCGAGTCTCTAAGGGATTTGTTGAAAAAACGTAGGCTCTCACGGACTCCCCCTTCTTGCTTCGCAAGATGCTCACAAGACAGCACCTCACGGGCTGTTCGCGCTCGCTGCGCTCGACCCCTCATTGAGGGGTGCTAGGTCAAGAGCCAAGTCAAAGGCAGGGAGGGGACAAGCCCCTCCCCTACAAAAACCAAACAACAACACATTGCCCACCACCGTAGGGGAGACCCTTGTGGTCTCCCTGCCCACAGCGTCAACGCAAACCCAAATTTCACATCTCGAGGTATCTGGTGAATTACCGCATTGCTGACCGAATTGTTCACAAAGACGAATCCATCCGCAGCAAAATGCTTGGCATTGCTGCAAAGCTCGAGGGCGTGATTGCGCTTGGGCGTGGCGACCCTGATTTGCCAACGCCAGCCCATATTCTCGAGGCGGGGCAGAAGGCATTGGCGGGTGGTGCAACGCATTACACCGCACCGCAAGGGCTGCCTGAGTTGCGCGAAGCGATTTGCACGAAGCTCGAGCGGGAAAATAATTTGTTGTACAAGCCAGATGAAATTGTGGTCACGGCTGGCGCTCAGGAAGGCATTTATGTGACGATGCTAGCGCTCTTGAACGCTGGCGATGAGGTGCTGCTGACCTCACCGGGGTACACTTCGTACAATCAAGCGGTTGAATTGGCTGGCGGTGTGGTGGTGACTGTGCCGACGTACCAGCACCAGAATTTTGCGCTGACGGCAGAAGCAGTGAAAGCCAAAATCACGTCTCGCTCGAGGATACTGTGTTTGATGAATCCAAGCAATCCAACAGGGGCGGTTACACCCAAAGCTGAAATTGAGAAGCTAGCAGCCTTGGCGCTCGAGCATGACCTGATTGTGATTTCCGACGAGATTTACGAACGCCTTGTGTTTGACGATTCAAGCGTCACCAGTTTTGCCAGTCTGCCGGGCATGAAGGAACGCACCATCACCGTCAATGGTTTTTCCAAAGCCTACGCCATGACAGGCTGGCGGATTGGTTATTTTGCCGCGCCTCGAGAACTGGTAATTCCCATGAATGAAATTCATCATGGGCTGACCATCTGCGCTCCTGCGGTATCGCAACACGCGGCACTGGCAGCACTGCGTGGGTCGCAAGATTGCGTCGAAGAATACCGCCAGATTTTCGCCTCGAGACGCACGTATTTTCGCGGGGTTCTGGATGGTTTAGGCTTGAGTTATGGCGAACCACAAGGCGCGTTTTACTTGTACACCAACATCTCGAGCCTAGGTTTAGGCGCAGGTGAATTCTGCGTGCGTTTACTCGAGGAAGCCAAAGTGATGATATTCCCCGGGTCGTTATTTGGCGACCACAACGATGATTTTATTCGGATTTCATTGCTGCAACCCCAAGCCAAGCTCGAGGAAGCTGCTGAGCGAATTGCTGCGGCTCTGCCCAAATTAAAAGGCGGTGCGTGATGGTAAATAATTGCACTCCCCGTAGGGGCGCAGCGCGCTGCGCCCCTACGACCCATGTCTCGAGGCACAGATGAATAATCCTCAAGTTAAATCTATTAAACACATGGCATTTGCCGTGCGGAACGCCGAGGCTGCTCTCGAGACTTACTCGAGGTTCTTGGATGTACCAGCCGACACCAAAGTTCTCGAGTACGCCAAATCCCGCAATCGCGTGGCACTGTTTATGCTCGGTGGTATCGAATACCAGTTATGTCAAAGCATGGATGCCGATGGACGTTTTGCCGCTTGGATTGACCAACGCAACGCCGAAGGGCTGCACCACATTTGTTATGAAGTCACGGACATCAACGCTGCCCTCGAACATGCCCAAGCCCACGGCGCAAGCCTACGGATTTGCAAAGCCTGTGGTGTTTACGGTTCGCACCCGCACCCCGAAGGTTACGTGGCGTTTTTGGACAATGACGCTGGTGGTATCGAAATTGAATTCATGCAGGTTTACACGGCAGAAGAACTCGAGCAGTACCAAAAAGTTCAGGGGATATAGCTTCTAGCTGCTGGTCAATAGCTTCTAGCCTGTCACCAATAACCGAACATTCCAAACAAAAAAACTCGAGAAACCCACCCCAGCACAACATGCTCACCTACCAACCGTAGGGGCGAGGCGTGCCTCGCCCAACCCAAGCAGCCCATTTTCTATCTATCCCATTGACATGTACCAAACATCAATTACAAAGCCAAAATAAGCAGTTCAGCCCATAAACCAGCCGTAGGGGCGGGGCTTGCCTCGCCCAACTCGAGCGACCCATTTTTTGTTCAATCCGATTGATTAGATTTTCTTAGAGTATTCCAGTTTATGCCCTCCCACAGGGCGAACACAAGGTTCGCCCCTACGAAATCCAAATACGCTTCTCGAGAATTCAATATCACAAAACCGCTTTTCTCTTTCTCCTTTTCTCTTTCCTCTCTTCTAGGAGCAACATGACAATTACAGTTGGAACAGCCAAAGCCGAACCCAATAGCGTGGCACTTGGTGTCATTCCAGTTTCTAAACTGGCTGGTGGCACGCCACTCGAGATTCCCGTGGTGGTGATAAACGGCGCTCATGATGGTCCTTGTCTGTGGGTTGATGGTGCAATTCACGGCGATGAACCCGAGGGTCCGTTGATGTGCCATATCCTGCGCCGCGAGGTCAATCCTGCCGAGCTGCACGGCTCGCTCGTGCTTGTACCGGTCATCAATATCCCTGCCTTTGAAGCGGCTTCTCGAGGTAATCCGCTCGATACGTTTTCTTACGACATGAATCGTATTTATCCCGGTAAACCCAATGGTTATTTTTCTGAACGAATTTGCTTTGCCCACAGCGAGTGGATGACAAAGGTCGCTGATTTAGAACTGAGCATCCATTCTGGTGGAGCGCATTCGTACCTCTCGGAAACGATTTTTGCCACCGAGGACGCAAAATCTCAGGAACTCGCTAAGGCAATGGGTGAGGGTTGGGATTTGGCACTGAAAGCCTTCCTGCCTAAAGGCAATCCAATGGCTTCGATGCTCGAGGTGGGTAAAACGGGTATCACGGTTGAGCTTGGTGGGCGCAGTGCTACCAGCCCGAAGGATTTTGCTCGAGTTGGACGTGTCTTGGCGGATGCTGCTCTGAACGTGATGCGTCATTACAAGATGCTCGAGGGCGAAGCCAAATACGCTGCGCCGCGTTTCACGGGCGTACAACACGCACTCCTCGCCCCAATCAGTGGTTTGTTCGTGGCGGATGAAACGGCTGAATTCAAGAAACCCATGAAAAAAGGTGATGTGATTGCCCGTATTTACGATGTCTACGGCGATCTCCTCGAGACTTTAACCGCGCCTGCCGATGGCAGAATTTTTGGTCTGCGAGCCTTGCCGAATGTCACGGTTGGCGATTGGT
>JAAFJQ010000304.1 GCA_013298185.1 Deinococcales bacterium
TTTTCATTGGCACACCCAAAACATTTTTTGCCTCGAGCCGAAGACTGTTCTCGCTGGGCATTGGGCGAATCGGGTGTACCTCGCCAAATTCTGGGTCTATGGGCTGCCAGTTTTTTGGGTCTAGGTTTTGCGAACGAGACAAAGAAGAGAAACTGACAAGCAGCAACAAGAGAACATGATGTCGTTTCATGCCCTAAGTCTACGCTATATTTTATTTTTCTAACTGCTTTTCAAAATCAGTCACTGCATCGGCTTCAAAATTGCTTTCAAAAAAACGCCTCAGAAGTGCAAAAACTTCGCCAGCGTCATTTGAAACAATCCTTTGCTTTTGATTCATCAGGGCTTGGTGAGCGCCGCGTCCTAGTTGATTGGTCAGCACAACTTTGGCGGCTGACCAAACCCGTTCTAACTGCGCTTGTTGATGCTCTTTTTGTTGTTCGGACAAGGCATCAAAAAGATCTTTCGGCGCTCGAGCAGGTGCATGAACCATGTGTAAACGACCATCGCGGAATTCATCGGGCAGTGGCGGTGGAAACAACAATTGCCCACGCTGATACAACCAAGCCTGTCCGACATTGCCATTTTCCAAGACCAATGTGCCGCTAAAACGCTCTTCCTCGAGGTTTTTGACCAAGTTTGGGCTGCTGACAATTTTAGCTTCTGCGCCAGCCACCCGCACTGTACCAAGGGTGAACGACAACACCGCTGGAATGGCATCGGTGGGCAGTTGGTACAATGCCAAGCCACCATCGGGCAGTTGCTCGAGCAAATGTTGGTAGGCATCCACGCCAACCACACAACCCAAAGGTACGTAACTCCATGCCTCGAGCATTCGTCCCTTAAAAAAAATCAATATACCCAGCAATTGTTGTCCGCGTTTGGCATGGGCAAAACCCGTAAATTCGGATTCACGTAAACGCAAGACAAATTCGGTTGTTAATAAATGCCCAGGCACCCACTCGGACAGCGGTTTGGTTTGTGGTAAAAACTCAAACAAATAACCAAGCAAAGGAGCCGACAAGGCGCTCAGCAAACCACGCGAGTCGCTATTCAAAGCACCACCTTTTGGCTTTTCGCATCGGGCTTCGCCATGAAGAGGCAGTTTAACACACCCCTAGTTATCTAAGCGCTGTCGGAACTGACCAATAAAAGCACTACCATAGGTTTCCTCGAGCCACACTTCAAGGCTTTCTTGGAGCTGACGCGGATTGCTTTGTTGCAGCATGGCTTTATTGGCATCAAGTAACGCCTTGGTATTGACACCAACATGCTCGAGCAGCACGGCTTCAAAGGCTTTTTGTAAGTGCAGCACTTGGGCAGCATCATCTTGCTTGGTTTCGGTTCTGTCAACTTCAACCACATCCACGGGGATTTGGCTGGGGTTATGCAGAATATGCAGCCGTCCTTCGCGGAAAGCCTCTGGGAAAGTTGGCTCGAGCAATGCCAGACCACGGGCAAAGTACCATGCCTGACCAACAGCACCATTTTCCAAGATGACCGCACCAGCAAATTGGCTCTGCTCGAGTTTTGTCAGCATCTGCGCCACACTCAGTTTGGTGGCATCGTAACTCTCGAGCCGATCAGTCACGGTCAGCGCTGCCACGCACGGAATCAGGCTGGTCGGCAGCACAAAAAAACGCACCGAAGCAAACTCGAGCATCGGCAGCAAATTACGGTACGCCTCGGCGCGGTTTTCCAAACCACCCAACGCCCTGCGCCACGCCTCGAGCGCCTGCCCTTGGTAGAAAAGTAAACCACCAAGCCACTCGTTTTCAAAAGCAAAGGCAGCAAAACCAGTGAAACGATTCGCTAAAAGCCGCTGCATCATCGCGCTGTCCAGCAAAGCACCGGGTATCCAATCTGAATCGGGTTGGGATTGTGGAAGATGCTCGAGCAAATAGGCTAAAACCTCGAGTGAAATGGTGTCTATTGCACCTCTGCCTAGGGCTTGGCTCATGGGTTAGAGCTTAACAGATTTAAGACTTACCTCGAGTTAGCAGTGCAGCCAAACGACCAAGCGTGTCCTTAGGCAATAAGCTCGAGACAGCCACCAATGCCAGCAGCAACAACCACAACCCCGCATTGCCACCCGATAAAAACGCCAAAGGCGATAAGCTCGAGAGAACCACAGGCAGCGCAAAAGATAGTCCAAGTGCCAAGATACCCAAACCAGCCGCGATGACTGCACCAAACCAAATCGCAAGGCTTGGGTCAAGATAACCCATCAGCACCGAGCTTGCGCCAAGACCCAAACCAAGACCCAAAACCGCCAACGCCAAACGATATGGCTCGAGTATCAGCTTGCGCGAAAAGGCATACAAGCCAAACCAAACCAAGGCAAACACAATCGCAAACTGCATAAACACATAGGTTTTACTTAAGGTTTCACGCAATGAAGTCTCGGGGAAACTCAAGACCACACCCTGAGAAGTGACAATTTTTGGGAATTGCCAAATCAAACTCGAGCCAATTGTGGTTGGGTATAAGCTACCGCGCAAAAACTTAACAGTTCTGGGCGAGTTGACCTCGAGCTTAAAGTTACTGACAATACTTCGACCCGAAAAACGATAATTCCAAGTGTCCGAGCCTTGGTTTTTGTATTTGATTTGCGCCACGATTTTTTCCTTGGGTTTCAGGGTGGCGTACCAGGTAAAACCATTGTTGCTCGGCACGATTTCCTGAGCTGTTTCACCTCGAGCCTTAAATTCAAAATCGCTCAGAGCGCCAGAGTTATCTGGGAAAGGAAAGAAAAAAACGATATTTAATGGCGTGTCGTTGGGGTTGCTAAAACCATAGTCGGCTTTGAATGTGGCGCGGTAAAAAGAACGTCCTAAGCCAGTGTCGGCAAATTCAAAATCCGTGCTGATGTTGCTGCTTTCAATCGGTAAACTGCTCTGCTCGAGAATCTGGGCTTCTCGAACAAAAAATAGGCTCTTGCCGTTCTTAAGAATACTATCCACCACTCGGCGCACATTTTTACTTTGCGGCTCAGCCAAGTACTCTTGAACATATGGCAAAATTGCATCGCGCCCTTCTTCGTCTAAGCGTTTTAAGACTTCTGGCGGCACACGAATACTGCGAATATAGGTTTTGACTTCGGTGTAATTGAGGCTTGGTTCGGCTTGGACGGTGTCCCGTCCGGGTGGGTCTTCGAGCTTGGAAAAACGCGCATTGTTCTGACTGACATAGCGTAAACCAACCGCATACTGTGCAATTTTTAGACCAAATAAAACCAAGACCACCACAGCCACCATTGGCAACCAAGGCAGGCAGCGATTGGCTTGTTGTACAAACCAAGTTCTAAAAGCCAGAAAGCCTTCACGGTGCAAGGTATACAAAATCAAAGCAAGGATCAGTGCCAGACCAATCACCAACAAAACAAACGGTATGGCAGCCATTAGGGTAGAAAGCCAAGCATCGAGTCTCGAGAAGAACCCACCAATTGTGTTTTGTACCATGCCATTAGCATAGGCAAATACATGAGATAACATGAGAGGCGAAAATGGTTGCATTTGGGCGCAACAGTACTATTTTGGTATTTGATATATACTGCTCCGAAGACCCATCTGAATCTCCAAAGAAACCAGACCAGCACGACCTATTTATGTGATTGATTTTTCAGAGATTCAAGTTGTAATAAGGAGATAGACAATGAAAAAAATAATCGTTGCACTGCTCATGTTGATCACTTTGGTGGCTTGTCCTCAGACAAACACTGTTGTTACCCCACCCGCTCCTCCGCCACCCGCACCACCACCGCCTGTTACAACCATTATTGTCTCGAGCAATGGCGATTCTGGGGCAGGTTCTTTGCGTCAAGCCCTGATTGATGTTCCCGATGCTGGCACCGTTAATTTAAGTGGAATCAACGGTCAAACCATTACGCTATTAAGTACTTTGGTGATTGGTAAAAATGTCACCATCACCAATACAGCTTCGATTCCAAATGTGG
>JAAFJQ010000306.1 GCA_013298185.1 Deinococcales bacterium
TTGTCGTTCACCCTTGGTACAGTGCGGGTATCAGGCGCAGAAGCTAAAATTGTCAGCAGCCCAAACTTGGTCAAAAACCTCGAGGAAGAGCGTTTTAGCGGCACATTGGTCTTAGAAAACGGCAATGTCGGACAGGCTTGGTTGTACCAGCGTGGGCAGTTGTTGTTCCCACCGCCGCTGCCAGATGAATTCCGCGATGGTCGTTTACACATGGTTCATGCGCCTGCTCGAGCGCCAAAAGATCTTTTTGATGCCTTGTCCGAACAGCAAAAAGAGCATCAGCAAGCGCAGTTAGAACGGGTTTGGTCAGCCGCCGAAGTTGTGTTGACCAATCAACTCGGACGCGGCGCTCACCAAGCCCTGATCAATCAAAAACAAAGGATTGTTTCAAATGACGCTGGCGAAGTTTTTGCGCTTCTTAGGCGTTTTTTTGAAAGCAATTTTGAAGCTGACGCCGTGACTGATTTTGAAAGGCTTTGGCAAAATAAAAATATGGCGTAGACTACCAGTATGAAACGACATCATGTACTTTTGTTGTGGCTGTTTGTCAGTTTCTCTTCTTTGTCTCATTCGCAAAGCCTAGACCCAAAAAACTGGCAGCCCATAGACCCAGAATTTGGCGAAGTACGCCCGATTCGCCCCATGCCCAGCGAGAACAGCATTCGGCTCGAGGCAAAAAATGTTTTGGGTGTGCCAATGAAAATCATTCATGTCAACCTCGAGCATCCAGCAGTCAGAATCGGTGCGGTATTACCAGCCAATTTATTTAAAAAAGGCGCTCATTTTGATGCCCTGGTGGCAGGCTCAAGTGCCGTTGCCATGCTCAACGGTGGTTATTTTCATCCCAAAACCTTTAGCCCAGTCGGGGATTTGGTGGTGGATGGCAAATGGATCAACCAAGGGCGCTTACGAACTGGCTTAGCCATCACCCGAGCCAATACTGCACTTCTTTGGACCAAAGGCAGTGGTTTTGACCCAAGGGATTTACAAACCCTGATTGGTACAGGACCGCTTTTGGTCAGAGCCTATCAGATCAATCCCGTACCTAAACTCGAGGGTTACGGGGATAGTGCGATTTGGTCAAAGGCTGCCAGAAGTGCGATTGGCATTGTGGCGGATAAAAAAATTGTGCTGGTCAGCACCCGAGAGCGTCTGAGCTTACGTGAACTTGGTAAAATCATGCACAAACTTGGGGCGCGAGATGCGATTGCCTTAGACGGAGGCTCGAGCGTCGGTATGGCTTGGAAAGGCAAAGTGTTGATTCACCCTAAACGG
Source organism: Deinococcales bacterium (assembly GCA_013298185.1). Classification (GTDB taxonomy): domain Bacteria; phylum Deinococcota; class Deinococci; order Deinococcales; family JAAFIG01; genus JAAFIG01. The sequence continues at coordinate 1,276 of JAAFJQ010000306.1, forward strand.
AAAATTGCTTTTGGCGTTGGCGTTTACATCAAGTAAACGCCTCAGCCCATTGACAAGTGTAGTCTTATGTACTATTCTGCAAGCGCTTGGACAAACGTTTGCAGAAAGGACACCGACATGGCTCGAGTGACGATTAAAGATGTGGCAAAAAGCGCTGGCGTGGATGTTGCCACCGTCTCGAGAGCGCTGTCCAACAAACCCTATGTTGCCCTCGAGACCCGAGAGAAAATCGAAGCGGTGGTTGAGGCACTTGGTTATCGCCCATCGGCAGCAGCGCGAGCCATGGTTTCCAAACGCACCAAAACCATTGCCATGCTCGTACCGAGCTTCACCGATGCGGCATTTGATTGGATTACCTCTGGCGCAGAGCGCGTGGCTCGAGAGGCGGGGTATACGCTTCTGATTGCCAGTGCTAAAACGGTTGAAGGCGAATTTTTCAGCGAAGACCGCGTGGATGCTTTATTTATCATTGACCCACGGCGTTTTCAGATCAATTCCACCCTGCCCAGTGTTTCGCTCGAGGATGTACCCATGGATAACCTCGGCGGCGCTCGAGCTTTGGCGCAGCATTTACAAACCCTTGGTCACAAAAGCGTTGCCCTGATTGGTGGTCTTGCCGATTCACCATACAGCCAAGCCCGTTTGGTGGGCATCCGAGAAATCTTCCCAAATGCCATATGGCTGGCGGGTGATTGGACAATAAATTCCGGTTATCGCTTGCTGCAAAATGGCGTGCCAAAAGGCGTGACGGCACTTCTGGCTGCCAATGACTTTATTGCCGTGGGTGTGATTCGCGCTCTTTCGGAGCAAGATTTGCGTGTCCCCGAGGATATTTCTGTGACTGGTTTTGACGATGAACCGATTGCCAAGTACCTCACGCCAGCTTTGACCACGGTTCGTCAAGACCTTGAGACCCAAGGCGCTCGAGCCATGAGCTTGCTGCTCGAGAAGTTAGAACAAAAAACCAGTTCGGTACTGCAAACCCAGCCACTCGAGTTAATTGTCCGCGAATCCAGCGGTCAACGGAGGAAATCATGAAAAAACTGGTGCTGTTTGGTCTGTGTGGTGTTTTTTTGGTAGCAACCGTGCCAATGGCGTTGGTGACAGCCGCGTCAAACGCGCCAGCCGCGCCTAAACTACCTGCTTTCACCCGAAATGTAACCCTGAAACTCTGGGATTGGGGCGCGTCCAACAAAGCTGTGATTGCTGCGTTTAACAAGGATTACCCGAACATTAAGGTTGAATGGGCAAATGTTGGCGCTGGACCCGACGAGTACAATAAGTTGCTGACTGCCTTAAAAGCTGGCACAGGAGCGCCAGACATCGCCGCCATCGAGTATGGTTTCTTACCGAGCTTCATTGCCTTTGGCGGTTTGGTGGATTTAGCCAAGTACGGCGCGAACAATTATAAAAACCTTTATCCCGATTGGGCATGGCGACAAGTCTCCCCCGAAGGCAGCGCGGTCTACGGTATTCCCGGCGATCAAGGACCACTGGCACTGGTCTACCGCGAGGATTTATAGAACCCATTTGGTATCTCGAGTTGTAATCTGTCAAACTGTGTGAATGGCATACTCAAGTGATCTAAGTGACAAAGAATGGAAAATCATCGAACCACTCCTACCCGTCAAGAAACGCACCCGACCACCCAAATGGTCTAAACGCCAAATCCTAGACGGTGTTTTCTACCAACTCAAAAACGGTTGTAACTGGTCTGACCTTCCAAGAGACTTACCACCTTACTCAACAGTCTACTGGCACTATAAACAATGGCGCAATGACGGCATACTCGAGAAAATCTTGGAGAAGCTACACGAATTGGTGCGCGAAAAAGCCAAAAAAACGTAAAGTGGACTCGGTTAATGATCGCTGATTCACAAGCTGTTAAGAACACCTGCAATGCTGGAATCCAAAGCAAAGGTTTTTGTCGGTACAAAGCAACCAATGGAATCAAACGACATTTAGCTGTGGATACTCTCGGATTTCCATTCTTCACGCTTTGTACGAAAGCAAGTGTATCTGACGATCAGGGATTGATTGAAATGCTAACGAAAAACATTGCGTATTTCAAATCTAAACCAATGAATATTCCAAAGATCACGATTTTATTGGATCATGGGTATCATCTTGAAGTCATCAAAGCAGCGTTGGTGAAGGTTTATCCTTCGATTCTGAGTAAAGTTCGTTTTGAATTATCAGAGAAACCGTCAAAGACGCAAAAGATAGCGTTAGGTAAATCTGGGTTTGTACCTGTGAAATGGCGTTGGGTGATTGAAAGATCGAATGCTTGGGTGGAACGTTGTAAGAGTCTGGTGAAGAATTTTGAGTGGGATTTAGACAATGCTAAGGCGAAACTGGATTTGTGTTTTATTCGGCTGATGTTAAAACGCTTGGCGGCTTCATGAAAAGATCCCAAATAGGTTCTATAAGGTTTTGGTACGGTGTTTTAATTCAAAGCTCATAGCTCACAGCTCATAGCCCAACTCAATTCATCTGCTGACGCAAAGCGCTGACTCGCTCGAGGAGTGGTGCAACCACACCCGCATTTTGGTTTGCCATCTCGAGTTGCACAATTGAACCAGCGTGAATGTGATGGTCGTCTGGGTTGCCAAATAAGCTAT
>JAAFJQ010000307.1:0-2695 GCA_013298185.1 Deinococcales bacterium
TGGTAGTGCCATAAGGCACGCCCTGCATCATTTCGGTTTATGGCTGCATCACCCCAAAGCACATGACAGCAACGATGGGCTGCATAATCAATGGCACTGCTGTCATAATACTTTTTTGATGCTTGTAATCCAGCATGAATCACTTCGATCACTTGGGTTTGATCGCCTAAGTCGTTCAGTCTGGCGGCTAAGTTCAAGTTTCCATTGATCATAAAACCGCCGTACTCGAATTCGTCTTTTGACAATAAACGATTGGCGCTTTCAATCACGGTTTGGAAGTAGAACACAGCTTTTTCTAAATTGCCCAGATTGCCCCAACAGACCCCAAGTATATTTTGACACCGAATCAGGTCAGCCTCTTCGAGCAAGTTTTCGTATTTTTCGAGTAAACCAATGGTGTAATCATCCAAAGCAATGCGGGATAAATCGCGCAGCACAATTGGCTGGAGGCAACGAAACGATTTGGCGAAATTTTTTTGTATAAAAAACAAGCGCGATAATTCAATATCAAAAACCAAACCTTGTCGTTCATTTGGTCTGCCAGTATGGGTGTGTAGATTTCTTCGATCTAAAGCAGCAAGAATGTCGTACAGCGAATCAAGAAAAACTTTTTTTCGTACTTCAGTTAAGTTTTGCAAAGCATACTCTGCGTATAAGTCGTGCAACCAAAGCTGACCTGAAACCATTTCTTGCATGATTCCAAGCCCAAAGAAATACTCGAGTATCGAATCAATTTCTTCTTTGCCACTGATGATTTCAAGGGCAAGAATTGCTTTGATGATAATCGATTTTTGTGAAAAACCTCGGGTGAATGCCACAAGTTTTAATAGTTCTTTTTGCGCTGTGGTCAAATTCTGCCAAAGTTCTTGGCTTGGTTGTTGTACCAATTCTTCGATACACAACTGAAGATCTACCGACTGAAAACGCAAACCCGGTTGCCGAGAAATTTTTTCAGCAAGGCGCTTAGCGAAATGCGGAATTCCATGCAGTTTTTCAAAAAGTGTAGCAACTGTAAAATGTGGATAAATTTGCTCAATCGAGTACAATTCTGGTAGTTCTTGACAGAGTTTTTGAAATTGGTCAAATTCAAGACCCTTATGTAATACTTGAACAAAATCGGGTGTTTTTTGACTTGGGGTACGGGTTGCTGTAATCACAAAACTGTTACCTCTGACTTTTTGAATGGTTTGGATCAATATATCTATTGTATTGGTTGTATGTTGCTGCACAACTCTTTCATAACCATCAAAAACAATTCCAATACCACCTTGACGCTCCAATGATTTGAATAAGGTAAAAGTACGCTCTTCGATGGACTGATATAAAAAAGCATCAAACCGATTTTTGCTTTCTGTAAACTCAGTTGGTAAAGCCGCTAAAATGGATTGCAGTAATTTATCGCCTTGCAAATCAGCCCCATGCTCGAGATTGATAAACACCACCGCTTGAACTCGAGCCAACAAAGAAAAAGTTGTGAAGTAGGTAAAAAGTGCGTGGCGTACCAAGACTGATTTGCCAATCAAGGCTTGTCCTCGAACCTCAATCCAATTGATGAGCGGATTCTCGAGGGCTTTTTGAAGCTGAATGACTTCCTGATCCCGCCCCAAAACAGCAAAAGCACGGTTGACTTCACCATAAAAATACACAGGTTCACCGGGTTTTTGGGTGATGTCTTGTACCAGACCACCTTGAGCCACATGACGTTCAAGAATCGCAGCAGCAGCTACAGGTGCTTTATGCTCAAGAAAACCCCAAGCCTTTTGCTTTATATAAATGCTCACTTTATCGCTGGTTGCTTCAAGCACTTCCACAATTTGTGCGGCTTCCTTAGCACGGGTGATAGCAAGTTCAGGTGTTTGATTGTGCCACGCCCGTTCTGCTAGAAGTAAACGCGTATGCCCAACTAAAAAAGCCAGTTTCTCATGCCATCGGTAAATCCAATCCACGTACCCAATAGCAGCTTTTTTGTCTTCGTCATGATGACCAATGAATGTATGCAAAAATGAGTTCGTTGAATCGTAGTACAAGCGTCCAGCTTGTTCTAGTTGTCCTTCAAGGAGAAACTGATACAGTTGAAAGGCATCGCAATTCAGCTCAGGAACAGCCAATAAACTATCGTTCTGTTTTTGAATCACACCAGCATCGAGTAGTTTCTTAATAACACCACGCAAAGCAGCACGGCTTTTATTGGGGTAGAATATCTTCCCCAAATCATCTCGAGTGGTACGTCCGGCAAAGATCAAATATGTGAGAAGCACCAATTCTTTGGGCTGTAATTTTGCTTCTCTGCCATTCAAATACACCGATAACTGTCCTAGGGTTCTTAGCTGCATTGGATGTTCCTCAACACGCTTCATTGTCGCCCCTTAAGCGTAAGCAAGGTACTTACAAACTGCTTACGCCCCTTTATTTACGCTGTATGAGAAACCAGCCATCTAATTGTTACAGGATTGCTGCAAAAATACAAGGAGGGGAAAGTGAACATGGTCAAAGTTTACGGCAACGGCAAAACCAATAAAGACAAGCAGCATCTACCAAAGCAAAATGTATGAACTGGCTGAACCAAGTCGTAATCAGCAAAACAATGGGGAGTAAAAAAAGCTTTTATCCAAACATGACTCTAGAGAATAAGGAAGGAACTCATGAACAAATTACCAAATCTTGTCTTGGTACTTGGACTGGTTGGACTACTCAC
>JAAFJQ010000307.1:2705-3886 GCA_013298185.1 Deinococcales bacterium
ACTACTCACAGCCTGTCCACCAGCCACCACCAACACACCACCAAGTATTAAAATTGCTGTACCAACAAATAACTCGAGTATCAGCCAAACCAGTATCGCTGTCAGTGGTATTGCATCTGATGACAAGGGTATCTCGAGCGTCCAGTACACCATCAATGGTGCTGCGAGAGCAACAGCGGTTGGCACAAATAACTGGTCTTTCACAGCCAGCAATTTGGTCATTGGTAACAACGTAATTACTGCCATAGCCACCGATGCAAGTGGGGTCGAAGCATCGGACACTGTGAATGTGACTTTAACCAATGTCTCAAACCCATTTGCGCTGACCATCACCAAACAAGGCAGTGGTACTGGAAATATCACCAGCAACCCAAGTGGTATTAGCTGCGGCTCGAGTTGCACCGCAAATTACCCAACCAACACCGATGTGACACTCACCGCCACAGCCAATGCTGGCTCGAGTTTCATTGGTTGGGGAGGCTCTTGCTCAGGTGCGAACAGCACCTGCACCGTGACCCTCAGCCAAGCTCGGAATGTGACCGCCACCTTTGATTTAACACCACCAGACACAACCCCGCCCACAATCAGCATCTCGAGTCCAACCAACGCCAGCACCGTACAAACAGCAACCGTGAACCTGAGCGGCACCGCATCGGACAATGTTGCCCTGAGCCTTATACAAATCACTGTGAACGGCGGCACTCGAGCCAACGCAGTAGGCACAACATCATGGACGTACAGCGCAACCCTGACTTGTGGCTTAAACACCATCGTTGCTTATGCCAAAGACTCAACCAACCTCGAGACAAGCAACACAATTACCATCACTCGAAACTGCGGTTCGTTCACCCTAGCACCAGTTTACCCAAATGGACAAACCAATTACCCCGTGGCACAAGGCGCAGATACACTTTATTATGTCACTTTAACACCAACAGCACCATTTAACACGGCTGCCAACGCCTTCTCGAGCCTAACGGCTGCCGCAGCAGCAAATATCGGCACAGGCACAAATCAAATGCGTGTCTTCTATCAACCGACGCTCTCGAGCGGCAATCAAGTGGCGTTTGTGATTAAAGCTGGTGCGACTGTACCACTAGGAGCAACCACAATCACACTCAACGCCAGCGCAGGTGGCGTAAATGCTTCTGTCACAATCAATGTCAATGTGCTGCCCTGCT
>JAAFJQ010000308.1 GCA_013298185.1 Deinococcales bacterium
AGGGTCAAGAGGCTTGGTTTGGTGACTGCGAATTCTTTGAGCAAACGGCTTTTGCCCATGCCCGGTTGACCACTCAGCAATACCATTTGCCCAGCATTCCAAGCACTTTGCAACTGCTGCCAAAGCTGGTCGCGCCCAATCATGGCTAAATCAGCCAAAGCAACTCGAGTGACATTATGAAACACGGTTTTCTCGAGGACAGGCGGCTCGAGCAATTCTGGTTGACGCAATTGCGTGGCAAGCAAAACGGTTTCTGGGGTGGGTTCAAGCCCAAGTTCCAATGCGAGCAAATCCCTGAAACGCTCAAAGACCGCCAGCCCTTCGGCGGGTTGCCCAAGTTGTAAGTGTAGCCGCATGATCTGACGCTGATGCAACTCGAGCAGAGGATTCAAAGCAATCAACAACAAATGCTGTTGCAACGCCTCGAGCAATTGCCCAGTCGCCTCGAGTTGACTTGCCAGTTCTGCCAGCGCGTGTTGGTACTGCCGCGCAAAATCATCGCGTTTGGTGTACAGCCAATCATCAAAAGCACTGGCATCCTCGAGTTCCAGACCATCCAAAAAAACACCTTTATACAGCGCAACAGCCGCCGCGAAATCTTGTTGCAACATGGCTTGGGTAAAGGCTTGAACATCACTCGAGACCGCAGCCAACGAAACCCGCTCGGTATCAATCTGCAAACACGCTGCCAATTCGGGTGGACTGAGGCGATACAAACGCTGACGCAAATTTCGTCTGGCACTGGTTTCATCGAGTTCCGACCAGAGCAAGCCCGCTATCTTAGACCTCGAGCCAGAGCCTTCAACCGCCAAGTACGCCATGAGTGCCATGAGTTTACGCATGGGAATGTGCAACTCGAGGTGATCCACACGGAATTCGGGTTCGCCAAAGAAGCGGAAAAAAAATTCCGTCTGCCTTCCAGTGGGCGAAACGGAATTCACCAGAACATCATGACACAGATTGAGTTTGGGTGCTGCCAACGGCAAAAAATCATCAGGCTACGCTCAGGCTACGCCAGCAATTCTAAGCTGCTTGCAGTTGGTTCAAAAGAGCGCAAATGAACCACGCCTACCACGCAACTCGAGTCTAACCGATAAAGGTTTTCGGTCTTCGTTCTACGTTCAGTTGATGCTTAAAAAGCTCAACACCAAGGAGTAACACATGAAAAAGTTTTTAGCATTGGCACTTGTTTCGGTCAGTTTTATCGGTGGCATGGTTTCTTGTACCAGCAAGCACCCCGGGTCCAAAAGGTGACGTGGGTCTAACAGGTCCTCAGGGTCCTGTTGGTAGTCCAGCAAATGTGATTTATTCAGGTTGGAAATCTGCGGCTGGAACTTGGGTTGAAATGACGAAGGATGGAACAAAACTCAAAACCAGTTTTATCCTCGCGCCTCAAATCACACAAGCAGTTATGGATTCAGCCGTTGTACTGGTGTACGCCAAATTTACGAGCAACAACCAGACTTTTTCTTTGCCGTATACCAGTTTTGCTGGTGGAATAGCCAATACCTTAGCTTACCAAGCTCAAATCGAAACCAAAGAACCTGTTGCTTATAAGGCACTGCCTTCAAATGCTGATGTTGCAGATGATGCACCTATTCCAGTCGCCAATCAGGGTCGAATTCGCTTGTTCAGGATTACCCATGACAACAGTGGTTCAATTGGTGTTTCCAGCAATGGCGAATACCGTTACATCATCATACCGGGTGGTGTGGCGGCTGGGGCTGGCGCAGAACCAACCAATTGGAACTCCATGACTTATGAACAAGTGAAGGCTCGTTTCAGCATTCCAGACTGAAAGCGGTTCAAAACCCTCGATTCAAAATTCTCGAGAGCAAATCCCTAAGCTCCTCAGCATGTATTCAAAGGAAATCAAAATGATGCGTCAATTATTCGGTTGGATTGCTTTACTTGCCGCCACAGTTGGTTGTGGCAGCACCAAATTAGAAACACCTACCCCTAGCCCTAATCAAGCCCTTGGTTTACTCGAGGTGACACTGGATTTTACCGATGAACTCAATCCAACCACCAAGACCAGTTTTATGCCGTTTGTCCAAAGCAAGCATGGTTTGAGTCTGCAATCCATCAGTGGTAATAGCAATGAAACCTCGAGAATTGCTTTGAAACGCCGCAATGCCAGTTTTATTGATGACAACGAAACCGCCCTGTTCGGCACACAAAGCCGTTATGTCCGAGCGACTTTTGATATTGCTAATTTTAGCTCGAGGAGTTTTAAGAACCTGAATTTCATGGCAATCAGTTTGAATTCGCAACTCGGTACGATGTTCACCAATTTACGCGATGGTTCGGATGCGGTTGTTCCTCTGACCGACACTGTGCCAACGGGCGAATTGACGTACCGTGCCTTAAAACCAACCCACGGCATGAGGTTGAATGGTGCGAATCTCGAGGTTGACCCAAGTGCAGCCGATATGCAGGTGTTTAGCAGCACCGAAGCCGATGGTGTGCAAACCGATTTAAGTGGTACATACCCGAATTTGCAGGTTCTCGAGTACGGATATTCGGCGCGTAGCTTGCCAACTTCGACCACTTCGCGCAGTGTGGGAATTTCACCCATCAGTGCTGATTGCTCGAGTACCCCGACCAGCCCACCCAATGGGTATACGCTCGTTGCCAACAACGTTAATTGCTTCACTGGACGGGTGACATTTGCGTTTAAGTTGCCGCGTAAACCAGTTCGTGGTCAGAATCCTTTTGCTTTTAGTTTTGTGTTTGTGGTGGCGGATGAAACTGCGCCCAGCACCACCCAAAGTCTCGAGGAACAAACCATGTCAACCCAAATTTCTCGAGAACAAGTGCTGGCTTTGGATGTTCCATTTGGTGAGCAACGTTTGCACAGAACCTTACCGGGTAGTTTGGCTGGGTTGCTGAATCCTGCTGGGGTACAGAGTAAGATGTTCTGTAAGGTAAAAACTGCTGTTGCCACACCGAGTTTAACGGCGGATTTTCTTAGTCGCCAAATGGGAGTCAGCAATGTTCTACCAAGCAGCAACAACCAAGCCGCCAGTCGAAACGGCAGTGTCCAAGCCACCTTCTGCGACACAATGAGCGCTCCAAGCACTGCTAACTTCGTCATTCAGAGTTTCCAAACAGGTAAGCGCTCGAGCAGCAACGGAGTTTACTCTGGCGTGGGCAGCACCTTGTCGTATGCACCAAGTACGCCATTCAAAGCGAATGAAGAAATCGAAGTGAGTTTGACCAATCAATTGACTCGAGTTTCCGATGGTGCGGCTCTGCAACCGTTGAGTTACCGCTTCAGAACCGCCACAACCCCACAAGGTGCGGCTGGTTTTACGCTGTCTAACTTGGTCAGTCTAGGCAATGGTGCTACCGATTTAACCACAGGAGATTTTAATAACGATAACAAGTTGGATGTGGTGGTGTTAAGTTCTGGCAAAGCCGCTATTTACTTGGGTTCTGGCACGGGGGATTTTGTTGCCCAATCAGAAATTGTTCTGAATATCAATTTTCGTACAATCAAAGCAGCCGATTTGAATGGCGATGGCAAGCTGGACTTGGCTGCACTGCTTGACGGTTCAAATAACATCAGTGTGTTCCTTGGTTCTGGAACAGGTTCATTTGGCGCTCGAGTGGATTTCCCAACGGGGGTATTCCCAAGAGGTTTGAACACTGCCGATTTTAATTCCGATGGCAAACTGGATTTGGTGGTCAGTAACTTTAGTGCCGACACCATCAGCGTTTTGCTAGGCACTGGCACTGGTACTTTTGATACTAAAGTGGATTATCCAACAGGCGATGGTCCATTTGCGATTGCGATTGGTGACATAAACACCGATGGCAAACTCGACATAGCTGTGACCAATTACCTCTCGAGTACCGTCAGCAT
>JAAFJQ010000309.1 GCA_013298185.1 Deinococcales bacterium
TTGTTGGCGAACCAAACGCCACCAAGCGCGGCGTAGTTGCTGTGGAATTCGCCAGCTAAGCCGCCGCCACCGAGTGCCAGTGCCATGGGGAATTTGGTTTTACCAGCTTTTTTCAGGGTCTCGAGTCCGGCGGTCAGTTCCTCGAGTGTGCGAGCGGGTTTGAGGTTCAGTTCAGCAAAAACATCTTTGCGAAAGAACTGCACTTGGGTGTTGAAGTTGACGGGCAGGGCGTACTGACGACCATTCAAGGTGGTGTTGGCAATCAGTTTGTCGCTGATGTCATCGAGGTTGTATTGTTTTTTGTACTTGGCGATGAAAACGTTCAGTGGCAACAACCAGCCTTTGGAACCCCAATCGGCGACCAAGCGCGGGTTGACGTGCAGAATTTGATATGGCGAGTTGCCTGTGGCGAGGGCGGTGTTGACTTGGGTTTCGTACTGCGCGGGTTGCAAGAAACTCGATTTGACCGAGAGAGTGCCTTTACCGCAGGCTTCGGCGGCGTTGAAGTAATACTCCATCATTGGGAAGCGAAAGCCAAAGACGTTGATCGTGGTGGGGTTGGTTGGTGCTTTGATGTTGCAGGCGGCAACTGTTTGTTGAGCGCTGCCTGAGCCGAGACTCAAAGCGGCGGTGAGTGCTACAACCCCGATTGAGAGACCGATACCGATGCGTTTTTTCATACATCCTCCATACCTCGAATGCTCGAGGGGTCAAACCGAATCCATGATCTTGTGCTGACATTGTAGTGCATAGGTATGCAATTTGGAAGAGGGTGGATTTAAGTCTTCGCCTCGCGCAGATTCTCAACAAAGGCTTTTTTGTCGTTCGCCAAGCGAATATCGCACGATAAGCCATGTCCGAACATCAATTCGGCTCGAGACACCGCGCCTGCGTGTGGCGCAACCGTCTGGCTGCCTTGAGGCGTGCAGCGTTGATAGGTCACGGTTTTGGTGAACTTGCCAACCCACAAGCCGCCTGTGTAACGCGCTGCGCCGCCCGTTGGTAGCACATGGTTTGTACCGATGGCTTTGTCCGAGTACGCCACAGTGGCTTCGTGTCCTAAGAACACCGAACCATAATTTTGCAATCGTGCCAAAAACCAATCAGGGTCAGCGGTTTGTACCTCGAGATGCTCTGGCGCGTGGGCATCAGAAACTTGCACCATCTCCAAGTCTGATTCGCAAACAATGATGCTGCCACAATCACGCCATGCCACACCCGCCACGGCTTTGGTTGGGTAATGCTCGAGGATGCTCGAGACTAACTTTTCCACCTCGAGTGCGAGGCTTTCCGAGGTTGTGACCAACGTTGCAGGGCTGTTTAAGCCATGTTCGGCTTGTCCAAGCAAATCTATTGCCACGGTGTACGGGTTAGCGGTCTCGTCGGCAATAATCAGAATATCGGTTGGACCCGCCAGCAAATCAATGCCGCAAACGCCAAACAGTTGGCGTTTGGCTTCGGCGACATAAGCGTTACCCGCGCCGACAATCATGTCAACTGGGGCTAACTCGAGTTCAGGTACACCGAACGCCATAGCAGCCATGGCTTGCACGCCACCGATGCTGTAAATTTCGTCCGCGCCAGAGGTGTGCATGGTCAGCAGTTGCGCCGCGTAAATGCCTTTGCCATCCTTGGGCGGAGCGCTTGCCACAACCCGCTTGACCCCTGCGACTTTCGGCACGACCACGGTCATGGCGCTCGAGGCAATCAGAGGATAACGCCCACCGGGGCTGTAACTGCCGACGCTCGAGACGGGAATTTGTTTCTGCCCAAGGTGAATTCCGGGATGGGTTTCAACTTCAAATTCGGTCAGGGTGGCTTTTTGCAGTTCAGCAAAGCGTTTGACTTCGGCTTGCAACCACGCAATGTGCATCTGCCAATCCTCAGGGGTTTGCTCGAGCGCGGCTTTGATTTCGTCGTCTGAAACCCGAAAACTCGGCGGCGACCATTTATCAAAAGCCTGAGAGTAACGGCGCACGGCGGCTAAACCCTCGGTTTCGACCGCCGAAATAATCTCTGAGACGGTATCCTTGATTTCTTGGGCAACCGCTTTGGGTGTGGGAGGTGGTTTTTTAATGTATTTCATAAGTCCTTTCAAACTCCTCCTCGCTTCGCTCGACCCCTCAACTGAGAGGTGCTTGGTTTGAAGGTCACATCTTTTTTAACGAGCAGTCCAACCGCCATCCACCAGTAAACTCGTACCCGTGATCATTTTTGCTTTGGGTGAGCAGAGAAACACCACGGCTTCTGCCACATCCTCAGGTGTGCCAGTCTGCCCAAGTGGGATGCTCGAGAGGACGCTTTGTTGAAAATCTTTGTTCTCGAGCATTGGGCGGGTAAGATCGGTTTCAATGAAGGTTGGGGCGACACTGACCACGCGAATGTTATGCGGTGCAAGTTCGACTGCCAAGGCTTTGGTCAGCCCCTCGAGGGCGTGTTTGCTGGCGCAGTACACCGTGCGATTGACCGCGCCAACATGACCCATCTGCGAGGTGATGTTGACAATCACCCCACTTTTTTGCCGTAGCATCTGTTTGGCGGCGGCTTGAGCAGCAAAAAAAGCGGTTTTGACATTGAGCAGAAAAATCTGGTCAAAGTGGTCTTGGCTGACCTGTACAAAAGGCTCGGGGATGTTCGTGCCAACATTGTTGACCAGCACATCCAAACGCGGCAAGTTAGAAAGCGCATCGGTCAGTGTCTCGAGGTCGGTGGCATCGGTGGGGATTAAAAAGGTTTTCTGTCCAAGTGCCATGATTTCACTGGCGGTTTCTTGCAGCGTTTCTAAGGTGCGTCCAACCAAGGCGATGTCATACCCATCTGTTGCCAGTGCCAAAGCGCAGGCTTTGCCAATGCCCCGCGAAGCGCCAGTCACAGCCGCAATCACAACTCATCTCCGCGTGGAGCATGAATTTGTTTTAGAAGTGCAAATTCATCAAAGACCGTGTATTCCCTTGCAATCCGTCCGTTCTCGAGTTCAAAATGGCTGATGCACAAAAGTTTAATGCGTTGCCCACTGGGTTCTCCGTACCAACCCGTGCCGAGGTGCGTGCCTTGGAGTGTCCAACGCACCGCAATTTTAGGGTTCAATCCACTCCCGATGTAGCAAATATGATCTACGCTGACACCAGCATCGGGGAAGGCTGCCAGCAGGGTTAAAACAAAGTGTTGATAGGCACTGATCCCCTCGAGTTTACGGGCGGTTGAAACAAAGGCGGTTGGGGATTGGGTGTAATATTCTTTGATGCGGTTCAGTAAACGCCAATTCCAGACTTCTTGGAATAAGCCGTGGATAAAATCAGTCACATCAAAACCATCACTCGAGCGGACGGGCAGTTTGGGCGGTAATTGCCCTTGCAGACGGTCAATTTCGGCTACACCCATTGGCACGGGGCTACTGGCTTGGCGCAGCGCATCGGCTTTTGCCATGCGTTTGGCAAGTTCAATTTCATTGAACCCAAGTTGGCGCACCAAGGCGAGTTCGTCACGCACCAACCATTCTTCGGTGATGCGGTTTTCTTTGACATAACAATGCGCGATACCGCGCCGCAAAATGCGTTTGTTGGTTGGCGCTCCGTACTGGCTGTAGCCTGTATTTCGGGCTGTCCAAGTGATGCGGTGACTCGAGTGAAAGCCGTCTTGGTCGTTGCCACTCCAGATCACTTCATCGCCATGCAGCCGCGCATCGGGGAAAGCGGCGAGGGTTTTCAGTGTGCCTTCGACCACAGCTTCGCGTCCGTAAATAATGGTGTCGGTCATGTAAATCGGGCAGTTGTGGCTGTAATGGGTGTAGATTAAACCAATCGCTTTTTCCTCCCAAATTTTATGGGTGCAACGAATAATATAATCCACAAAATCG
>JAAFJQ010000031.1 GCA_013298185.1 Deinococcales bacterium
CGTGGTTGGCAGTAAACTCGATTCCGAAGGGCAGGTTTTGGGGCAGATGATTAGCCTTGTCCTCGAGAATTCTGGTTTTCAAGTCAAACGCCAAATTCCAACAGGCAATACCTTTGTCACCCGTAAAGCCCTGCTCGAGGGTGCAATTGATGTTTACCCTGAGTACACGGGTAGCGCCATTGGTAATTTCTTTAAGGGTCAGAAAATCGCGCCTGACACCGCGCAAAATGCCAGTCGTTCCTATGCGGCGGTGAAAATTTTTGACCAACGCTTGAACAACATCATCTGGCTCGAGCGAGCGCCAGCCAATAATACTTTTGCGATTGCTATTCCCAGCGTCCTTGCCAACAAAGAAAAAATCAAAACCTTGATTGACTTTGCCAAGTACGTCAACGGCGGCGGCGTGGTGCGCCTTGTTGCCAGCCAAGAATTCTTTGAACGCGATGATGCCCTGCCGAGCTTTGAAAAAGTCTACGGCTTTAAGCTCAAAGCCGACCAAAAAATTACCCTTGCCAATGCCACACCAGCCCAAACCCAACAAGCCGTTGCCCAAGGCACAGGCGGCGCAAATGCAGCTATGGCTTATGGCACAGATGGCACGCTCGATGCGCTTGGTTTAATTGCCATGACCGACCCCAAAGGCGCTCAGCCGGTGTATCAGCCAGCCCCAACGGTTCGTGGAGCATTGGTCAAGCAATACCCAGAGATTGCGGGATTGCTGAATCCTGTCTTCAAGGGTTTGACTTTGCCTGTGCTGCAAAATCTGAATCGTCAAATTGATGTGGATGGCAAACCACCGCTCGAGGTGGCTCGAGCATACTTAAAGAGCAAAGGTTTTATTAAGTAAATTCTCGAGCCTTGTTTTTTCTTGCTCGAGTTCTTTTTTAAACCATTTGGTTTTCTACCCTAAAATGATTGGGTTTCGTCGGGGTGAACCTTTGCGTTTGCCCATTTGTATCAATTTAAGAACAAAAGCCCTTCAGTACATGCAAAATCGTAGTCAGTCAGCCCCTCACCCGACTTCGTCACCCTCTCCCAAAAAGACGCGCTTCGCGCAGGGAGAGGGGTTCGGGTTGTCTTTTTGTTCCCGCTTATGGCTCGAGAAGTCAAATTCATAGCACCAGAACCCCTCAATGAGGGGTCGAGCGAAGCGAGGGGGAGTTCGTGAGGCTTTGCGTTTTTTCGATTTGATCCTTGAGAAAATTCCTTAAGTTGATGTCTATGCGACGAACCTCTGTGTTCGCCCTGCTAAAAATAGATTCAAAGTAATTCTGCTGAGGTACTTCAATGCTCGAGATGTCACTCGAGGACAGTTTGCTTTGGGCTTTTGTACTCCATTGATTGCAGTAGAGTCACCACAGAAGCCAAAACCTCGAGGGCTGCTTGCTGTTCTTGGCGGCTCGAGGATTCCAAAACAGTTTTGGCTAAGTCTGCCAGTTCTGGATTTCGTTTTCGCAAATCTTGCAGCACGCTTTTTGGTTTCACTTCCCACCAGCCTGAGACTTGGTAAATTGCTTTGAGGATAAACACCAAGGCTTGCGGCAGAATGTATGGGTAAGCCTCGGTTGTCATTGCACTGCGCGTCTCGAGGACGCATTCCATAGTGTTGAAACGAATGAACTCGAGGGTGCTTGGCTCAATTGCAGGTGCCTTGGATAGTATTTCTCGAGCTTGATTTTGTAGTTTCTCGAGTTCTGGATGCTCGACAATTGCCACACCATCAGCGAGGATGTGCAGTGCAGCCGCGTCGTTTTGAATGGTTTTGTGCAGAAATTCAGCGGGATTAAAAAAGTATTCAACGGGTGTTTCCTCGAGCAACCAGCATCCGCGCCAGCGCTCCTTGCCGTTGGTGACAATGTAAAAGTCAAGGTCAGAGAATTCGTCAGCACTGCCATTTGCCACTGAGCCAGCCAAGACAAACCCTAGCACTTCGGGATACTCACAGATTTTGGCTATTGCAGCCTTGGCAGCTTGCGCAAAGCGTGGTGGCAGATGTTCAAAAAGGTGTTCCAAGATTTTTTGCCGCCTTTGTCTGCTCGAGAATATCTTGTTCGAGCCTTAAATGAAATTACGCTGCGAAGTTGACTGTAATGGAGCAATTGACTTTCGTCAAGTTGATGCACCCAGTCTAAACTCGAGCCTGCCCTTTTCCATTAAAGCAGTCGGTGTTACACTCTGCCCATGACTTTGACCCTAGAAAAACCCACCCAAACCCAAGACGAAGTTTTTGCTCTGATTGACCTCGAACATGCTCGCCAACGCGATGGTCTCGAGTTGATTGCCTCAGAAAACTTCACCAGTGCAGCCGTGCGCCAAGCCGTCGGCAGCGTCCTGACCAATAAATACGCCGAGGGCTACCCCGGTAAACGCTGGTACGGCGGTTGTGAAGTCGTGGATAAAATCGAGCAACTGGCGATTGACCGCCTCAAAGAATTGTTTGGTGCAGCGTGGGCAAATGTTCAACCGCACTCTGGCTCGAGCGCCAACATTGCGGTTTATAGTGCGCTTCTGAAACCCGGTGATACGGTGCTTGGCATGGACTTAAGCCACGGTGGACACCTGACCCACGGTAGCCCAGTGAATTTCTCGGGCTTAAACTATAAGGTCATTGGTTATAAAGTGCGCCAAGAGGACGAACTCCTGCACATGGAAGATGTCCGTGCCTTGGCGCTCGAGCATCAACCCAAAATGATTATTTGCGGTGCAAGTGCTTACTCGAGAACCCTTGATTTTGCCGCGTTTCGCGCCATCGCCGATGAAGTCGGCGCGTACCTCATGGCGGACATTGCCCATATCGCAGGGTTGGTCGCAGCAGGAGTGCATCCAAGTCCTGTGCCTCATGCCCATGTGGTCACCAGCACCACCCACAAAACCCTGCGTGGTCCGCGCAGTGGGATTATTCTTTCTAATGACCTCGAGGTGGCGGCGCTCCTAGACAGGAGTATTTTCCCCGGAACCCAAGGCGGTCCGCTCGAGCATGTGATTGCTGGTAAAGCCATTGCTTTTGCCGAAGCCCTGCGCCCAGAGTTCAAAGCCTACTCGAGCCAAGTGATTAAAAACGCCCAAGCCATGGTTGCTGCCTTTCAAAAACGTGGTTATAAGATTTTGTCTGGTGGCACGGACAACCACTTGTTTGTGCTGGACATTCGTCCGCTTGGCTTAAATGGCACCAAAGCCAGCAAAATGCTCGATGCGGCACACATCACCATCTCCAAAAGTACCTTGCCGTTTGACACTGAAAAAATTATGCACGGCGGCGGAATTCGGATTGGTACACCAGCCATCACCACCCGAGGAATGCTCGAGGCAGACATGGAAACCGTGGCTGACCTGATTGACCGCACCTTGCGCGGGGCGGACCCCGAAGCCATGCGGCTCGAGGTCAAAGCCTTTGCCTCGAGATTTGTGCTGCCATAACGTGCTTTCCTTCACAAAGGGCTTTTCATCGGGGTTTGTCTGGGTGTAGACTCGAGGGCGTTGTGAGGAAACTCTTTTTTTTGATGGCGCTGATGGTTGGAGCGTTTGGGATTGCCCAAGCTGCTGCACTACCTGCGACGCTCGAGCTGATTCGCTTGTCTTCATCAAAGACAGTGCGCCTTGAACCCAAGCGCCCCAATGCTTCGAGTGTGGTGATTTACTACAAGGTTCGACGTGGCGATAGCATTGGTAATCTTGCCAATCGCTTTGGGATTACAACTCGAGCCATCAAGCTCTCCACCAAGATCACCAAAAACAGCATTTATCCCGGCGAAATCCTTAAAATTCCTTTGCAAAAAACCGATCTCGAGCCTGAGCGCGAAGCTCGTTTGCCTCCGGGTGCGTTTTGGTACACCGTGAAACGCGGCGATACCTTGTCCACGATTCAAAATCGTTATGATTTTACGCAGATGGATTTGGTCAATGCCAATCCTGCTTTGCGGAGCTTGGACCAAATTAAACTCGGTGAGCGCTTGATTATTCCGGGTGATACCGAAGGCGCGTATGTGATTCTTAAAAAGGGTCAGGATTTGATGGATGTCTCTGCCAATCATGGTGTGGATATAGATGATTTGATTCGTGCCAATAACTCGAGAAACCTCAGTGTTTTACAAGCTGGCGATTATGTGGTGCTGCCCGGAATTGATGCGGACGCAACTTTGGCGCGGCTGGAAGAGCGCCGTGATGCCGAAGAAGTGGTGCGGATTCAAGCGCGTTTTGAACTTGCCAAAGAACGAATTGCGGCGGCTCGAGCTGAACTGGCAGTGCAAGCCAAGAACCGAGCGGCTTTGCGTTTGTTGTCGGTGCAAGCGCAGAACAAAGCCCGTGAACGGCTGCGTAATGCCCAGCGCTCGAGTACTTCGAGGGTGCGTCGTGCTACGGCTTCGTTTAGTTTTCCTAGTTTTCGTGGTGGTTATATTTGGCCCATGCGTGGCACAATCACTTCTGGTTTCGGAAGGCGTGGCTTTTGGATTGGTAGCAGCAATTTTCATACTGGTTTGGATATTGCTGCGCCGTATGGCACACCCATTTATGCTGCTAAAGGCGGGGTGGTGCAGCAATCTGGCTATGGTTACTTTGGCTTAAATGTTTGGATTAACACAGGTGGCGGGGTGCAGAACATTTATGGTCACATGAGCCGCACGGCCGTTTACAGCGGTCAGTATGTCGAACGTGGTCAACTGATCGGCTGGGAAGGATGCAGTGGCATTTGCACTGGTCCGCACCTCCATTTTGAAATTCGAGTCAATGGCTCGCCTGTCAATCCGCTTCGATATTTACCATAGGACTCAGTTTTGCTGACTTGTGAAATTTGCACAGACAGTTTGGTTTTTATACGTTAGACTCCTTGGTAGATCATGCAGACCTTTACAGCTGCTTCTGTGCTTTCAATTGCCGCGCCGCCGTCAGCTCCTTTGGTGGTTTTAATAGATGATGACCCCAGTGTGCGTGAAAGCCTCGGGGCTTTGATGACTCAGCGTGGTTATCGGGTGGTAGCAGCCAGCTCTGGAGTCGGTGGCATCAGTTTGGTTTGGAGTCTCGAGGAGCGTCCTTTTGCGGTGGTGGTGGATGTGATGCTGCCAGACATGGATGGTTTTGAAATTGCTTCACGGCTTTACAATGGACAAAGAAGTCGTGGGGTGCATCTGATTTTAATTACCACACCACATGGCTTAAAGGATCGGCGCAAAAACCGACGTAACTTAAACTTTTTAACCAAGCCATATCGCCCCAGTCAATTGATCGAAATGTTGTTGCAATTGGGGCAGAAAGACAATCTCGAGCAGGATTCACAATAAATTGCGTATACTGTAGCTTAGTGATGCCTCTCGGAGTCTTTTATGCCTAATGCAGCTTATGACCTTGTCTGCGATGCCTTGTCGCGGATTGTTTCTCGTCGAGCAGCTGAGAACATGGTCAGTGATGCTTTGCGAGCAGCCAAGCTCAGTCCTCAAAACGTGCGTCCAGCCGAAATGCAGGCTTTGCTTAAAGGCGTGGTTTTTGTACGCTTACAACAAATTATTCCTGTAGCCCAAGCCAAAGGTGAAATTCGCCAGATCTTAAATCAACTCGAGGGTCAGTTTATGGCTGCTCGGGCGTTTTCACCTGAAGTCGAAGAAGGTTGGAATGCTTTGCGTTTAGAATTTGCACGGGTGTCTGACCAAAGTTCACCTCGAGCGCAGCGTTTAGCCAAAAGCATCGCGGCTTTGCCGCAAGCCAGCGACCCTGTTGGGGTCTTAAATAACCTTTGGGTTGAACTGGATTTGCTACAACTCGAGCGCTCCCCCAATCCGCCGCTTGACCCAGAACCGCTTTATCAAGGCGATATGCTGCTACAAAGTGGCGAGTTCAGTGCCTTGAATTTTGAACTTGACCACCTCGAGAATCCAACCGAGCCAAGCAACCAAGTTCCTTTGGGTCGCCCCGGCGCTGGGCAAGTATCTCGAATGAATCAGGACTTAAATTTAACGGTGATTGATGAACCTGCGCCCGTCATTTCTGCGCCTGTGGTAGCTCAGACCTTCAATCCCGCCATCAGTGTTGCTCCGCTTGAACTTGATTTAACAGCCCTCGAGACAGTTACGCCAGTCCCACAAGTGCCAATTCAACCTCTGACAGCAGCCGTGCCAGTGGTACGAAAACCTGTTCAGCATATTCGGCTTGATACCCCCGATGCCCAAGATGCCTTGCTGACCCGTTTTGCCCTCGAGGAAGGTGTGACTGGGGTTTTACTCTCTAAGCGCAACGGCGATGTGATTGCCTCGCGCTTATCCAGTGGTCATGCTGGTCATTTGGCTGGGGTGGTGGCTGCGACCACCATGCTGCTTTCTAAGCGTCGTCATTTTCAAGTGTTTTATACCCATTTAGAAAGTGTCAGTGCTTTTATTGCCCCACTCGAGGATACCTTGCTGACGGTTTTAGCCGACGCTGGAGTGAATGTCGGACGGGTCTTTACTGAGTTAGAATCATTGAAGGAGACTGCATGAAGTTACTACTGATTTGTATCGCACTGGTTTTTGGTGCAACGGCTGCAAGCGCAGCGGATTTACTTGGCGGCTACCGTTCGATCAACTCCAGTTTGCGTTCGGCTGCCACACTGCTTGGCTCGAATCCTCGTCTGGCGGTGGATAAGCTCGAGGTGGCACGCGATACGTACCGCAAAATCAGTCCTGAAATCAAAGCACAAAAATTGGTGCCTGGTGGCAATAAAGCCTTCGAGCAGGCTCGCACCGCGATTTCAAGGGGCAGTCGCGCTGACCTCGAGGCGCAAAGCGCCCAAATTACCCGTATTTTAGAGCGGGCGTTGTACGAAGAATTGTTTGGATTAATGGCAACGAAAAAAGCCTCGGCTGCCGAGTACGCTGGGGTTTTAGGGCGGGCTTTTGAATTGCCAACCACGCAGCAAGTTGAGTTAAAATCCAGTGTTAAACAAGGACAAGGCAATCGGGTGCGGGCATTGCTCGAGACGGGCATCGCCAATTTGATGCAACGCAGTTTATTAAATGCCAGTCAAAATTTTCGTAACCCAGTGGCGTCTTTCTCGAGTACAGTCAAAGCCGCTGGAGCGTTTTTGGTGGTGCAGGATTCACCTCGGGTGGGGAATTTATCGGTTGGGCGTTTTTCCGAGGTGCTTGGTTTGCTCGCCAGTGGGGATGTTGGCGGTTATCGCAGTGGGGTGACTGGTTTACTTGGTCAAGTTAATCGTTTTGGCAGTCAAAGCCGTGCTTTACTAAAGTCAAGTCGTCAGGCAGCACAAAAACCCAAACCAAAACCAGCCGCTAAGCCAACCGCCAAGCCAACCCCCAAGCCAACCGTTAAGCCCAGCACCAAGCCTGTGGCTGCGGTTAAACCCACGCCAGCCACCAAGCCACCTGTGGCTCAACCTGCTCCTGTGGCAGCGGTGGCAGCAGTCAGTTCAACCAACCTGATCGCCGCTGAGCTGACCAAAGCAGGTATCCCTAAAGCCCAAGCTGAGCGCTTAGCCAGAGATTTATCCGAGCAGGGCTTTCGACGTTTTTCAGATGCCATTGATGCCGTGGGCTTAAAGCTCTCGACGGCACTATCGGACATTCAAAATGCCCAAATAGACTCTGGGCGCGAAAGTATCAGCAGCGCTAAAGCCGTGTTTAATCAATCGGTGCGCCCTGTGGTGGCGGTGGCTGACCAACGTCTTGCGACTCGAGCCAGTGCTTTGTTTGAAGCCACCGAAGCCGCTTATGGTCTGCGCCCAATTGATGTCACCACACTGCTTGGCGAAGTGGACGCAATCCGCAAATGGTCGCGTCAAGAACCAATGCCTGCTTTGCAAGGCGTGGTTTCTGGGGTGCAATCTTGGTGGATGGGTGGTGGAGCGCTGGGCAGTTTGGGGCTGCGTGGCATCATCTTTTTCTTGGTGGCACTGACCTTTATCTACCCAATCTATTTGTTGCGCTTGGCGTTCGGTGGGCGTAACCCGTATTGGAATTACATTGGCATTGCGATGGTTTTATTGTTTATTCCGCCGTTGATCGAAGGCTTGGCGTGGCTTGGTTCGTTGATTGCCCAAGGCACAGAATTGCCTGCTCCTTTGGAGAATTTCTTTAACGGCTTAACTTCTTTTTCGGTGTTGCAAAACCCGTTGGCTCAGATTGCTTGGGCAGTGACATTGCTCTTTACTGTGGGTTTTGCCACGGCTGGTTTTCGTGGCATTGCCGCTCAATTCGGTCTGATTCGCACCCGTACCCCCGTGACTGGCGAAGTTGTCAGCAGCGGAGAAACACTGCCAAGCTCGAAAGTGCGTTCTCCAACCAATCCAACTGGTGGTGGCGGTAGTGGGCGTACCATTGTCGAATGGGATGAGGAATTCTAATGAGTCCTTTATATACAGCAATCACACAGTTCTTGGCTTCTGACCCAAGCCTCAAAGCCAGCAAAAGCAGTTTCGACGAAGGCTTACTGCGGCTTGGTAAAAACCCCAATACCGCTTCTTCTAAGGACATGGAAAAAGTCCTGAAATCCAATGTCTATAAGCAGTTACAAGTTTCTTTGCCGCCAGCCAGTGCCAAAACCACAGTGCAACGCATTTTGGACGAATTGATCAAACTCGAGCAGCAATTTGGCAGCGAAGCACCACCTGTCAAAGACCCAGCTCTGGAGCGTCAAACCGAAGCATTAGCGCCTCTCGAGGCAGGCTTAAAACGCTTTACCTTGTATTTTGATTGGGCTGAAGTCAGTAAATTTCGCAGTCAAATCACGGTCATTCGAGAACAACAAACCGCTGGTCGTACTGTGCCGGACTTATTGCGCGATGCACAAGCTCAGTTGGTGGCTTTGGACAGAAAACTCCAAGACTTATTGGTGCGTCAAGCCCAAGAAATTGCTGAGCTGCAAGGCGGTTTTGAAAAAGTCAAAAGTGTGGGGGGTCCAAGGGTCAAACGACTCGAGGGTTTAATTACACAAATTACCGAAGCCCAAGAAAGCCAAACCCTTGCCTCTGCCGAAGTTGAACGCGCCCGAAAATTGGTTCTTGAGTTGCGAAAACTGATTGAATCCAGTGTGGTGCAGTTGCCACCAACCGCAACCCAAACCAAACCCCCAGCCACTAAAACCCCAACTGTTGTACCGACCAGCGTTTCGCAGATCAAATTGCCAGCCGTTGATTTTGATGACGCGATTGTGATTGATGACAATGACCCGCCCACAGCTGCCCCAAGCGATGGGGTCGAAGTTGATGTGGATTTGGACGACCTCAGCATTGACCTTGATTTTCCTGATCTTGAACTCACCCCAGAGCAATCTGAGCGGGTCAAAGACATGGAACTTTCCGAGGATGCACGTCTGCTCGAGGGTTTAAGTCTCGAGTTTGCTTCGCTTTTGGAGTTGAATACTGCTTGGCAACAAAAGCTGTTGGAACTACAAGAAAAAAACCTAAGCCGTGAAGTCCAAACCAATGAAATTCGTGCCTTACGCCCGCAACTCGAAGCCGATTTCACCAGTGCTTTGCAAAGTCAGCAACAGCGTTTAACCGAAGTTCGTGGTGTAGTCCAAACCTATTCAGCCGAAGGCTTAGACACTTCGGATGCCCAGGTCACCCTTTCAGTGGCAGGTGGGATGCTATCAGGCAATGCCCTTGCCACCGATGAACTTAAGAAAATCGAAGACCTGCTGCGTTCCTTTGAGCGTCAACTCGAGCAATTGCGCCTAGCCAAAGCCGAAGAAGCTGCGCGGGCTGAGCGTTTATTGAGCCGTCAAGCTGCCCTGCTCGATGAGTTACGCGGTGCGTTAAATACCTTTGAACCACTTGGTAGCCAAACCGCTACCCTTTCGAGGTTGCTGACCGAACTCGAGATGGCTACCCAATTACAGCAACCCCGTGAGGATTTAAGTAAAGCCCTCAATCAAGAAGTCGTGGTCTTGCAACAAGCCCTCGAAGCATGGCAAACCGCTGAACGCGCCAAAGCCGAAGCGGCGGCCGAGGCTGCCAGACAACAAGAACTCGAGCGGCAACGCGCCGAAGAAGCTCGGTTAGAACAGCAGCGCTTAGAACAACAGCGCATACTACAAGAACAAATGCAAGCCATGGAACGCGCCGAAGCCCAGCGCTTAGAGCAGCAGCGTTTAGAGCAGCAACGCCTTGAAGCCGAGCAACGCGAACGCGAACGCTTAGAAGCTGAGCGTTTAGCCACCGAACAACGCGAACGTGAACGCTTAGAGGCAGAGCGCCGTGCTTTGGTGGCTCGAGAAGGCGGAATGTTGCGAGCCATGCGCCTTTCATTAGCCGCACTGCCAGACTTACCAGAATTGGCTTCCGAACACGCAGCCCTCGAAGCGCAACTCGGCTTATCAAGTAAGCAGCTCGAGGCTGGAACACCAATCACCAGCGCTTTAGAGCAGTTTAAGTTGGGCTTAGAAAACATTGGAAAACGCGCTCGAGACGTTTTTAATCAGCGCTTAGGCAGCTTAGATCAACGTGCCAATGAACTTGGAGCGCTCGAGATTCTGAGTAATTTAAGTAAAGCCCGCCAAGGTATCGAAGTTGGTGATTTTCCAGATTTGGCTGTTTTAGAGGCTGACCTCCGCGCTCACCGTGAATCCAGATTGGCAGCCCAACGCCGCGAACTGACCGACCTCGAAGGAGCAATCAAAGAATTTGCTGGCAACCCGCAAAGTGTTCAACTCCAAACCCAAATTGCCGAAGCCAGAGGGCGGCACGAAGCTGGTATGCTAACCAGTTTAGCCCCACTCTGGGATGCCTTAGAAAGCCTAGGTATCGCCGAGGAAAACGCAGTGCAAGTCTGGCGGGTTCGCGCTGAGACCGTCATGCGCGAAGTCAACCAATACCGTCAGATGGGTGGCGAAACCATCCGTCAATTGCTCCGTTTAAGCAGCGTTCTGGCAACCGAACCAGGTACTCGTCTTGCCCCAGAAACCCGCTTAAAACTCGAGCGTACCCTCGAGGAAGCTGAGCGCCTGTTACTTGTGGCACGCCAAGAAGCCGAAGCTGCCACAGCTGTGGCAGCGGCGCTGCGTGACACAGGTCAAATAGATGACCTCCTTGGTATTTTCGGTGGTGATACCAGCATTGTTAAACAAGCCGCCCAAGAAGCCCGAACCTCGCCACAAGAAGAACCAGAACCAGCCCCTGTGATGATGATGGCTGCCACCAATCAAACCACCACCAACCTTGCAACCACTTGGATTCAAGAAGTCAGCAAAGAACGTGGCGTCGCCCAAGCTGCGCTGATTACCGCCAGCGGCGAACTCCAAGCTGGCAGCATCCACGAACCCAATAAAATTGCTACGCTGCTCTTAGAAATGGACAAATACCAACGCGAACTCTCCAAAGAACTCGAGCGTCGCCCTGCCCGCATCTGTACCATCGAACAAACCAGCGGCACACTGCTTGCGATGTTCTTAGCTGGCGAACAAGACACCAAACACTTTATTACCGTCAAAATCGAAGATATTGCCGTGATGAGCCGAATTTTCGCCAATGCTCAAAGGGATTACGAAGCACTGCGGAATTGGTCACAAGGCGCATAAGGAGGAAAGAGAAAAGAGAAAAGAGAAAAGTTGAGCGTGTCTTTTTGGCTTCCTCTTTTCGCTTTTTTCTTTTTTCTAAAAAACATGAATCGAGAACGCTTAAAACTCAACGTCCAAGTCGGACGCGATGCCAACCTGACTCGGGCGGGTACGCCAGAACTCGAGTACGTCACGCCGGGCAGTGGTCAGCCTAACGAAGTCGAATTTGCTACACCTCGGGTTAAGCTGATTCAAGAAGCTGATCGAGCCATTCGCAATGACCTCGAGCCTTACCCCAAGGCATTGCGCGGATATGAACTGCTGACTGCCGACCAAGAAGCGCTTGCCAATTGGGATATGGCAAATTACATCACGGTACGAAAACTCGGTTACAACGATCACGGGCGGGTACATGCCTTTGTGACTGGCGCAGCCAGCCTTGCGATTCTCGAGTTGCTTTTAGAAGCAGGGGTGCGTGGCGATGTCCTCGAGTCAGGTTCGGGCGACACCGACGACACGTACCTTGTGGTGCTGCTCGGCACGATGCTGCACGACATTGGTAATCAAGTGCATCGGACTGGTCACGAAGCCCATGGTGTGGCACTTGCCATGCCAATTCTCGAGCGGGTGTTAAGCGAGGTTTACTCCGATGTGGCGCAACGCACCAAATTACGGGCATTTATTCTGCATAGCATCAATTGCCATGACCTTTCGCCTACTCCGTTGACGCTCGAGGGTGGAATCACAGCCGTAGCCGATGGCACAGATATTACCAAAGGGCGAGGACGCAAAGCCTTTGCACTGGGCAAAATAGATATTCACAGTGTCTCAGCGCTTTCAATTGAACAAGTCACGATTTCACGCGGGCAAGATAAACCGATTGAAATTCGGGTTCGGATGACCAACAGTGCAGGGATTTTTCAAGTCGAAGAAACCCTTGCCAAAAAAGTCATCAACACACCGCTTAAAGCTTATGTGGATATTATTGCCAGTGCTTTTGAAAACACCACCATGGACGAACGGGTGATCGAAAGCGTGCATCTCGAGGGCAAGGGTTTTGTCTTGTCCGAAGAAAATAAAAAGGTATAGCAAATGCTTCAAGATGGTTTTTCATGGGATGGATTACTGAAAATTGTTGTGGCTGATATTGTCTTATCAGGCGATAACGCTGTGGTGATTGGCTTAGCCGTGGCTGGTTTGCCCCTTGCCATGCGCCGCCAAGCGATTTTATTCGGCACAGCAGGCGCGATTGTTCTAAGAATTATTTTCACGCTGATTGGCACAGTACTTTTGGGGATTCCGCTATTACGAGCATTGGGTGGTCTGACGCTGCTCTGGGTCGGTTGGAAGTTATTAGCCCAAACCGAAGAAGCCACCGATGAACCACATGAAATCAAAGGCGGTTATTGGGATGCCATTCGCACCATTGTGATCGCCGATGCAGTCATGAGCTTAGACAACGCTTTGGCAGTGGCAGGTGCAGCCGATGGTAATTTTCTGCTCTTGATGATTGGCTTAGCCCTCTCCATACCGCTTTTAATGATTGGCTCAAACTTTGTCTCGAGCCTGTTTAACCGCTTTCCATGGTTGGTCTTTATTGGCGCAGGGCTGATTGCATGGGTCGCAGCCGATCTGATCCACGAAGACAAATTACTCGGCGCGTGGCTGCCATTCCTGCACGGTGACATTGCCCTGTGGGCTTTACGCATCGCGTCCGTCACAGGCGTGATTTTCTTTGGGTTGCGCTCAAAACGCATCAACACTGCTCGAGAACTCGCCGAAGAAGCAGCTCGAGCATAATTGAGAGGAAAGTTGAAAGAGGAAAGAGAAAAGAGATAACCTAGGAATGCCAAGCCTTTGGATCGCTTGAGAAAAGAGGTTGATGCTCCTCGAGATAAAAAGCAATTGACAAACCCACGCAATAAAACCCGAGGCTCGAGTCTGAGCCGATTTTTCTTGAACACCCAAAAAGGATACGACCATGAGTGAAAAAGTACGACTAACCCAAAAAGGCTATGACAAATTAAAAGCCGAACTCGAGCAACTCAGCACCACAGGGCGCGATGAAATTCGTTCATTCATGAACGACGTGATGGAAGAAGGCGACCTTTCAGAAAACTCTGGATACGATGATGCACGGCAGAAAATGGGCGCTCTCGAGACACGGATTTTTCAACTCGAGGGGATTCTTGCTAAAGCTGAAATTGTGGATGAAACGGGTCTCGAGAAAGTTGGTTTGGGCGCAATTGTTAAAATCCGCATGGGCAGCACTGAGCGTAGCTTTACGATTGTATCTACCCATGAAGTAGACCCAGCCAAGAACCGAATCTCTGATTTATCGGACATGGGTGCTGCGCTGATGGATCAGCGTGTGGGCAAAAAAGTCAGTGTGAAAGGGCGAGAAGTCGAAATTCTCGAGATTAGTTTTGAATAAAAAGCTATGAGCTATGGGCTTTGAGCTTTGAGGTCTTGAGCAGTTTCGGTGTTGTAGCCAACCAGTCAAGGCTCTTGCAGTGTGTTCAAATAGCACCATGAGTCTATTGTTTTCTCCGTTTGAGCTTCGCAGTATTCGCCTAAAAAACCGCATTGTGATGTCACCGATGTGCCAATACTCTGCTGAAGATGGTTTTGTGACCGATTGGCATCGGTTGCACTACCCAACTCGAGCGGTGGGCGGCGTGGGTTTGATCGTGCTGGAAGCCACGGCTGTGGAGGCTCGAGGGCGAATTGCCACCGAGGACTTGGGGATTTGGTCAGACGAGCATGTGGATGGTCTACGAGAACTGGTGCGGCTGATGAGAGCTGGTGGCGCGGTGGCTGGCATTCAATTGGCGCACGCTGGGCGCAAAGCAGGCTCGAGCCGCCCTTGGGCGAGTTCGCACATGCCTTTTACTTGGCGAGCCGTCGCTCCAAGTGCAGTAACCTTCTCGAGCGCTTACCCTGAACCAAAAGCCCTCGAGGCAACCGAACTCGAGACGGTGAAAACTGCTTTTGTAGCTGGGGCAAAACGCGCCTTAGAAGTTGGTTTTGAAGTTCTCGAGCTTCACATGGCACACGGGTATTTATTGCATTCGTTTCTATCGCCGTTTTCCAATACCCGCACCGACCAATACGGCGGCAGTTTAGAAAACCGAATGCGTTTCCCGCTCGAAGTGATAGAAGCCGTTCGAGCCATCATGCCCGAACATTTACCGCTTTTGGTTCGGGTCTCGAGTACCGATTGGGCTGAAGGCGGTTGGACAATTGAAGATACCGTGCAGTTTGCCAAAATCATCAAAGAACTGGGTGTGGACTTACTCGACTGCTCGAGTGGTGGCAGTTTGCCAAATGCCAAAATTCCCGTGGGCGCGGGATTCCAAGTGCCATTTGCTGAAACTGTGCGCCGTGAAACTGGTCTGGCGACAGGCACAGTCGGCATGATTAGCACTGCCGAGCAAGCCGAGCAGATTTTACAAACTGGACAAGCTGACCTGATTTTCTTAGCTCGAGCCTTGCTGGCAAATCCATACTGGGCGTACCAAGCAGCTCGAGAACTCAGGGAAACCAGCCCTGTGTGGGTTTCGCAGTACGAAAGGGCATTCCCAAAATGAGGGTCTAATTCCGCAAACGATAAAGCCAATACAGTGGCTGACTGCGTTGATGCGCGACTGCCAGGATAAAAACTTCCGATTGGGTGTGCATATACACGAGCTGATACGGGAAACGTTGCAAGGTTGTTTTCCTGACACCGCTTGGATGGATTTTCTGTCCTGCTTCCGCGAATTCTCGCAAGAACTCAACAGCCTTCTCGAGTTCAAAATAGAAGTCACTCGCCAAGTCCTTGGATATGTTCGCGTAGTACAACTCCGCTAGGATCATTTCTTCTAATGCTTCGGGATGAAATGTGTCACTATAAGGCTTGTTTAACACGACGAAGTGCTTCCTCTCCAGATATTCCTTGAACCTGACCTGATTGCAACTCCGAGAAACGCTTTAATGCCACCTGAGCAAGCAGCGCATCTGTTTCAGCCTCACTGGGTTCAGAAAGACTGGAAATCAAACGATGCGCTAAGTCTGCTCGAGTCTCACGCGGTAAATCAAAAATCATTCGTTCAAGTTCAACTTGGCTCATGCGTGTATTGTACTCCATTTAACGGCTAGGCTCGAGCAGTTTCTTACCCATGTACGGTTGCAAAGCGGAGGGAATATTGACTGTGCCGTCAGCATTTTGATGATTTTCTAAAAGCATCACCAGAATTCTTGGCGTGGCAAGAGCAGTATTATTCAGCGTAAAGCAGAATTTGGGTTTGCCACTGCTGTCGCGGTAACGCAAATTGGCGCGTCGGGCTTGCCAATCGTGAAGTGCGCTGCACGAATGGGTTTCGCGGTAACGGTTTTCCGAAACCACCCAGCTTTCAATATCCACCATGCGGTACTTGCCTGTTCCCATGTCGCCTGTGCTGGTCTCGAGCAAACGATAAGGCAGTTCTAATGCCTCGAGCAGTTGGCGGCTGTTACCCATCATCAAGTCAAACAATTCATCCGATTTGGCTTTGTCAGCAGGAGCAAGCACGTACTGCTCGACTTTGTTGAACTGATGCACCCGCATCAAGCCACGGGTGTCCTTGCCAGCCGCGCCAGCTTCAGCGCGAAAGCATGGCGAAATGGAGACATAGAGCTTGGGCAAATCGGTTTCCTCGAGCAGTTCGCCACTGTGCAGGCTATTCAGCAGCACCTCGGCAGTGCCAGCCAAAAAGCGGTCTTCGCCTTGAACCGCAAACACTTGATCTCTGGCGCTTGGAAATTGCCCATGGGCATAAAAGGCTTCTTCACGAGCGTAACTCGGCACGGTCACAAATTCAAAACCATTTTTCATCATGGCATCCACGGCAAAACGCAGCACGCTCATCTCGAGGAGCGCAAGGTCGCCGCGCAAACTGTACGAGCGCGTACCAGAAATCCGCGCCACCCGCTCGAGTTCACCCCAACGGTTCTTTTCCAAAAGTTGCACATGGTCAAGTGGCGCAAAATCGAAAGCTCGGGGTGTGCCGACTTTCAGCGTCTCGAGGTTGGCGCTTTCATCCGCGCCAATTGGAGCGCCATCCCACGGAATTTGCGGCACGCTGTACATCAAGGTTTTAAGCTGCGCCTCGAGTTCACGCAGTTCAGGCTCGAGGGTACTCAGGCTGGCTTTGAATTCCTTGCCACGCTCAATCAACTCACCTCGAGACTCGGCGGCAGCCTTTGGGATTTCTTTTGCCACGCGGTTGGCTTCGGCTTGTAGGTTCTCGGTTTCACGTTTTTTAGCAGTGATGCTCGAGTCGAGCGCTAAGAGTTCGTCCAAGTTCAGATTGATGTGTTTTTTAGCAATCGCATCGCGCACAAGTTCGGGGTTTTCACGAATCAGTTTCATGTCTAGCATGTACGTCTCCTCAGGAGGTCATGAGGCAGGCTGCCCTGCCGCAGTCGAAAATGAAATAAAATGATTTACACCAGCCATGCGTCAATATCCCCCGCAGGGGAAGACAGCACAAAACTCGAGGAACGGACTTGTTTCTCGAGAAAGAAATTCATAGGCAGATTGTACCGTATTTTCTAACGGTTATAAATCAGAAAGGCAGCCAGCAGAAAACCTGCTGCAATCACCCATTTGGCGTTGGGATGGGCGAATAAATCCATGATCGGGTTTTTCACCTTACCCACCGATGTGCCTTTGGTGTCGCCGCGCACTTCACGCATGGAAAGGCTCTGGGCTTTTTTCAGCATGGCGACGCTCTCGCTGCGCTTGCCTTGTTTTCGCATCACGGCAGCTAGGTTGTTATACACCACGCTATAATCTGGATTGAGGCGAATCACTTCACGATACCGCTTCTCGGCTTCTTCTAACCGCCCAGTCTCGAGTTCCAAATTCCCCAAGTTGGTCATGGCACGGTAATGGCGCGGGTCGGCACTGAGCGCCGCTTGAAAATGCCCTCGAGCCGATTCACGGTTTTCGAGAATCGCATCCAGCACCCCCAATTGATTCTCAGCTTCACCTCGAGTTAAGGCATGTTGCAAAGCGTTTTGCAGCGAAGCACGTACTTTGTTATCGCCGTTGCGCCAATTGCTCTCGGCTTCGGTTAGGGCGGTCAGGGCTTCGTCCAAGCCATACAAATTAATCGGCAAGCGCTGCCAGCCATCGCGGTTGGTTTTGGTTGCACCAGCATAATTCTTAGCGCGAATCGCATCCATAAAATCAGTCATCAGCAGCAAAGCCCGCTCGAGTTCAGGGTCGTGCTGACCAACCAACTCGAGCGCCCTGAGTTTACCAAGTGCAGCTTCCCATTCAAAAGCATTCAAGTGCGCCTCGAGATTCTTCTTGATTTCGGCGGCAGCAGCAGTGGTATCAGTCATCATCGCCTCCTGTTCGCACGGCAATAGGCTCGAGTTTCGGGAGCATCTTCTCGCCAGCTTCGATGGGAATTTGCAGCCAATTTTCAGTTGGCGGAATTGGGCAAGACCAACCATCCGAGTACGCGCAGTACGGGTTATACGCCAAATTAAAATCGAGCTGCACCAAACCATGCTCGAGTTCCGCCTCGAGATACCGCCCTGATCCATAGGTCGTTTTGCCGCTTGTGGCATCACGGAAAGGAATAAAGAGGCTGGTTGCATCAGCCTCACCTTCTGGCACAAACACCGCCAGTCTCGAGTCGGCAAAACTTATCCAGCCAAGCCGTAAATACACCCGCTCCGAGCCTGTGCTGGTTTGCATCAGCACCGCGTCTTGGTTGGGGTCTGGCTCGAGCGGCACAGAAAAACGCAAATCAGGATTCTCGAGGAAATACGCCAAACCCTGAAAAGAAGCCCGCAGACTGGCAGGCAAAGGCGAATTTCTCGAGCGGAAAAACTGATCTTTTTCTTGGCGAAAGGCGGTCAAACTCATGCCTCACAGTATGACGTATTCAGCTTGAGAGCAAGTGACAAGGTGGTGACAATAAAAAAGCTCGAGGTTTTGAGTCTCGAGCTTCTGCATTAAGTGCATTCAGGAAGAACGCAACCTCTCACGAACTTCCCCAGCCTCGCTGCGCTAGGCAGCCCCTTCATTGAAGGGGCTTTGTTCTTAGTTCTTGACCTTGAACCCCCTCTTTTTCGAGGGGGTCGAGCGAAGCGAGGGGGGAGTACGTAACCAGTTACTTCCTTAGAACCGCCCAAGTTGCACCAATAGCGGCACAAGCAACAGCGCCACAATGTTGACCACTTTAATCATTGGATTGATCGCTGGACCTGCCGTGTCTTTGTATGGGTCGCCGACGGTATCGCCAGTCACCGCAGCTTGATGGGCAAAGCTGCCCTTTTTCAAAACATTGCCAGCTTCGTCTTTGAGGTCGCCTGATTCAATGTATTTCTTGGCGTTGTCCCAAGCGCCACCACCTGTGGTCATTTGAATCGCAAGGAAAATACCGACCACAATGCTCCCCATCAGCAACCCGCCGAGGGCTTTTGCACCAAGAATCAAGCCGACCAGAATCGGCACTGCCACAGGCAGAATAGCTGGGATTCGCATTTCGCGCAGCGCGGCTTGGGTGACGATGCTGACGCATTGTCCGTAATCTGGTTTTTGGCTGTAATCCATGATGCCTGGTTTTTCTTTGAACTGACGGCGCACCTCGAGAACCACCGCTCCTGCGGCGCGTCCCACGGCTTCCATGCTCATGGCAGCGAAAATACAAGGCAAAATACCGCCGATGAACAAACCTGCTACGACCATTGGGTCAGAAAGGTTAAACACAAGGGTTTGTCCGAGTTTCTCGAACTCGGCGGTGTAACTGGCAAAGAGTGCCAAAGCAGCCAAGCCAGCGCTACCGATGGCGTAGCCTTTGGTCACGGCTTTGGTGGTGTTACCCACAGCATCGAGCGGGTCAGTGACGTTGCGGACGTTCTCGCCCATTTCTGCCATTTCGGCGATACCACCAGCATTATCGGTGATTGGACCAAAGGCATCTACAGTGACAATAATGCCGCACAAGGAAAGCATCGCCATGGC
The DNA here is from genome assembly GCA_013298185.1 of Deinococcales bacterium. Classification (GTDB taxonomy): domain Bacteria; phylum Deinococcota; class Deinococci; order Deinococcales; family JAAFIG01; genus JAAFIG01. The sequence goes on from JAAFJQ010000031.1 coordinate 19,484, forward strand.
TGCTATCGCAATACCATACAAGCCGCTTAAGGGGTTCTGAGCATCGAACATGATGCCGTAAGCTGCCAGTGTTCCAGCCACAATCACGAGGACTGGAAACGCCGTGGCTTTCATACCAACGGCTAAACCAGCAATGATGTTCGTACCATGACCCGTGATACTCGAGCGAGCAATGCCACGCACAGGTTCATACGCCGAGCTGGTGTAATAATCGGTGATGTACATCAGTGCCAGTGTTACGCCAATACCGACTAGTGCGGCTAAAGTCAAATTCAAGCTCGAGATGCCCGCAACTGGAATGGCAAAAGTCAGGGCTGCAATGCCTGCCGCGCCAAGAATCGAAGAAACCCATACGCCTTGGTACAGACCAGCCATAATTTGACTGCCATCCGAAGGCATTTTCACAGCAAACACACCAATGATCCCTGCAATTGCGCCGACCCCACCGATCATCAGTGGGTACCAAACGGCTGCATCGGTTTTGAATGCCAAATGCCCGAGGAGCATCGCGGCAATAGCGGTGACAATCAGGGTTTCAAACAAATCGGCTGCCATACCAGCGTCATCACCGACGTTATCACCGACGTTATCGGCAATCACGGCTGGATTGCGTGGGTCGTCTTCGGGGATGCCAGCTTCGACTTTACCGACAAGGTCAGCGCCGACATCGGCGGCTTTGGTGTAAATACCGCCACCCAATCGAGCGAACACGCTAATCAGGCTCGAGCCGAAGCCCAAGCCAATCAGGGCATCGGGGTTGATTAAACCATCAGCTAAACGCGGTGAGAGTTCGGTCAGGATACCCAAGACCAGCAAGCCCAAACCAACCACAAACAAGCCCGTAACCGCGCCGCCCCAAGTGGCAACGCGCATGGCAGCGGCTAAGCCATTGTTGGCAGCCTCGGCAGTGCGGACATTGGCGCGAACTGCGACGTTCATGCCGATAAAACCAGCGGCGGCAGAAGCAGCCGCACCAACCAAAAAGTAAACAGCAGTGGTGGCACTCAATAAGAAGAACAGCACCACGAACAAAACGGCTGCGACAATTGCCACAGCGCGGTACTGCGCGTTCAAATAAGCACTTGCACCTTCTTGAATCGCAGCGGCGATGGCTCGCATTTTTTCATTGCCATCGGGCAAGCGAAGAATGTTCAGTGTCAATGCCACACCAACAGCAATTGCCAATAAACCTGCGACGACTGTAATCAATAAACCCACGTTAAAACCCCTCTTCTCGAGTGACCTCGAATTGTTTAGAATTTTTGCAACGTGGGCATTCTAACAATTTGGTGAGCTAAACATCAATTCATGAATGGACTGAATCACATCAATTGATTGATTTAAATCAATTCTCGCGGCAGGGTTTGGCATCATCATCAAACACCCCCGAGATACTGCCCTCGAGAACCACATCATTGGTCTCGAGATTGTACTCGAGACGATCAGCTTTGATTTCATCCGAGCCATCCAAGCGCTTAGAAATGGCTGGGTTGCCGTACAAAATCGCGCGGTTCTCGCGGTCGTCGTATTCAACCCGATCAGCGATGCTGCTGCGGCACTTGGACTCGAGCTTGACGTTGCCCTCGAGAAAAGTTTTTTCGTTGTCCACATCCACACTGATTTTTTCACTCGAGCCGCGCAGCACACTACCAGCGGCTTGTGGACGCTCGAAGGTAATTGGTCCTGCAATGATACCAATGCCAGTTTCTTGGGAATACTTTAAGCTCGAGCCAGAGAGTTTGGTTTTGCCTTGTTCAACAAAAACCGTGTTGGGCTTCGGGTCTGGCTTGACTTCGATTTCGCAGGTTTCTGGGTTTTTAACGACGGCTGTGCCATTGACCGCCTCGAGTTGACCATCGCCTCGGGCTTCTTTGGTAGCAGTGATTAACGGCGCTCGGATGATGTTTTTGTCTATAAAGACATGTACAAAATACGGTTTGACATCAGCAAAATACGACTTGGTGATTTGCTTAGGGTCGTTTTCTTCTGGAGTACAAATTAAAAGCGCTCCGAGGTCATCGGGTCCGTATTTCTTGGCAATCACGAGGTTATCGCCACGTTCAAAAATCACTTTGGGTGTGAATGGCTCTGGCGTAAAAGGCTCATCGGCTTGCAGCAGCGCCAAGCCAAGGCTCGAGCTGAGCAGACACGCCAAAACCAAGCCAAAGACTTTCATGGTTATTTGATGCTGGGTGGGCAAACAAATTTGTCCAAGGGAATCTTAAACAGCGAACCTTGAACCGTGGCGGTGTTGCGGCGGGTGTAATTGATGATTGTGCCACCAGAGATGGTCGTGCCAGATTTTTTATTGACGTTTTTTGCCTCGAGTTTCTTTGCTACATCACCCACCACCCAAGCGGTTTCTTTGGTGTCGTCGTAAAACAGCGCTTCACCTGTGGTGGTGTTATCGCCTGCCTCGAGTTTCACACCGCCTAAGGCAACCACGGTATTGGTTTTGGTGTTGACTCGGGTTTCTTTAGCCGTAATCACCAAACGCGGATCGCCAGCTTTCTTGGGTTCTCGCACAATAATTACGTTCCTCGAGTCGGTCAAGCAGCCCAAATCGGCTTGTTCGTCGTAAATCACTTTACTCGAGGTAGCTGTCTGCCCACCATTAACCAAACGCACACTGCCTTCGGAAGTGGAGACATTGGTGTCCACATCAAATGTGGCTTTACTGGCTTGAATCGTGACTGTGTCGTCCTCTTTTTTCTCTGGAGTAATTCTGATTTGTACCGGACCTGCCAGCACACCCAAACCTGTGCTTTCACGGTACTCGAGGGTTGGACCTGTTGCCAATAAACGCCCTCGGGTAGCGGTTGTACCACCTTCAAATTGGGCAATGCGTTTGCCTTTGGATTCGCTTAAAGTGGTGCCAGCTGGCGCAGATAAAGTGACTTTGGTGGCTTTTAAGGAGAGTTTCTGCACCGTCGCGGTAAAACTCCCCGTCCAGAACATCGGACCATTGCGTAAATCCCCACCCGGAGCGCCGCCGGTGATCTCGAGAATCCTTGAGCCTTGCGCCAAAGCCAGCACGGACAGACTAGCGAACAACAGTACGAAACGTTTCTTCATGATTTATCCTTTGGTCCAACCCATGTCATTTTTCACGCTTTGACACGATTCATTGGAATCAATGTCACTCGAGAATGTGTTGCGTGGGTCATCGGCAAATTTGGTGTTGTTCAAAGCAAAACTTGAGGTAAACCCATACAACTGAGACTTAGAACCTTGGTAACGCATATGAATAAACGGCGCAGCATAGCCATTGTTCTGGTCAATGGTCACAAAACCGCTCCCCTCGCCTTGGTCGTTTTTGTTTTGCAAACGCAGCGCATAACAGCCTTCTGGCACAAATACATCCGCCCGAATCAAACGCAGATTGTCTTGCGAATCAATGGTCAGCACATCAGAGCGAAGCTCCAAATCCACTTTGCCATTCAAAATCCGCTGCCCAATCCCCTCGAGTTTGACCGTACTTTCTCGAGTCTCAGGGTTATAAACCACATCCTTCGCGGCAAACGTCCACTTGGCATCAGGGTCAGCCGCTGGATAGAGTTCTAACTTCACACCCTCGAGCCGCACCTCCGCTTTGGCTTCGGATTTAGGCGCGGGCAGCACCGAAACAATCAAGCCCAAACCAATCAGGATGGACAGGGCAATCAGTGCAAGACGAGTCATACAAGCAATATCACGCCGAACGCCATGAGTTGTGTGAAGCGTGTACTCGAGTGTGTGAGGCAAGGGTTTAACTGGGCTTTAGGAATTAGAATCGAATTGGGCTTGCATGAACACGGTTGGTCAGTAGGCAAGGCATGCCAAACCCGCTGACAGTCAACACCAATTCGATTTCCAACAGAGATTTCGTTCAGTTCGTAAACGGATTACTGACCTTTTCGCGCCCAATGGTCGTGTCTCGCCCATGCCCCGACAGCACCACCGTATCATCTGGCAGGGTATACAACTGAGTTCGAATTCGCTCGAGCAGCAAGTTCATATCGCCACTGGGAATATCGGTGCGCCCTATGCTGCCTGCAAACAGCGCATCGCCTGACAGTACAAAACCGCTCGAGAAGTAAAACGCCAAATGTCCAGGCGCATGACCGGGGGTGAACAAAGCCGTTAGCTCGAGAGCGCCAAATTTGTGTTGCCCAACAATCAGTTGCTCGTCTGGGGTTTCTGGTTGCACAAATGGCAGGTTGTACCGCGCTGGGGCAATGTGCGCCCTCGAGTAAGAGGTAAAAGCATCTTCGTGCAGGTAAACCTTGCATTTGAGGGCTTCGCGGGTTTGTTGCACCGCGCCAATATGGTCAAAATGGGCGTGAGTCAAAAGAATCGCTTTGACATTGGCTTGCTCGAGCTGAATCAACTCGAGAATTTTGTTCGCATCATCACCCGGGTCTACCAACAAAGCATCGTTTGACTGGTGAATCACAAGGTAAGCATTTTCTTGGATTTGCCCAGTGACCATCTGAATCACTCGAGTATCGGAGAATTGAAAATTGAATCGCTTCATGCACGTAGCCTACCGCAGGCATTTGGGGGAAAACGCCCTCGAGATCAAGAGGCAACCCTCAAAACACTCGAGAAATGCGTCAAACACACAAAGCTAGAAACTAACAACTAAGTATCTCCCTGAAATGTTTTAGCAAAAAACGCTAAAACATTTCAGACCAACGGGAGTAAGGACAACGTATCTACCGCTGGAATGGCAGAATTGCCGCTTTTTGTAAATTCTAAAATGAAAGCGGTAGATACTTAGAAGCTAGAAGCTCCGTTACGAATTTCCCATATCAAA
>JAAFJQ010000310.1 GCA_013298185.1 Deinococcales bacterium
AAAGGGCAATTGGCATCGTACAAAGCCCCCAAGCAAGTCGAATTCAGGCTCGAGTTACCCAAAAGCCCAATTGGAAAAATCCTGCGCCGAGCCTTGCGCGACGAGATTGCCAAAGGATGAGGGTTTGAGCTGTTCACCCTCGAGAATCACAAGATCAGAGAATCAGTCTGCACCATATCTGCGACGATACGTGCAATGTTTCAAGCATCATCGGCATAACTACAAAGATCGCTTTCGGCAAAGCTCAATGTCATCACATAGAGCCTGTGCCTCGGTCAGATCACGACTCGAGAATACAGAAAAGCAGTGTTCAGATAGAAGGTGAAATCCTTTGGGGCGGGCTTGTAGGACAACAAAAAACGTTTTCTTGTCAAAAAAAGACAGCATCACAAGAATTGCAATACCTGAAAACACGGCTCCAAAAAAGAGAAGAATACCAGCACGGACGAAGTCGTTTTGTAACCCATATTGAAGTGAACTCCATAACGCTAAAGCACCCATTGGACCAAAAACAAGTAAACCTAACCAATTAGCACTGAACCCTGTAGCCTCATTGGTGATATACACGTCTACAACTTTGCTCATCTCATAAGCAACTGTGTATTGGTGTCGCCCAGAAGAGCGTTTTGCTTCAACTAGTTCCGATGTAACCAGTATCAAATCATCACGATACAAAACTTGTTCAACGTCCTTTGGTAAACTTGGGTCTAAACGGTTAAGAGTCGCCATCTTGCTGAACTATACGAGGCTCAAGCCTAAAAGTTTCCCGAGCTCATTCGTCTGGCAGATTTTCGTACAGCACCGCCAAAGGCAATTCAAAACCGATGCTTGGAATGACCAGCAGCGAATCGGCATCTAAAAATTCGTGTTGCCAAGTGCCATTGGGTTGTCTCGAGTACACTTCGCCAAGAGCTTCGGACTGTGACAATAAAAAATACTGCTCGAGACTTGGAATGGCGCGGTAATTCCTGAGTTTTTCACCTCGGTCTATGCTCTCGGTGGTGTCCGAAAGCACTTCAAAAATCACACTTGGACGGCGTTTGACTCGAGGTGTATCCAAGCTGGTGTCAGTCAGAACAAAAACATCTGGGTAGTAACCAATTTCTTCTGGTGTCCGAATCTTGACATCACCTTTATAGACCTGAAACGCCCTTGATTTGAACGCCTCGAGAAACAAACGGGAGTAAATCCCACCTGCCACGTAGTCGTGTCTGTCCGTGCCGCCAGCCATGACGAACAAGTTACCATAGACAAACTCATGCCGTTCTTGGCTGTGTTCTTCAAACTCGAGGTACGCCTCAAAGCTCGAGACAGTTTGTACTGGTGCGTCGCGGTTCATGCTTGGAATTATACGACAATTCAAATCGTTTAGGCTCGTGAAACCGCTGATGCAAATAATTTTAGACTGGTTTTTGAGGCTTGCATTGGATTCTTTGTTTGCGTAAATAGAATTGGTCGGTCATACTGTGCAGCATGGAGCAAATAGTTCTAGCTGGTGTGATTACCTTAAATCCGTTGCAACCTCGAGCCGAAGCGGTTTTGGTTTCCAATCGCCGAGTGCGTTTTGTGGGTTCTCGAGAAGATTGTTTGGCGATTGCACCTAAAGCCGAAATTCTTGATTTTCGGGAGGCTTTTTTAACTCCTGGTTTGACCGATGCTCATATTCACTTAACGGGTTATGGTTTTTCGTTGGCGGCGCTTGATTTATCGGCGTGTCAGACTTTGGAGCAGGGCTTAGCTCAAATTGCAGCTCGAGCGGGTGGTACAACGTGGTTGCAAGGTGGTGGGATGTTCCCAAATCGTTGGAGTGAAACTGCTTATCCAACGGCAACTGACCTTGATCGTGTTGCACCAAATCAACCTGTGTTTATTCGCTCGAGGGATGGTCATAGCGCGTGGGTCAATTCCAAAGCTTTGGAGTTGGCAAATGTTCACGCACAAACTCCCGACCCTGAAGGTGGGCGGATTATCCGCGATGCAAACGGCAACCCGTCTGGAATGCTGCTCGAGCCGAGCGCCATGAATTTGGTGCGCCGTGTTATTCCCGCTCCAAGTCTCGAGGATTGCGTGATAGCCGCTAAAAGAGCCTGTTTGCAACTCGAGGCGTGGGGGTATACTTCGGTTCATACCATGGCACTCGAGCCAGCTGATTTTCTAAGGGCTGTACAAGAACTCGAGCAGCGCCATGAGTTGCCTTTGCAAGTCTGGGGCAGTGTGCCTCATGCTGATTTAGAGCATGTAGAAGCTTCGGGTTTGCGTGGTGGCACTGGTGACTTGGTGAAATTGTGTGGGATTAAATTCTTTGCTGACGGTGCATTGGGTTCTCGTACCGCTTGGATGTTCGAGCCGTACCTTGGCACATCCGAAACTGGTGTGGTGGCTGACCCGCCTGAACTGATTCTCGAGCGGGGTCGCCGCGCTCTTGAAATGGGTTTTACGCCCGTGGTTCATGCGATTGGTGACCGAGCCAACCATGAAGTGCTGAATGTTCTCGAGCAGTTAAAACCGCTTGCCGAGGCTCGAGGTGTGCGTCTGCGACTTGAACACGCGCAGCATTTGCAACCTTCGGACATTGCTCGGTTTGGGCAGTTGGGGATTGTTGCCAGTGTCCAAGCGATTCATCTTGTGGATGATGCTGTTCCGGTCTTTGGTCTGCTCGGTCAAACTCGAGCTAAAACCACTTATCCGTTTAGAACCCTGCTCGAGACGGGTGCGACCTTGGCACTTGGTTCAGATGCCAGTGTTGCCTCGCCTGAACCCAAACTTGGTTTTGAAGCGGCGGTCAAGCGCCTTGGTTTGGATCGAAAGCCATTTATGCCAGAGCAGTGCTTAACGCCTTTAGAAGCCCTTGAAGGGTATACCATTGGGGCTGCTAAGGCAGCCGGTTGGGAATCTTGGTACGGACAAGTGAAACAGGGTTACAAAGCCGATTTTACTTTGTGGGAATCTGACCCCAGCCTCGAGTTAGCAAAGCCAATCAAGGCGCTCAGGGTTTAAGGCTATTTGTTTCGGTTAAACTGCTCAAATGAATTTTTTGAATCAAGTGGTTTTGGTGACAGGCGGCGCGAGTGGCATGGGCGCCGCCTGTGTGGATGGGTTTACCCAAGCTGGTGCAAAGGTGATTCTGGTTGACCGCAACGCTGCCCTTGGAGAAGTCGTTGCCTCGCGCACAGGTGCAAAACTCGAGTTAGGCGATATTACCGATTCGAGTTTTTGTGATGCGGTGCTAACTCGTAGCCTCGAGCAGTTTGAGAAAGTGGATGTGCTGGTCAATGCGGCTGGGATTATTGTGCGCTCGACAGGCATGGAAACTTCGGACATCGCTTGGCAGCAAATCATGAATGTCAATGTCTCTGGTACGTTTTTTATGGCTCGAGCCGCGCTGCGAATCATGAAAAGCCAAAAAAGTGGTGCGATTGTCAATTTCGGTAGTATTTGGGGTGATGTCGGCGCGGCTGGTGTGGCAGTCTACTGCGCCAGCAAAGGTGCAATTCATAACCTGACTCGAGCCTTGGCACTTGAACACGCTTTAGATGGTATTCGCATCAATGCGGTTTGCCCTGGTGAAGTCAACACCCCGATGCTGCAATCTGAACGCAGCGAAGCTGTGACCGAGGCGCTGCTCGAGCGTTTAGCTCAAACCGTGCCGATGGGTCGTTTGGCTGCCCCTGAAGAAATTGCTCGGGTGGTGATGTTCTTAGCATCCACCGATGCCAGTTATATGACTGGTTCGTTGGTCACGGTAGATGCTGGTTTTACCGCTCGGTAGTGGTAGCTACTTTCGGAAAACCAATCCCCACGCGAGCGCCTTGCTCGAGGTTCTGAGCGTGGCACTGACCACCGTGAAC
>JAAFJQ010000311.1 GCA_013298185.1 Deinococcales bacterium
ATAGCGCTCTTGAATTGGCTGAGGTCGGTGTTGGCTGGAACGTTGTATTCGTAGTACCCACTGAATGGCGCTGGGAGTTTACCAAGGTCAACGTACTTCACGGCTTTGACTGCGGCTGGTTTGGCATCTTTGTTGGGCGTGGCAGCACCATACAAATACACATGCAAGTCAGGTCCGACTTCGGTCTTCAAGTTCTGCACACGCAAGACGGTGCTTCCATCGGTTTTCTTCACAATCGCAATCGTACCCGTGGTTGGAGCGGCCACACTATTCAACTTAGCAAAGTTCAGCACGGTTTCCACGGTGGTCACGGTTTGCACCGTTTGGGCATTGGCAATGAGAGCATTTGGAACAACGGCGGCAGCAAAGCTAGAAGCGACGATCAAAGCAGCGATTGATTTCTTGATATTCATGATAAAACTCCTTGTTTAGCTCGAGACTTACTCGAGGGCTTGGCTCGAGACACGCTCGAGGTGAGAAGACTGGTGAACGAACACAGCACGGGTTTGAGTGTTTACTTCAGGTTGGCTCCAGCAAAGGTCACTTTGGCAACATCACACCAAATGATCACGCTTTTGAATTGCTCGAGTTTGGTGTTGGCTGGGACGCTGTAGTTGTAATTGCCTTTGAATGGTGCAGCCAGTTTGCCAAGGTCAACGAATTTGGTGGCTTTAACATTCTTGGCGGTTTTGGATGGGATTGCGCCAGCATACAAGTAGACGTGAAGGTCAGGACCAGCTTCGGTCTTGAGGTTCTTGATGGCTAAGACTCGGCTGCCGTCGCTCTTTGTTTGAATCTCGAATGTACCCGTGGTTGGGGCATTGACGGTCATGAACTTGCTCACAGTGGTCATGGCACTACCCATGGTGTCGGATTTCATGGTTTGGGCGTGGGTGATGGCAAAACCAAGGGCGGAAACGGTGAGCAGAGCGGCAACAACAGTACGAATTTTCATGATGAACTCCTTTGGTACTTCTTTATGGATACTTGAATAAGGGCGGAATGGTTGAAGAAGCACGAATTTATGGTTTTGGCTCGAGGGTGAAATTGACTTTGACGGCAACAGTTGGGTCTGATCCGGGAATGCTGATGTTGTGATCGCTTAAAGTGACATTAAAGGTGGTGCTGACATTGACTCGAGTACCATCGAATTTCAGGGTGATAGGGGCATTCAGTGGTTTGGCAATTCCGTTCAGGTCAAACTTTCCGATGGCAGTTCCAGTGATGTCTTTGCCTTTCTCAAGATTCTTGATGCCTCCAATGCTGCTCAAGGTAAAAATTGCATTGGGGTGTTTTTCAGCGCCCAAGTAACCTCTGGCATGTTCATCGCGCAGTCCAATTCCAGTGTCGAGTTTGCTTAAATTGACGCTGACTGTTCCTGTGGTTTTGCCTAGGTTCTTAGGGTCAAAGTTCAGCGCGGCACTGACGGCATTGATTCGCCCAGGAATTGGTATTAAAGTCACGCTAAAGTTAAATTCGGCAGTGGCGGCAGGTGCATTGGCAACTCGGTAATTGGTGTTGGCAGCAAGTGCGCTGATGCTTAAGGCTGCGCCGAACAAGGCGAGGAGCAGAGGGCGGAATTTTGGGCTTTGCATTGGTTTCATATAAACCTCCGTGAGAGCTAATGAGTTAGCTGACTGACTTATATACGTGGGCAAAAAACAAAAGGTTCAATTGGGAAATTTTGAATGGACTCGAGTTCAGAAAGTCAGAATGGTGCGACCTTCAGTCATCAGTTGGCGGAGACTGGCATGACCTTTGTGGTCGCGCAGCAAACGAAAACCTTTTTCCTCGAGTTCGGTTTGGACACCATAAAACTGAGCGCAAACAAAACATGCTCCAAGAATATGTTCACGTAAACTGTTGAGTAGCGGTGCATCGGCGTGTCCGGCTTGTGCCAAGGTATTTAAGGTGGCTGTTCCAGCCCCATCAAAAACAATCACCACATCATCATTGGCATTCTTGAATTCTTGGGCGGTACTCAAGGCTCGGTAGGCTCGAGAATGTCCACCGTGTTCTTGAAGGCTGGCATAGATGACGATGGCGACTTTGTACGGTTGGTTTTCCATATATACTCCTTTGAGGTGTAGCAATCAAATTTAGTTAGTAAACTAACTAAATTTTTATCTAGCTACCTGGGCGAAGTTCCAAAAGAACTTGGTTACATGTCCTACTGGGCTTTAAGCCAAAGCTCGAGGCGATTGAGTTGGCGTTCCAAAAATTGCTTTGCGCCCGAATTATGTGCCAACAAGTACGCGCCTTGTAAAGTGGTGATGTAGGTTTCGGCGAGTTCTTTGGCTTCTTTGGCTTTACCAAGCAATGTAAATTGTTGTTGTGCAAATTCTATCCACATCTCGAGTAAACTGCCTGCTTCTTCGGCTAAAGGATTTTTTTCTTTCTCGAGGTCGTAAGCAATTCCTGCGTAAGGGCAGCCGTATTCTTGGAGGGTTAATTTGTTTTTTCGTCCGTTTTGAATAAAAACCATCAAGCGTTCTTTGGGGTCTGGATTTTCTTGAACCAGATCAAAACCAGCTTGTATATCGGCTTTATGGGCTTGAATAACAGCATGAACCAAATCATTTTTGGTTTTGTAGTGGTAGTAAACATTGCCAAGTGGAACTCCACTGGCTCGAGCCACATCTTGCAAAGTGGTATTGGCAATGCCTTGGGTGTGGAAAACTTGGCTGGCAGCCACCAGCAGTTTTTCTTGGGTTTTTTTGCTGCGTTCTTGATTCATAAGCCTCAAATCCTTTTTTAGTCGGTCAACTGACTAAATTTAGCATGGGATTAGGGGTTTGTCAAGCCTTATGTTTGGGGCTGTTGTAGATATTGATCATATCGTCATGAAAAACGTCTCTATCACGAATTGGTTGACACTTTGAAAAAAGTCTTGTCACCACGTTTGAAAAGAATTGTGACACTTCTTTTTTGAAAATAAGGGCTTTGACAGGCAGACTCACCTCGAGACTTCATGATTCTAGCCACTCTAGGACGACTGGCTGTGATTCCTTGAACTTCTAAACCCTTTTGTACTTTGAGACTGCCAGAATTGCCTCGAGACTCCTTTGCTTGGAGATCATAGTCTCCGATTCCTATTTGAAACTGACCTTAGTGTACATTAAAGAATCTGCTTGAGGGCATCACGCAAACGCTGGCGAATCTCGAGCAGCGATAAATTTGGCTCGAGTTGATTTTTCTTTAGGAAAGTCCGCCATTTGCGCCCAGTTGAAAAACTCATGCCCCATGTCTCGCGGGTGCGAAAGTCAGTTAAGTCGGATAGCACCGCGCCGTGACTCGAGAATGCCAGTTCGATTTCTGAGCGCAGCGCCTCGAGGTTCATCTGGACAGAGCGCCAGAGTAAATCAAGGTCAAACAGGTCTTTGGCTCGCCAACGTCCAATGCCAAATTCAACCAAACCGTGTAACTTCCAAGCAAACAGCGTTTCGGGCGCAGAGGCAAGCACCAAACCCACGTCTGGTATTTGAATTTGGCGTGGCTCGAGCAGAATCGGTTCATGGAAAGCAAAATCGATTTGCAGGGCTTGAGGCTCATGGTTACTGACCTGCCCAACACAAAAGGCTCGAATTCCCGGAAATGGTGTACCCGCCCAAATGTTTTCGGTTGACTCGAGCCGAAGGGTGGTGGCAGCATCTGGCAGCGCCACCAGTTCTTGTACCAAACGAAGCGTTTGGTCATGGTCAAACGCACCACGCACCAAAAAATCCACATCATGCGCGGCTCGAGCCTCGGCGCACAAGGCATTGGTCAGCAAACTGCCACGCAGAATCAAATCACCCGCTCGAGGGTGCTGCACGGCGCGGCGCAGCACCCCTGCCAGCAGT
>JAAFJQ010000312.1 GCA_013298185.1 Deinococcales bacterium
TGAGGCGCGAGTAGCCCGTCAGGTGCTATCTTACGAGCAAGAAGGGTCGAGCGAAGCGAGCGCGAACAGCCCGTGAGGTGCTGTCTTGTGAGCATCTTGCGAAGCAAGAAGGGGGAGTGCGTGAGCGACCCAGCCCCGTCAGGTGGCGCTTTAGGGTCAAGAGAGGCATTGCGTTTTTTGATTCTATCCTTCAGAGATGGTTTATGGATTGCAATGTTCACACAACCTCTCGCTCGAGCATCCAATTAAACGCGACTGATGTGCAGCATCAGACTCGAGAAATCGGTTAAGCGAATCTCGAGACCGATTTGTTGCCATGCCAAACCCGAGCGAATGGTTTCACCGATTTTGTACAGCGCAGTTGGCGCTAAACCCGCTAAGTGAATCGGTGGGAGCAAAACGGGGTCTGGAGCGTGGGTGCGAAAAGCAAACAGCACGGCTTCGGATTGGTCGGGGCTGACGTACATAACACTCGAGAAGAAGCCCTCAAAAGCACTGCGGAGGCGGTATTGCTGCCCATTTTGAATGATCTGACGCACGGCTTTGTACTCGAGAATCAGTTTTTTGGCTAAAGCACGGTCTTGGTCGTTCCAATGGTGCAGATTTGCGCCAATGCCAAGTAAACCCGCCATCGTAACATGAAAACGAAACTCGAGTGGGAGGTGCTTTGCGCCCATGTCCGTGACCCATGCTTCCATGGTGTTGGCTGGGAAAATCTGCGAGTACCCTTCTTGGATGCGAAGGCGCATGGTTGGTTCGGTCATGTCAGAAATCCAGACCTGATCGGCGAAGTGCAAAATCCCAAGGTCAGCCCGTCCACCGCCGCCTGAGCAGGATTGCCAAATCACATTCGGGTGACGCTCTCGCAGTGTTCCCCAGAGGCGGTAAACCCCTTCGACGTAACGCACCCAGATTTCTTTTGGCTCGAGAACATTTTGCCAACCGGGTTCGGAGACGTTGCGGTTCATGTCCCATTTGATAAAGGCAATGTTGTGCTGGGAAAGTAACTTATCGAGTAAGTCAATCAAGTAATCTTGTACATCTCCCCTCGCAAGATTCAGAATCATTTGATTACGGGCTTCGGTGCGTTCTCGAGTCGGGAAGTGAATCACCCAATCAGGATGGGCGCGGTACAAGTCTGAATCGGCATTGACCATTTCAGGCTCGAGCCACAAACCAAAATCCATGCCTAGTGCGTTGACTTTTTCAATCAGTGGATTTAAGCCGTTGGGGAATTTCTTTTCATCTGCCCACCAGTCGCCTAGTGCAGCATTGTCGAGGTTGCGCCCGTGAAACCAGCCGTCATCCAAGACAAACAGTTCCACGCCCATTTCAGCCGCGATTTCTGCCAATTTAACTTGATCGGGTTCGTTGACATCAAACGTTGTGGCTTCCCAAGAGTTGTACAAGACTTTACGAAGCTGATGCTTGTGCGGTAGCACTTCCTCGCGCACATAGTGGTGCAAAGCTCGGCTGGCAGCGCCAAAACCAGCACTCGAGTAACCACCTAGGCTGCTTGGACTGGTGAAGGATTGCCCACCCTCGAGCCGCAGTGCAAAATCCCAATCGTTCAGACCTATCGAGACTCGAGTTTGTTGGTAAATCATGCTCTCAGCCGTGAGTTTCCAATTGCCACTCCAAGCCAAAACACCAAACCAAACCTCGCCTGTGCTTTCGGTGGCGGGTTGTAAAGCATTGTCCAGCGCAAACCAAGGATTGTTCTGATGACTGGTGGTGATGCGCCGAGACTCGAGAACTTTTGTGCCACTGTCCAACACCTCGCGGTGCATTTGGGTTTCTTTGAACCAAGCACCAGCCAAATGACTGAGGCGGTACTGCCGATGCGCTGGTGGATGCCACTGTGCTGAGAATAAACGCTCGAGGGTAACTGGGGTATCGCCCGAGTTCTGCACCGTCACAAAACGCTCGAGCAGGTCGTACTCAACATGGATTTTATAGTGCAGAGTAATGGTCAGAGGGTAATACGAATCTCTTAAGACAATCCGCAACTCAGAATCCAAGACCTCGCTCGAGTCAAAGACCAAAACCGTATCGCGGACACCATCGGCAAAGGTGGTTTTGAGGCACGGCTCGGTGTACTTGCTACCAGCGTAAGCAGGAAATTCTTCGGTGTAAACATCAGTAGCCCCATTAAAAGAACTCCAACCAGTAAATTCAGAAGCAAGTGGGTAATCTTCGGCTCGAGGGAGTTTTTGCCCCCAATAGGTGTGCAGCAAAAAACCTTGGCTGTTCAAACCAAAAGCATAGGCGGTGTTGGCAGTCTCGAGAATCCAAGTGGTTGGGGTGGTCAGAATGGGCATCGGCGCAAGTATAAACAAAAACCACCAAACGTTTTATACTTCTGATTGTGTTTTCTATACCTAAGAATATGGTCATTACTTTGGATGGTCTGGCTGCCAGTGGCAAATCCAGCGTTGCCACTGGCATGGCAACGGCGCTGAATGTGCCATTTATCTCGAGTGGCTTGTTATACCGCTTGGTGACTTATGCAGCGATTCATAGCCATACAGATGTACATTCGCAAGATGCCTTACTAGCCATGCTCGAGGGTAATCAATTGCGTTTTGAAGCCAAAACAACGGGCAATGTTGTGTACCTCAATCAAGTCAATGTCACCGCAGAATGTTTCTCGAGCGAAGTGGATGCACAGGTCAGCGTGATTGCCCAGCATCCACAAATTAGAACTTGGGTCAACCAACACATTCGGCAGCTCGAGCCGCCATTTGTTGCTGAGGGACGCGACATGGGAACAAATGTTTTCCCAGATGCCAGCGTCAAAATTTTTCTGACTGCCAGCAGTTTGGTACGCGCCAAACGCCGTGTCGCCGAACGCGACCAAAACCTTGCCGAGATTCAAAAAGGCATCGAAGCCAGGGATGCAATGGATGCCAACAACAGCGCCCCAGCCTTAGATGCGATGCTGCTTGATTCGAGCGAACTGAATTTAGAACAAACAGTTGAACAAACCCTCGAGTTCATCAAAACAAAATTGGGATAGCCTAGAATTTTATTGGGAAAGTTATGAACGAAAAAAATCCAGATTTATCCAATCATCCAATGTGGTTTGACATCATCAAAGCCATTTGGGGCGTGTACTTCAGAATCCTCGGCTCGCGCTATGAAAACGTCAGCATTCCCAAGTCTGGAGCAGCTATTCTTGCCGCCAATCACATTACTGCCATAGACCCATTTGGGGCTGCTCAACCCACCAAGCGCCGCGTGCATTACATGGCAAAAAAAGAAAATTTTGCATGGCAACCACTGCGCTGGTACATGTACTCAGGCAATGCTTTTCCTGTCGAACGTGGCAAAACAGACTTAACCGCCATCAAAACTGCCCTGAGAATCCTGCAAAATGGTCAACTTCTGGTTATTTTTCCCCAAGGTACGCGCGGCGGACATGAAATCAAAGGCGGCGCAAGCATGATTGCCTTAAAAGCCAAAGTCCCCGTAATACCCATAGGCATTCACCTCGAGCCAAATTGGTTTGGTGGTAAGCGCTATGTGTTTCGGTACGGCGCACCGATTCTGCCCGAAGGCACACAAGAAAGTCATGCCAAGGCACTCGAGGAGGCTTTGCATCAACTCGAGCAGTAGTGAGTGTGTGGTTTTTTTGCTCGAGAATGGGAGGTGGCTCTTTTTTTGCTCGAGAACGGAGGGGCTTCGCCACGTTGCTTGCGAAGCCCCTCCGTCAGCCTTCGGCTGCCACCTCCGCCAGCCTAACGGTTGGGGAGGCTTTTTTGGTGTCAGACACGTTTTTGTTGATTGAGTCGGAGTCAAT
>JAAFJQ010000318.1:0-459 GCA_013298185.1 Deinococcales bacterium
GACGCTCTTCCGATCTTGCGAATGGATTTAGAGATGGTGGTCGGCGTGATGCCATGCTCCAAATTATAGGCTTCTTGGATGGCTCTGCGCCGATTGGTCTCATCAATCGCAAACTGCATGGCAGGGGTAATACTATCGCCGTACAGAATCACTTCGCCATTGACGTTACGAACGGCGCGTCCAATGGTCTGAATCAAGCTGCGCTCGGAGCGTAAAAAGCCGGGTTTATCAGCATCGAGAATCGCAACCAAGCTGACTTCGGGTAAATCCAAGCCCTCACGCAACAAGTTAATCCCAACCAGCACATCAAAATGCCCAAGGCGAAGATCGCGGATGATTTCTTGGCGCTCGACTGTGTCAATCTCGGAGTGTAAGTAACGGGCTTTGACGTTATGGCTTAAAAAATACTCGGTCAGGTCTTCGCTCATGCGTTTGGTCAGGGTTGTGACCAGCAAAAAA
>JAAFJQ010000318.1:469-3694 GCA_013298185.1 Deinococcales bacterium
GGATTCGTCCGAGTAAATCCTCGACTTGTCCTAAGGTCGGGCGCAAATTGATTTGCGGGTCTATCAGACCCGTGGGGCGAATCACTTGGTCTACAATCTGACTCGAGACACTGCGTTCATGCAACGCTGGCGTGGCAGAAACATAAACCACTTGTCCAACTTTTTCGTAGAATTCTTCGGTCTTGAGCGGGCGGTTATCCATGCAGCTTGGCAACCTGAATCCATAATCCGACAGGGTTTTCTTACGCGCATAGTCGCCTTTGTACATCCCACCAATTTGGCTGTGCGAAATGTGCGACTCGTCCAAGAACGTTATAAAATCATCAGGGAAGTAATCCAGCAGCGTGTACGGACGCTCACCGGGTTGCCGTCCATCAATGTGTCTCGAGTAATTCTCGATACCCGAGCAGTAACCCAGCACCCGCATCATCTCGAGGTCGTACAAGGTGCGTTCTTTGATGCGTTGCGCCTCGAGCAGTTTGCCAACGTTGTTGAAATACTCGAGTTGGCTGGCAAGCTCAGCTTCGATACCCGCCACGGCTGCATCAATGTTGCCTTGTTCGGTCACATAGTGCTTGGCTGGATAAATGATGGTTGACTCGAGGTTTTCTTTGATTTCACCCGTCAGTAAATCCACGACTTGAATCTGCTCGAGGTCATCACCCCAGAGTTGCAAACGCATTGGCAGCAAATCGTAACTGCACCAGACTTCTAATGTATCGCCTTTGGCTCGGAAACGCCCGGGCAGCAGTTCAATGTCGTTGCGTTCGTACTGAATCAGCACCAGCCGCTCGAGAATCGCGTCCCTCGAGATGGGTTTGCCGACCTCGAGGTACAAGTTCAGCTTCTTGTACTCTTCGGGGTTGCCCAAGCCGTAAATGCAGCTTACAGAAGCCACCACAATCACATCACGCCGAGTCAATAAGCTGCGGGTGGTGGAGTGGCGCAGGCGCTCGATTTCTTGGTTGACGGCAGAGTCTTTTTCGATGAACAAATCTTTGCCTGGTACATAGGCTTCGGGTTGGTAGTAATCGTAATACGAGACAAAAAATTCCACGGCATTGTTGGGAAAGAACTCACGGAATTCACCAGCCAACTGAGCGGTTAAAATCTTATTAGGTGCAATAATTAAAGCAGGGCGCTGAAGTTGTTCTATGACCCTAGCCGCCGTATAGGTCTTTCCAGTTCCAGTAGCTCCCAGTAATGTCTGAAAGCGATAACCGCTTTCCAAGCCGTCCACGAGTTGTTCAATGGCTTTTGGTTGGTCGCCTTTGGCAGTAAATTCTGATTCGAGTTTGAAGCGTTGATTCACATTGCCTCCAAGCTCGAGCGGATTCCTCGAGCGCAATCTGTTTATTCTCGAGCCTCGAGGGGTTTTCTGTCAATAGCAGAATAAGCCTACCGTGCCAATGACCAAGACAAGTTAAGCTATACCCATGAATATGTTCATCACTGGTGGCTCAGGTCGCATGGGGAGCGAGATCATCCCCAGACTCCAAACCCGAGGTTGGAAGATCATTGCCCCCTCGAGCCGTGAAGTCAGCATCACCGATTTAGATGCCCTTACTCGAGCTGTTGATCAAGCCCAACCCAATGTTGTACTGCACTTAGCGGCTTACACCGATGTTGCCAAAGCCGAACAAGACCATGCTGCGTGTTACACCGCCAATGTACTTGGCTCGAGAAATGTGGCTCGAGCCAGTGCTGGAGCGAGGCTTGTCCATATCAGCACTGATTATGTCTTTGATGGCGAAAGCGGCATGTACAAGGAAACCGATGCGCCAAACCCAAGCAATTATTACAGCCTGACCAAAGCATTGGGTGAAGAAGCGGCTCGAGCCGCGCCAAACAGCTTGATTGTTCGCACCAGTTTTAAGGATGCCGTCTGGAAATACCCAATGGCATTTGCTGACCAATACACCAGCGCGGATTATACCGATGTGATTGCCTCGGAACTCGAGTTGCTGCTTATTCATCTGGAAGCTGTTGATACCGATGTGCTGCATCTTGTGACTGAACGAAAAAGCATCCTCGAGTTGGCGCAGCGTCGCAACCCACATGTCCAAGCTGGTACTCGAGTTGGCGCGAAAGTCCATATTCCACCCGATGTCAGTTTGGATAACTCAAGGTGGCTGGCATTCAAATCCCAATTCTCTCATCAAGCCTAGGTTAAATGAGGTTCATATGGCATTTTCAAGCATTCTGGTGACTGGTGGTTGCGGCTTTATTGGCGCGAATTTCGTGCGGCTTTTACTCGAGCGGGGTTACAACAACGTTGTGGTCTTGGATAAACTGACCTATGCAGGGCGACTCGAGAACTTAGCTGGTATGGGTGTGCCAATTGTGGTTGGTGACATCGGCAACCTCGAGTTGGTGCGGCACATTGTCGAAATGAACGGCATTGATTTGATTGTCAATTTCGCGGCTGAAACCCATGTGGATCAGAGCATCCTCAACCCTTTTGTGTTCACTGAAACCAATGTCCGTGGTACACATGTCTTGCTCGAGGTGGCTCGGGAAAAGAAAATCCGTTTTCATCACATCAGCACTGACGAGGTTTACGGCACAATTGAAGGCGATCACCACAGTTTAGAAACCGATATTCTCGCGCCGCGCAGTCCGTATAGTGCCAGCAAAGCAGCGGCTGATTTGTTGGTGCAGTCCTACTTTGTGACCTATGGGCTGCAAACCACCATCACCAGAGGCAGCAATAACGTTGGTGCATATCAATTCCTCGAGAAAGTCGTGCCGCTTTTTGCCACCAATGCGATGCTGGATTTACCACTTCCAGTCTACGGCGATGGTCTGCAAATGCGTGATTACACCCACGTTTCAGACCACTGCACCGGAATTCTGGCGGTTCTCGAGAAGGGTAGCATTGGCGAAATTTATAATGTTGGAGCTGGGCAAGAAATCACCAATATGGCAATGCTCGAGGTGCTGCTCGAGACACTAAATAAGCCGCGCAGTCTGATTCGTCATGTGACGGATCGCGCAGGGCATGATCGGCGCTACAGTGTTTCGGTGAAAAAACTCGAAGCACTGGGTTGGAAAGCGCAGTATGCACCCAAGGAAGCAGTGGCTGCCGCCGCCAAATGGTATCTCGAGAACCCAACGTATTGGCAACCAGTGCGTGAATCCTCGAGTTTCCAAGCGTACTATAATCGGCAATATGCCAAACGGCTCGAGACTGTATAATGCCACCAAAGATTCGGGAACTTAAAA
>JAAFJQ010000313.1 GCA_013298185.1 Deinococcales bacterium
TGGTCTTGTTCGTCTATGCCTGTTTCGTCCACGTACATGCCCATCAGCACGCCGTTGCTCGGCTCGAGTTTGGCGGGTTTGCTGGTTGGTCGCACAGGTTGCCAGATGTAGACTTCGCCTTGTTGTCGAAAAGGATTGGTGCGGTTTTCTAAGGCTCGAGCTGTAATCAGGTCGTTTTGGGTGCGGTACTTGGCAATGGCTTGGTCAAAGGCGCGGCTGGCGTTGTCGTAATCCTCGAGTTTGGCGTATGCCTCGCCGAGCCAGCGCCAATTGGCAGCACTTGGGTTTTGTTGGACTGCGTTTTTGAAGGCGGTGACAGCCGTTTGGTAGTCGTTGCGTTTCATGGCGCTTTGACCAGCCGCGTACCACTGGTCAGCGTTGCGCTGCCCTAAAGCGAGGCTGGAGATCAGTAAAATCCAGACAATCAAGTAGCGCATGTTTCAATTGTATCGTACTTTGGATTGCAATAAGCCATTTGATTTATTTGCAAAGTGAAACTATTTTAGACTAGAATAATCTCGTGGTTAAATTATCTACCAGTTCCAGCCAAGCCCCACCGCCACTCGAGCGCAGCAGCCAAGCCCAAGCCCTGCTTGAATCATGGTGGGCATTTGGACAACTGATGCGCCAACGAATCATGCCCAAAGTGATTGGTGAACTCGAGCTTGAATTTAAGGATTTTCTGGCACTCACTGCGATTCACGACGGCGCGGTTTTTCCCAAATTGATTTGTACTCGGCTTGCCACCAATCCCAGCGACACCTCGAGGATTCTCGAGAAACTCGAGGAGAAAAACCTTGTCACCCGAGCGCTTGACACCTCTGATTCACGCCGCATCCGAGTGGTACTGACCGAACATGGTTTGGACACTGTCCAAAAAATGCGTCGTGGTGTAGCACAACACATTCTACTAGCTGTTCAGCACTTGCCAGCCTCTGAACTCGAGCATTTTGCTCAAACCATGCAAATCATGACCACCAACATCCAAGCCCAATTCAGCGAAGAACCGATTTAAGGAGTTATTATGTCTGCCCCAGCTTACTCAGCCCCACCCATCCCGCAACTCACGCAGCAACAAAAGATGTTTACCTTAATTGGTGCTTTTCTTGGTGTGCTGCTGGCTGCACTTGACCAAACCATTGTGGCAACCGCCGGTCCAAGCATCCAAGCTGACCTTAAAATCGAAGCCAGTTTATTTGGTTGGGTTTCAACCGCTTACCTCGTTGCCAGCACGGTGATGGTTCCGATTTACGGCAAATTATCCGATATTTTTGGACGCAAACCAATTTTGTTAATTGGCATCAGCATCTTTTTAATCGGTAGCGTGTTGTGTGGTATCTCCACCGAGACATGGGAAATCATTGCCTCCAGAGCCATCCAAGGTTTAGGCAGCGCGGCACTCTTCACCAGTGCGCTGGCAATCATCGCCGATATGTTCCCACCCACCGAGCGTGGCAAGTACAGTGGTTTATTTGGCGCGGTCTTTGGACTCTCGAGCGTGGTCGGTCCGTTGGTCGGTGGATTCTTAACCGATAATTTGTCGTGGCATTGGGTGTTCTTTGTGAATTTACCTGTAGGCGCGTTGGCATTGGCATTTATTGTTTCTAAAATGCCCAATTTGAATCTGGTGCAGAACAAACCAACCATTGATTACGCTGGCGCGGCTGCTTTGTTATTCGCTACAATTCCACTGCTCTTGGCGCTTTCCTTGGGTAAAACCATCATTCGCCCAGGCGACACAGGTTTTTTATGGGGCAGCCCCGAAATTCTTGGCATGTTTGCTTTAAGTGCAGTTGGACTGGTGGCATTTATTTTGATTGAACGCCGCGCTAAAGACCCACTTTTGGACTTGAATCTGTTTGCCAACCCTGCTTTTAGCATTGCCAACGCTGCTGCTTTTGTGGTCGGTATGGGCTTTTTAGCTGCGATTATCTTCTTGCCGATTTTTATGCAGAATGTCGTGGGTTTAAGCGCCACCGCCAGTGGTTTTGCTGGTTTACCACTGGTGATTGGACTGGTGATTGGTAACATCATGAGCGGACAGTTGGTTAGCCGTTTTGGGCGTTACAAGCCTTTGATGCTGGTTGGTTTAAGCATCATGATGCTTGGTTTTGCGATTGCTGGTTTTACCCTGACCGCCCAAAGCACCTTCTGGGAAGTCTTTGCCAAAATGCTGGTCATGGGCATGGGCTTAGGACCAAGTATCCCACTGTATACCCTTGCCATTCAGACAGCTGCACCAGTCCAGAAAATCGGCGTGGCGACCTCCACAGCTACGTTTTCTCGCAGCATGGGCAGCAGCGTTGGCTTAGCAATTTTCTTTAGTGTTTTTGGGAATTTATTCGCTCAGAACCTACCCGCCAAACTCGAGGCAGCCACCAAAGACCTGCCACCAGCCATGCTGGCACAATTCCAGCAAAGCGGCGGTGGAGTTGGCGGCGAAGGTGGCAGCACCAGCTTGCGTTTTGACAGCGAAGCCATTAAGAAAACCGCGATTGCCAACATTGAAAAAACCGAAAAGCAACTCGAGGCAGCGCTGACAAAAAACGACCTCAGCGCCTTAAAAACCTTGGCAGCTAATAAACAAATGCCTGACGAAATGCACAAGCAACTCGAGGCAGCCGTAGCAGCAGGTGGTTTTTGGCAACTGATCGAACAACAAAACCGAGCTGTTCAAACCCTGTTGGTTAAAGCATTGCGTGATAACGACCCAAGCGCCAAGGCTGCACTCTTAGCCAATCCACAAATTCCAGCCCAAATCAAAGACACCTTAAAAGCAGGTGGAATTGCCGCCCAAGTGCGCCAAGGCTTTGCCATGCAATACAAAGCCATTGAAACCGCGATTCAGACTGGTAAGCCCGAACCTGTAGCGGCTGTGGCTCGAGATCCGCGTTTACCGCCACCATTGGCAGCTCAGCTTAAAAACATTCCTGCGGCTGTCCTGACTTACCCTGAGCGCCGCACCGCGATTCTGGCACAAATCAAACAAGGCATGGATGCTGCCACGCCACAAGCCATCTCAGGCGCAACCAACGCGGCACTCGCCGCGATTGCCAAAAACCAACCGCAACCCAAAACCATTGCCAACGGTGTCTACCAAACCGCCCTGAAAAACCTCGAGAACACCAAAAGCACTGCCATCACTGCCATAGACAAAGTCGGCACTGCCTTTAAGGAAGTTCTGACCGACAGCATCACCACGATTTATAAACTCGGAATTTTGGTGGCACTGCTGGCATTTTTGGTGACTTTAGCCCTGCCAGAAATTCCGCTGCGCCAAGGTGGTGGCTTTACCGCACCTGCGGCTGAATAGCCTTAAAGTTCCTGATTTGGGAACGTTTGCTCGCAGGGAGATCACAAGGTCACCCATAGGCATCAGGTTAAGAACAAAAGCCCTTCAGTACATGCAAAACCACACTCGGTCAGCCCCTCACCCGACTTCGTCACCCTGTTGGACTCTTTTTTCCTGTATTCCTGCGTTTCCACGAGCTTCGCTCGATTTATGGCTGTCAAACAACGCGCTTCTTGACCCCAAAGCAGCACCTTGTAAGTTAATAATAGGAGTCAGTACAACAAGTCCAAGCGCACCTAGACCTTCGAGGTCGTCCGTCAGCAAGACTGTTGTGCTGAACTTCGCTTCAACCGAGTCCGAACGGCTGCCTGAACCCCGAGTTCGCTTTGCAAGGAAGGACGATTTTGAAGATGCTCCAAGGAGATCT
>JAAFJQ010000314.1 GCA_013298185.1 Deinococcales bacterium
GAGCAACTACGTGCCAATCACCCGTTCAACCAGCGACTTCAAACCATTCAAGGATTACATTGCCTCGGAACAAGGTTTGGACATGGGCGTGCGTCAATTGCCATTTGCTCGTCCTCGTCCAAGCACAGCCGCCTATTTCCAAGTCACCACGGAAATCATCAAGAGTCTCGAGAATATTTACTTGAACAATACCCCAGTCGAGGGTACGTTGAAGGATTTGGTCAGCCGCACCGCACCACTTTTTAAGTAAGGAATTATCTGAAAAAATCGTGTCCTGTAGGGGCGAACCTTGTGTTCGCCCTTGGGGACGATATGATTCAACATACTGATGACTCGAGCCACCAAAAGCACTCGAGCCAAGCAACAAAGGATAAACATGAAACCACTGATTTTAGGTGCTGCTTTGCCGATTGCCGACCTTGAAGCCAACCGTGAATGGTTACATCAACATGGCGGACGCGACCTCGAGATTCAAGACCCGTGCATTCCAGCCATGCTCGAGTCTGATTGGAAACCACTGCTCGAAACGCTCAAAAACAACCTCGAAGGTCATGGTGGACGGGTTGGCATTCACGCGCCATTCGATGGCTACCAAATCGGTTCGTATGACCCGTTTGTTGGTGAATTCGTGGCAACTCGAATGCTGAAAACCCTCGAGTTTGTCGAGGCTATTGCCCAGACGTTGGGCGATAAATCACCGCATATGGTGCTGCACAGCCCGTTTTTGTTTTTTGGTCATGCTTTGGTGGCGCACACCGAAGCCACTGAATTGCGTCGCCAAATTGGGTTTGTCAATCGCACGCTCGAGCCAGTGCTGAAAAAAGCCGTTGAACTGAACTGCACTTTGGTGATTGAAAACATCCGCGATACCAACCCGTACGCGCTGCTCGAGACGGTCAAATCCTTTGACAGCCCATTTGTTCGCATGAGCTTGGATGCAGGTCACGCCAACCTGATGCACCACTGTGGCGGACCCAAAGCCGACCAATGGGTGCGTCAAGCTGGAGCGCTGTTGGGGCATGTGCATTTGCAAGACAACGATGGAATGCTTGACCATCACTGGCATCCTGGGCAGGGCGAAATCAATTGGTGGGCGGTCTGCCAAGAACTAGAAAAACTCGAGCAGAATCCACGTTTGATTCTCGAGTTGCGGAATCATGAAGTGCAAACGTCCGCGCAGTGGTTTGTGGAGCGCGGTTTGGCGCAGTAAACAGTAAGAAATCATTCTCGAGTTTCAAAAGGAGTCTTATGAAAAAGTTAATTGGTGCAGCCCTTGTTATTGCAGCCACAGGATTTTTGGTCAGCGCCCAACAAACCCCGCAGGATGCTTTTAAGTTCGTGGCATTGGGCGATATGCCGTATGCTCTTCCCGCCGATTATCCAAAGTTTGAAAAACTGATTGGTATGATTAACCAAGCTAAACCCGAATTCAGTGTTCATGTCGGCGACATCAAAAGCGGTTCATCCCCATGCAGTGACGAGAACATCCTGAAAATACGCGATTACTTTAAGACTTTCGAGCAACCCCTGATTTACACTCCCGGCGATAACGAATGGACAGATTGCCACCGCGATGCTGCTGGTAAATTTAATCCACTCGAGCGGCTGGATTTCTTGCGGAAAACTTTTTTTGCCGATTCCATGAGCCAAGGCAAAACCCCGATGAAACTCGAGCGCCAAGCCGATGTCAGTGATTTTAAGCAAATGGTCGAAAATGCCCGTTGGCAAAAGAACAACATCATGTTCGCCACGCTGCATGTGGTTGGCTCGAACAATGGTTTTGAGCGCAACAGCGAATCGGTCAATGAATACTTTTCTAGGGACACCGCCAATGCTGCCTGGATTCAGAGTGTGTTTGCCAAAGCCAAAGCCGATGGCAATGCCGCCGTAATCCTTGGTTTCCAAGCCGATATGTTCTTCACCACCAACTCGGTTTTTGCCTTGCCAGCCGGCGCGGGCGACAATGCCTACGCCAAAGCAGGTTTCTTAAAGACGCTGGCTACTTTGTCCGCCGAGTCGGCTGCTTATGCCAAACCAGTGCTGTTGATTCATGGTGATTCGCATGTGTTGATTATTGACCAACCCTTGACCGACCCCAAAGGCGTGCTGCTCGAGAATGTCACGCGCTTAGAAGTGCCTGCTGGAGCTGGACGGGTTCATGCGGTTGAAGTCAGCGTGGACGGAAAATCTGCCAATACCTTTGGTTTTAAGGTGATGTGGAATAGATAAAACGGTTTGACGAAAAGGGTGAGCCGTGCGCTCACCCTTTTTTATTGGCAAGCACCGCCAACTGCTCTGGCTCGAGTTGCAACGCATTTTTGACGTAAGCCGTTATCCCACCGTACTTCTGCTCGAGGTAATCCAGCACAGCGATCATGGTTTCTGGTTTTGCCTCGAGCAAATGGGTTGGAATTTCTTGTCCTTGCTCAATCGATTCAAGCCGTAGTTGCTCGAGCATGGCGCTGGCATCGGCGGTTTGGGCGTAATCGGCAACCATCGCTTCGCGGCTTACACCTGATAAGCCTGATAACAACATGGCGATGATGCCTGTGCGGTCTTTGCCTGCTGTGCAGTGCAGCAACAGCAAGCCGTCAGCTTTCGCAACTTCCAACAGTGCATCGACCAGTGCTTCTCGGCAGAACTCGAGGGTGGCGATGTACATCATCTCTAAGGTCGGTGGCGCGGCTTGCGGGGACTGACCCGCCAACTTTTGCAAAGCCGCAAAGAGTGGGATGTGATGATATTTCACTTGCTCATGCGTGGCAAATGGATTGGGATGTCGCTCGAGTTCAGATTGACCACGCAAGTCAATCACCGCTTTTAACCCCATGCTGTGCAGTTGCTCGAGGGCAGATGTAGAAAGATGATGCGGGCTTTCACCGCGAATCACCCGTCTGAAAGCTGTTGTACCCGTGTCCGTTTCGAGTCCGCCGAGGTCGCGGTAATTGTGAACACCTGTGAGTTGAATTTCTCGTTGCATTTATAACCTCGTGGCGGTTCTGGTCTTACCAGAGTTTACCTCGAGCAGCACCGCACCAAATTCAATTTCGCCCGAGGCGGCTTGCTTGTGCGGCTTATCAAAACCTTGGGTGCGAAAACGCTGCACAAAGGCTTCTGGCGCGTACCCTTGGATGCCGCCACCTGCACCTGTCATGCCAACATCTGAAACATAGGCTGTGCCGTTCGGCAGAATCCGCAGGTCATTGGTTTGTACATGGGTGTGCGTGCCAAAAAACGCGCTGACCTGACCATCGAAGGCAAACGCCAGCGATAACTTTTCAAAGACACTCTCGCCGTGGAAATCGAGCAGCACCGCATCGGTCAGACCTGCCCACGCCTCGAGTTGCTGTTCGATGGCAAAAAACGGGGTGTCCACATCTGGAATCGCCGTGCGGCTCGAGATATTCAGTACACCAAGGCGCAAACCATTCTTCTCGAGAATACTCGAGCCACGACCAGCCCAGTTTTTCCCGCGATTCAGAGGGCGCAACACTCGAGGGTCAGCGTGAACTGTACGCCCCTCGAGACCATCCCAAGAGTGGTTGCCGCCTGTCACGCAATCTACGCCAAGAGCAAACAGCCGATCTAAGGTGGCAGCCGTCATGCCTGCATCTGGCGCAAGGTTCTCGGCGTTGCAGATTATAAAATCTGGCTCGAGTTGGGATTTGAGTTCAGGCAAGCGCTGCTCGAGAAATTGTAGTCCGGGTTCGGCG
>JAAFJQ010000315.1 GCA_013298185.1 Deinococcales bacterium
GGGATGGGCTATGAGCTATGAGCTATGAGCTTTGAGGGTTAAAAGCGACCATGCCCTTTAGGTGCGCGTTTATGGTCAAGAAGGTTAAAAGGGTTGGTTCTACTTTCTTTTTTTCTCGATTCAAAGCAGCCCCGAGAGGTCGCTCAAGCCCTCCAAATGGGCTGTGTCATTGACCCGCTCGAGAATCCAAACTGCACCGTTTGGTGTCCAGTGCCGTTCCAAAACCGTGATGCTGGCATGGGTGATGCGTAAACGCCAAATGCGTGGGGCAGCCAAAGGGTTTAGCTCGAGCAAACCACAAGTCAGGACTTGAATCAGACCACCATGTGAGAATGCCAGAATTTTACCGCTTTGTGGCAAACCCTCCAACCAGTGCATGGCTCGAGCGCGGAGGCTGGCATAACTCTCGCCGTGTGGTGCAGCAAAATTAACAGGGTCTTGGATCCACGCAGCAAATTCTGGACGTTGGGCATTTTCCGCGTTTGAACCACCTTCAAACACCCCAAAGTTCAGTTCGCGCAGCCGCGCATCTGGGTGCGGTTCAAAACCAGCCAAACGCGCCGTATCAAGCGCTCGAGTTAAATCGCTCGAGTACACCCGATCAAAGTGTTTCTCCTCGAGCCGCGCACGCAGTTTCCAAGCTTGTTCCTCGCCGAGCTTTGACAATGGAGTGTCCGACCAACCCTGCCAACGACCCTCGAGGTTCCAATCGGTCACACCATGACGCACCAAAAAGAGCTTTAACGGCGGATGGTTCATGTTGGAATCGCCACTCGGGGCTTACCAAATTGGTCAATTGCCACAAAAGTAAAGTAGCCACTGGTGACCAAACTGGTGTCATTCGGCATGGCTTTTAAGACATCCACCTTAATTCGCATACTGGTACGCCCAACCGATTCGACTTTGGAAATCACTTCGATCACTTCGCCCATTTTAATTGGAATCCGAAAATCCACTTTATCCATGCTGGCAGTCACCACCGCCCCACCACTGAAGCGCCCCGCCGCAAAACCCGCAACCTTATCCATGATGCTGACAATATGCCCACCAAAAGCCGTGCCATTGGGATTGGTTTGATTAGGGAAAATCTGTTCTAAACTATGGCACTCCGAATGCTGATACCGCTCTTCTAAAGTCATCTTGCTCCTTGTTGCCGACCCAAAGCTCATAGCTCATAGCCTCTTATTTCTCCCAACCCGCCAAAGCCTGCACAAACTTAGCAATTTCCTCGAGGTCTGGTTTTGGCATGTCTGGATAGGCTGGCATTTTGGCTGCGCCCAAGTCCTTACCTTCGATAATACGGGTTTTGATGTACTCGAGGTCACGCAAGCGTGGGTTTTCAATCATTTTCTTGCCGTAACCACCAATACCGCCATCATGGCAGCGCATACAATTGTACTGCTCGAACAAAGCTCGACCTTCGGGATGCGAAGCCGTGGCTTTGGCAAGGGCTTCGTTTTGCGGAGCGCATGCCATAAACACAATTGGCAGCCCGAGCGCGAGAATAAAGATAGCTCGAGTAAAAGTCAGTTTCACATTGTGTATGTTACTGCGATAGATGCGGGGCAAACAAGCAAATAAAAACTGCACAAGTTTAGCCCTGTGCAGTTCTCAAAGCAAATGATGGTTTTTACGGACCAGTCGGATTACGTTGATCAGAAATAATCGCTTGGCTCGAGTATGTGGTATTGCTGTTATTCGCAGCAATGGTCAGGGTATTTAAGGCTTGATAAGCAGAGTTGGTACAAGCAAGTCCTGTGGTTGCGCCTGTGTAACTTGCTCGTAGCATGGCAATATCGGCAGCTTCGGTATTTGAGAATTTGTTGCCTGTGAAGGTGATTGGCGCACATTGCACAACCCATCCTCGAGTTCCAGAGGCAGTGTTATTTTTGATTTGCCCTATGGTGTCGGGGTTGACATATGCAGGCTGGCGAACATTGGTGAATGTACTGTTTTCGATCAGTAAACCAGTTAAACCAGCAGAAATGTTGAACCCACGAACAACTCGTCCACTCGAGTTTGGAGTGAATAGATTGGCAAAATTGGGGAAAGCATACGCATCAAGTCCACTCCAAGTGTTTCCAGAGCCAGGCCCTTGACCAGTGATGGTCAAACCTCGAGCGGTGAAGTTATTGCCGTTCACACCAATGATGTTGTGTGTTTCAGGTGGACTTTGATTGGCTGCCATCAAATCGGTCTTGGTGATTGCAAAATCTTCTAAGGTTACACCAGCCGCCGCAATTTGCAATGTACCAAGCGAAGTTGTACCAGATACTTGTAAGAGGCTCGAGACACCTGCGCCTTTGATTTTCAAGCCCTTATTGATAACAGAGAACTCTCCACTTGGGATGGTGTATGTGGCTGGCAAAATATTGATGGTTTCGCCAGCGTTTAACTCGGCAACGGTTTGGGTCAGTCGGGTGGTAAAAACATCTGGTGGTGGTGGTGCTGGTGGTGCGGCGGTTGGTCTTAGGGTAGCAATATACACATTACTTGGGTTGATGATGACCAACCCTTTTCGACCCTGCTGACTTGAAGCATGGAACAAGGCTTACTCGAGCAGACTGCGTTGCGCGTTGTTCATGGCACTGGGTAGAATGACTGGACCAGGCGTTGCGGTTAAATCGGCTAAATCAGTATAAAAACGCGAAGTGGATAAATTCCAACGGAAACCAACAGGTACACTTGCTGCTAGATTGATATGTGTGCTGTTATGATCAAAGTCGTTGCTACCCATGGTTAGCGAAGTAGCACTGGGTGTTGTAAATCCTACTGCAATACCAGTTCCATTGGCACGGAAGGTATTCCCTGAAATCACCATGTCGTCATTTGGATTATCAACATTAAGACCTGTGCGATTCTGTATAAATTCATTATTGCGAATTTGTGGCTTTTGGGTGATACCGCCAAACAACCATATACCTGCTCGCCAAGGTGCATCTCTGAACAAGGATTGAGATGTTTGATTGACAAAGCTGTTGCGTTCAACTCTTACTTGCGCTGCGCTTGCGTTATTGTCTAATCCAATGCCAATCACGCTGATTCTGTCATTCTCTGCTACGTTATTTAAGGTAGAGGTTCGTAAAAACTTTGTGTTTTGGATCAAATAATTACCGTTTCCAGACAATAAAATGGCGTAATACTGCCCCGCAGCAACAGGCGACGTGGCATCGTTGCTGAAGACTTCAAGACCATCAAGGCTCACTTCTCCAGTCGCACTGATGGTCATACCTGCACTGGCATTTCGGGTGACTCGAGTTTCCGCACCTCGCCCGGTGTCCGAGCCTGTCAGCCCAGCATTTGCACCTCGGACCGAAATGTTTTTGGTGATATTCAAACCACCTTCGTTGTATGTACCAGGTGCCATATAAATGGTGTCACCATTGACTGTACCAGAATCATTATGGGCGGCGGTCAAACTGGTAAATGGCTGCGTAAAAGAACCTGTGCTGATGCCAACATAAGCCGCATCCACATAAATGGCTGGCAAAAGAAAAGCGGGTGCAGTCGAAATACGCGGATTGGATGTGGTGACTCGAGCCACAGAACCACCACAACCAGCTAAGCTGTCCGTGCCAGCAGTTCCACCAAATAACATCACTTCGTATGTTCCAGAGCTAGGGGTACGGCTACAAATACCCGATCCACCTGTTTCTTCGGCGCTGCGGGTGTAACGTGGGATGGCTTCATCCACCAATAAAAAAGAC
>JAAFJQ010000317.1 GCA_013298185.1 Deinococcales bacterium
CGCAGTTCAGGGTCGGGTAGGTAGGTTGCTGCCCAAGCATCGTCTGGCTTAGCGAATTCTTGACGCATGGCTCGGAATAAGCGGTTGGCTCGAGCCAAGAGAACACGAAATTGCATCATCGGCGCGGTTAGTATAGCGCATGGATTTTTGAGAACACCGTGGTATCACCACCATTTGCGCCATTTGAAATACGCAGCAAATGCTGTGCCAGCAAGAATAAACATTGCCCAAGCAAAGGCATAACCCCAAGGTTCGTCCAACTCGGGCATGATTTTATAATTCATGCCCCAAACCCCTGCTAAGAAGGTCAGGGGAAGAAAAATACTGCTCATCGTGGTCAGGGTTTTCATCACTTCGTTCATACGGTTGGATTGCACACTCAGATGCACATCCAGTAAGCTGCTTAGCACATCGCGGCTCGAGTCTAAGCCATCATAAATTCTGGTCAGGTGATCGCCAACATCGCGTAAGTACATGGCAGCATTGGGTTCGAGGGTTGTCACATGCCTCGAGAATTGGGCTACGGCTTCTCGAGCGCCACTGACCAAACGACGCGCTTTAATCATGGTGTGTTTCAGTTCAAAGACCTCATTGAAAAATTGGTTGGTGCTGACTTGGCGCGGTGTAAAGACCCGTTCCTCGAGCGCATCGGTCATGGTCTCGAGTTCGTCTAAAAAAGTGAAAAAGGTGTCTGTGCCTCGGTCGAGGAGTGCGTACAGCACATCCACCGCTCGGACGGAATTGCGTTTGTTGAATTCATTCCAGACGTTTTCTAAGTACGTGACAGGTTCGTTGCGAATGGTCAGCAGTGTCTCGAGTTCAGGAAACCAAAACATACTGATGCGTTCGGTGCGGTCAGTCACATCTTCAGGCTCGGCGAGGGTACGAAAAATCAGGAACAGATGTTCGGTGTAAGACTCAAATTTACTCCAATGTCCCTTCTCGAGCGCATCCTCGAGGGCGA
Organism: Deinococcales bacterium; assembly: GCA_013298185.1. Lineage (GTDB taxonomy): Bacteria > Deinococcota > Deinococci > Deinococcales > JAAFIG01 > JAAFIG01. Next base: position 965 of record JAAFJQ010000317.1, read on the forward strand.
GCGGATTGAGCTTAAACATGGTTTTGAGTTGTTCAACCTGTTCAGGCGTGGGTACTTCAACATCTATCCAGACGCGCTTGGTTCGCTCAAGGGCAATATCTTGGCAGGCCTCTAAGCACTTGACCCGAATACCGTGATTCTCGGCGAGGACTGGATGCTTGGACGAGGCGCGAATCGGCATTATTCTCCACGGATGGCTTTGCCTATTTTACTCAGGAAACCTTCTGGCGGGGCGATGCTCTCACCCGTTTCTTTAGCGTACTCCTCGAGCAGTTCTTTGGCGCGTTTGCTGAGTTTTTTCGGCACATCCACGGCAATTGTGACAATCAAATCACCCTCACCTCGAGCTTGGAGGCGCGGCATTCCCTTGCCTCGCAAACGCAGCGTGTCGTTGGGCTGCGAGCCACTTGGAATTTCAACGGTTTGCATCCCATCCAGCGTTGGAATCTCGAGTTTCGTGCCTAATGTGGCTTGGGCAAGTCCAATGTGACTGGTGAAATGCAAATCATCGCCGTCTCGGGTCAGGTGCGGATGCGGTTTTAACTCGAGGAACACGTATAAATCACCCGCAGGACCACCGAACATGCCAGCGTTGCCCTGTCCAGCCACGCGCAGACGGTAGCCGCCATCTATGCCTTTGGGCAGCGTCACCGTAACTTTCTCGGGTTTGATGGTGCGCCCGCGCCCGTGGCATTTGCTGCACGGTTCGGGATTGAGTTCGCCTGTGCCTTTACAAGTCGGGCAAGGCGCAGCCGTCATAAAATTCCCAAGGATGGTGCGCTGCTGTTGGCGTACTTGCCCTGCGCCGCCGCAAGTGGTGCAGGTTTGCAGCCCCTTGCCACCCGGTTCAGCGCGGTTGCCATTGCAACGGTCACAGCCGACCAGTTTATCCACTTCGACTTCGATGTCCGAGCCAACACGGGCTTGCTCGAGGGTGATGTTCACCTCGACTTGCAAATCCTCGCCTCGAGCGGCGCGTTTACCACCACGACCAGCGCCACGTTGCTGACCAAAAGGATCGCCGCCAAAAACGCTGTTGAACAAATCAAACAAATCGCCCATGCCGCCAGCGCCAGCGAAACCACCATCGAAAGCGGGTCCGCCGACCTTGCCGTAAGTATCGTACTGAGCGCGTTTCTCGGGGTCGGATAGGGCAGCGTAGGCTTCGTTGATGGTTTTGAATTTCTCTTCGGCTTCTTTGTTACCAGGGTTCTTGTCAGGGTGGTATTTGAGTGCCAACGCCCGATATGCACGTTTAATTTCATCGGCATCGGCGGTTTTTGAGACTCCAAGCAGTTCGTAGTAATCCATAAAATCAGAGCAGATATTACAACACCACACTCAAGGTTTCATAGTGCTAATTTGTCATGGTGAAAACGGAGTTGCTAAGTATTTCAAAATGAAATATACTGATGGCGTGAATGTCATCAGCAAAAACACATTGCGGGTGTTCTACAGCATTCATCCCGAAGCCGAAGCAGTTTTACTCGAGTGGTACAAGGTTTTAAGTAAAGTCAGATGCGAGAATTTCAATCAACTCAAGCATTTCTTCCCAAGTGCCGACTATGTGGTCAAAAACAAATTAGAACTCACGGTTTTTAACGTTGGTGGAAACAAGTATCGGGTCATTTGTGGAATCAGTTATCGCACCCAAACCGTCTTTATCAAACATGTTTTCAGGCATCGGGAATACGACGAATGGAATAAACGAGGTTAAACATGCAGCAGATTTCTTTTCAGCCATTTATTCAATTTAACGCCGTGGTTGGCGGCATTCACCCTGCGACCAATGAGTCCGAATATCAACACCTGATTGACCTGATGCAGAACTTAACCGACCAGTACGACCCTGACGACCCTCGAGTCATGGCGCTTTTTGATGTTCTGGCACAGTACATCAGCCAATGGGAAAACGAGCATTTGCTGCTGCCGAGTGGCACACCCGCCGATGTGCTGCGGCATTTGATGCAAACCCATCACTTGAGCCAATCAGACCTCGAGCGAGAAGGCTTGGTTTCACAAAGTCAGCTCAGCAACATCCTCTCAGAACGAAGAAGTATTTCAAAAGCACTTGCCATCAAATTCGCCAAACGATTTGGCGTTCCCTTTGAGACATTCTTATAATGCAGTCCTATGAAAGCCATCCAAGTTCAGACCATCAACCAAATGCAGCTCGAGGAGATACCCACCCCCAACCCAAACGCAGGTGAGGTACGGGTCAAACTCGAGTACGCGGGATTAAATTTTATAGATGTTTATCAGCGCTCTGGGATTTACAAAATACCGACACCATTCACCTTGGGTATGGAAGGCGCAGGTGTGGTGGATGCCATTGGCGAGGGTGTGACTGAATTTGAAATCGGGCAGCGTGTAGCCTACACCATGACTCGAGGCAGCTACGCCGAGTACGCAGTAGTTCCCGCTAAGAATCTGGTTGAAGTCCCCAGAACCATCTCGAGCCAGCAAGCGGCAGCCATCATGCTCCAAGGCATGACCGCGCATTACTTGGCGTTTAGTACCTATAGACTCGAGGCAGGCGATACAGCCCTGATTCACGCGGCAGCAGGTGGCGTTGGGCAGCTTTTGGTGCAAATTGCAAAGCGCGTCGGTGCAAAAGTGATCGCCACAGTTGGCAGCCAAGCAAAAGCCGATTTGGTGCGTTCGCTCGGGGCGGATGAAGTGATTCTGTACACCCAAACAGATTTTGAAGCAGCCGTCAAACAGATTGCCC
>JAAFJQ010000316.1 GCA_013298185.1 Deinococcales bacterium
ACCAAAACCAGCCGTAGGGGCGGGGCTTGCCTCGCCCACCCCCGCCAAAGCCCCTGCCAAATCCGCGAAACCCGCAAAATCTGCGATTGCCCCTGAACCTGCCAAAGCCCCTGCCAAACCAGTCTCGAGCAAACCCAAATCCAAACCCGTCTCGAGCAAACCCAAATCCAAACCCGCCTCGAGCAAACCCAAACCCGAAATCCCTGATGATCTCGCTCTGATTGAAGGCATTGGTCCAAAAATCGCTCAAGCCCTGATTGCTGCGAATATTACTACCTTCAAAGCCCTTTCCAAAGCCAAGCCCGAAGCCCTGAAATCCGCGCTCGAGACGGCTAAAATCCGCCTTGCACCTAGCCTCGAGACGTGGGCTGAACAAGCCGCGTTGCTCGAGAAGGGCGACTCGGCTGCTTTCAAAGCCCTGACGGATTCGCTTATCGCTGGTCGTAAACCAAAAAAATGACTCGAGTCATAGAAGTTGATCCAATCAATCCAAATCCAAATCAGATGCTCGAGGCGGCACAGGTGATCCGAGCTTCTGGTTTGGTGGCTTTTCCGACTGAAACGGTTTATGGGCTGGGTGCAAACGGCTTGGATGCCGTGGCGGTCAAAAAAATCTTTGCTGCTAAACAACGCCCGAGTTCTGATCCACTGATCCTTCATCTCGAGGATGTTTCGCAATTCTCGAGCATCGCGGTTTTGGATGGTCTCGAGCCATTACTTTCAAAACTCAGTTCGCTTATGCCCGGTGCGTTGACGCTGGTGCTGCCTAAGAAAGATATTGTGCCGCTCGGGGTCACAGCAGGCGGTAAGAGCGTTGCGGCTCGAGTGCCGAGTCATCCTGTGGCTCATGCCCTGATTGCTGCTTCGGGTGTACCAATAGCTGCACCGAGCGCTAATCTATTTTCGCGCCCATCGCCGACCAATGCCGCAATGGTTCTCGAGGATTTGAGTGGGCGGATTGATTTGCTGCTCGATGCGGGTGATTCGAGCATTGGTTTGGAAAGCACAGTGCTGAGTTTGCTTGGAGCGCCAACCTTGCTGCGCCCCGGTGGTGTGCCGCTCGAGAACTTGGAGGCTTTGATTGGCGAGGTTCTGCTGCCCAACGAAGCCATCCTCGAGCCAGATCAAGCCCAACCCGCGCCCGGTATGCTGATTAAGCATTACAGCCCCAAAGCCAAACTGCTGCTCCTCGAGTCTGAAGCGCATTTGCTCGAGGTGGCTCGAGAATTTGCAGCGTTCAATCTTGGTTTGCTCTTGCCAACCACTAGCCTCGAGATGCTGCCCCAGATTCGCGCCATCCGTTTTGACCTCGGCTCAGATTTTTCGAGTATCGCCGCTCGGTTGTTTGCTGGTATGCGTTTTCTTGATCGGGCTGGTTGCACCCATATTCTGGCGCATCAGTTCTCGAGCTTTGGCTTGGGCAGGGCGCTGAATGACCGTTTATTCCGAGCCGCCGAAGGGCAAGTTATTCGCTGAGCGATGCGAGAATCGCTCGAGCTGCGTCAATCTCATCCGTGTTGATGCTGTGACCCAAACCCTTGTAAATTCGTTTGTCTACCTTCGCCCCGAGTCTCGAGAGGATGTCGGCACTGGCGTTCACTCGAGCCAAGTCAATGTGAAAATCGGCTTCGTCGCAGCCAATAAAAATCGGTGTCTCGAGAAGTGGCTGTCCGAGTTTGCCAATCTCCAAGTCCGAGCCAATCAACCCGCCCGAGAAAGCAATCACGCCACCAAATCGCCCACCGTGCCGCGCTGCAAACTCGAGGGCAAGACATGCACCTTGGGAAAAACCGAGCAGCACAACCTGCTCGAGAGGTAAGTTCGTTTGCTGGATGCACTCGGCAACCGTCTCGAGGGCAGAACTCAGCCAAGGTTCATTCTCGGCATTAGGGCGAATAAACCGCTGCGGATACCAAGTGGTATTTCTGGCTCGAGGGGCGATAAAAAGAGTATTTGGCAACTCGAGGTAGCGGCGCAGTCCCAAAATATCCTCGGGACTCGAGCCGCGTCCGTGTAGCAGAATTACGCCGCGTTTAGCGGTTTCTTTGATTCCAAAAGAAAGTGGTGCAATGCCTTGGTGTAGTTGGGTCATGGGTTCATCCTATAAAAATTGACGAAGCAAAAGAGCCTCGTCATGCACGAACTCGAGAACTTATGCTTCTGCTAAAAGTGCTTGTAAATCCAAAGCTGCCGTTATCATCGCCAAATTCCCAGCCGCATCTCGAGGATAATCGCTTGGTTCACGGTCACAATACAGTTCCACACCATTGCCATCTGGGTCACGCAAGTAAATCGCTTCAGAGACACCATGGTCAGCAGCCCCCTCGAGCGGATAGCGATGCTCGAGCAATTTTTTTAGCGCTCGAGCCAATTCTTGTCGGTTCGGGTACAAAATGGCTGTGTGGTACAAGCCCGTACTGCGCCGAGGCGGTGGCGGAGCGCCAAGGCTTTCCCAAGTGTTCAAACCAATGTGATGATGATAGCCACCTGCCGATAAGAAAACTGCGCCATCGCCGTAGCGTTGGGTGACTTCAAAACCAAGGATGTCGCGGTAAAACTCGAGACTTCGCTCGAGGTCAGCCACTTTGAGGTGAACATGTCCAATGCGGGTTTCTGGGTGAAGGCTCATGGCAATAATGATAAAGGACGAAAGAAAAAGGAAGAAGGCAGTCTCGAGCAATTTCTCTTGCCTTCTTCCTTCCGCCTTCGTCCTTCGTCAGCCCCTACGCTTTTGGCGCAGCCGCTTGGACATCCAAGGTAATTTTCACTTCGTCACCGACCAGAACCCCGCCAGTCTCGAGGGCTTGATTCCAAACCAAGCCCCATTCTTTGCGACTGATTTTGGTTGTGCCTGAAGCGGCAATTTTGGTGTTGCCCCACGGGTCTTTGGCTTGCTGGCTGGTTTCGACTTCTAAGATCACGGGTTTGGTTTCACCGCGAATCGTCAGGTGTCCTTCAACTTTGTAATTGTTATCGCCGCTGGCTTGAACATTGGTACTTTTGAAGGTGATGTTTGGATGGGTGGCGCTGTCAAAGAAGTCGGCGGCATTCAGGTGTCCGTCGCGCTGGGCATCTTTGGTATTGATCGAAGCGGTTTCGATGGTGGCTTCGACACCGAGTAATTTGCTTTGGTCGTCGAGTTCAACAGTTCCACCGCTGACTTTGAAACTGCCGCGCACGGTGCTAATCATCATGTGACGAACGGCGAACTCGAGGCTGGTGTGGGATGGGTCTATGTTCCAGATTTGGCTCATGATTGTTCTCCTTTTTTGCTCGGATTACCTTGGCACTCCGAACTTGAGACTAGTATATTATTTATATCAGTAGGTTGTGTAAATTATAATACAACCAAAGGTGCTATGATGCTCTGTATGGCAGAAATCGCCGCCCTCGAGACCCAAGAAAATCAGCACAGCACAGGATTATGTCCAGCCGTGCAAGCCATTGGTATTCTCCAAGAAAAATGGGTGCTTTACATTGTGCGCTCGCTGCTCGAGAACCCCAAAGGCTTCAACGAATTGCGCCGCGCCATTGGCAATTGCAACCCCAGCACCTTATCTGAACGCCTTGATATGCTCGAGAAAAACGGGATTGTCAAAAAAACGGTTGAGAGTTACATGCCGCCACGCACCAGTTATGAACTAACCGAAGCTGGTTTTGCCATGCAGCAAGTGATAGCTGAAATTGATTGTTGG
>JAAFJQ010000319.1 GCA_013298185.1 Deinococcales bacterium
CAAATTAAATTTTGCGCCTGTTGCCAACCAAGGTAAACAGAACCTCGACCAAGGTTTGTAGTTTTTCTTTGTGCAGGGCTGGAGATTCAGCCGCTAAAATTTCTCCGAGGCTCGAGCTTGGATTTTGGCTTTTGAGAATTGCACCCACCACAACAGCTTCGGGGTTGGTCAATCCACCCGCCTCAAGTTTTTGCTGCATGGCAATGACTTCTGGTTGAAAGAGGCTCTTGAACTGCTCGAGCGTCATGTCTTTTAGTTTTTCAGCCCGTTCAACCGGTTCTTCTTTTTTGTTGTAAAGCATGACCGAACTCGAGGCGGTGAGCAAATTGGCAAGATTAAAAATAAATTGCAACAATGGCAGCCACCAAATGATTGGGAATATGTACCAAAACCAGCCTTTCAGAACCCCTGTTTTTGCCCCAAAAAAATCAAAAGCATAACCAAGGCTAAAACCGATGGAGAACGGGACCAGCATCGCAAAAAAGACAACCATCACCTCATCGGGTTGGGTGATTGTGCCATCTCGAGCTGTAATCAAGGCGGTGATTGCCACGCAAGTCAGCAGCCAAGGAATCAAAAAACGACGCTTAAAAGGCTGATAGCGATTGAGCGGCATCAAGAACAAATATGAAAGTGGCGAATTCATGCGGCATTCACCAAGCGCATTTCGTCACGGGCAATATCCACACCAATGCTCGAAAAACGTTCGACAAGGCGTTCATAACCACGGTTAAGATACTGCACACCATCAATTCGGCTTTCGCCAGATGCGGCAGCAGCAGCAATCACAAGGGCTGCACCAGCCCGAATATCGGCGGCTTTGACAGGCGCTCCTGTCATCTGTGAACCTTCGATCAAAATGCTGTGGTCTAAAACCTCGGTTTTTGCACCAAGGCGATTCAGTTCGCCGCTGTAACCAAATCGGGTGGTGTACACCGGGTCAGTGATGCGGCTGTGACCCGAAACCGTGGCAAGATAAGCTGCCATCATCGGCTGTAAATCTGTGGGGAAACCGGGGAAGCTCGAGACCATCACATTGACCGGCTTGAGGATTCCGCTACGGGCATCCAAGTGAATGGTTTGATGATCCAACTCGAGGATTTTCACGCCACTTTCGGTCAGTTTAGAAGTCAAAGCCCGCATGTGTTCGGTGTTGGCATTGGTCAGGGTCAACTCGCCACGGGTTGCAGCCGCCGCGAGCAAGTACGTTCCAGCCTCAAGGCGATCTGGGATGATCGTGTACTCGCCGCCGTGCAGGGCATTCACGCCTTCAATCTCGAGGGTGTGCGTACCAACGCCACGGATTTTTGCACCAAGGAGATTGAGGAATTCGCATAAGCCCACAACATCGGTGTCAATGCTGCAATTCTCCAAGCGCACCAAGCCTTCACCAAGCACCGCCGCACAGACAGCATTTTGAGTTCCACCAACGGTCAGTAAATCAAAGACAAAACGCCCCGACAGTGGGCGGTCACGGACAGCAATAAAGTCGCCATTATTTTCAACAATGGTTGCACCCAAAGCACGCAAGGCTTTGATGTGCTGGTCTACAGGGCGCACACCAAAGGTGCAGCCGCCGGGCTGTGGAACTCGAGCTTCGCCGACTCGAGACAGAAGTGGTCCAAGGACATTGAAACTGGCTCGCATTTTGGAAACAAGGCTGTAAGGCGCTTCAACGCTGGTGATTTCAGGGGCATGAATGGTCAGGGTGTGTTCGGATTGCCAAGCGAATTTCACGCCAAGACTCGAGACGATGCTCAGAATCACTTCAACATCCGATAAACGCGGTACGTCATGTAGGGTCACGGGTTCGCTGAACAAAATGCTGGCAGCCAAAATGGGCAGGGCAGCATTTTTGCTTGGACTGACTGGAAGCGTTCCCGAGATGGGGTTGCCCCCACGAATAAGGAGTGGTGCGCTGGACATGGTTTTTGATTCAAACAGTGGCGGCATGGTTGGATCCCCTTGTTTCCCTTTATGGCGGGACACCTTTTGTAGTTTAGACAAATATCTCGAGCGTCTTATGAGTATTATACACATCAACAGTAAAATGTGAAAGTGCGTTTCTTCATACTTTGTAGCACAATTATGTCAAGGCGCAAATATCACACCAGTATCATCTGACTCGTGATACCATGCCACAAATGCCGAAGAAAGAAAAAAAGCGCCTACAAGTGGTCATCTCCGACGAACAAGACGCACTCCTGACCAAAGCTGCCTATGAACTGAGCAGCCCAGAGCGCCTTGTCTCCAAATCCGAAGTCGTGCGCTTAGCCATTGAAAAAATCAGCGCGGAGTTAGAGAACTCCAGCGCCCTCGAGCCGTTGTTGAAGCAACTCTTGGCGGAGGAAAAGGATGACGAAGAGTAAAGACGAAGGGCAAAGGGCGAAGGGCAAAAGTAAAATCTTTCGCCTTTTGCCTTTTGCCTTTTGCCTGCTCTCTTGCAGTTTTACCTTTATTCCCTTTGCGCCACGTCCGCTCGAGATACCTCCTGCGATTTTGATTGGCAATGACAGTGTTTTGGGTCGTTCTCAAAATGAGATAGTGCTAAAAGTCAATCTGGTCAAAGTGCCGAGTGAAGGGTATTTGAGTGCGAGTTTGTATTTGAAGTCTGACCGCACCGAGAAGCGCATTGCTGAAGATAGTAAACTGGTAACTCAAAATTCTCGTGACCTCGAGTTTCGCTTTCCCAATGCACAATTAGGGCAGTACCGAGCTTATTTGTTTTGGCAGGGAAGCATCGTTCGGCAGTTTGAATTCAACTTGAAATAAGTCGTGTTTTGGGTTTAAGCGCCACTTGGGTTAAAGTAGCGCGTTTATGGCTAAAGATAAGAATTACGGTGTCACCCCTCGCAGTGTAGACTTTAACGACTGGTACAATGAAGTCGTGATGAAAGCCGACCTCGCCGATGACAGCCCCGTGCGTGGGGCAATGGTGGTCAAACCCTACGGCTGGGCGTTATGGGAAAATGTTCAGCATATTTTGGATGCTGAATTTAAGCGCACCAACCATGAAGCGCTGGCGTTTCCAATGTTTATCCCCATGAGTTTTTTGCAAAAAGAAGCCCAACACGTTGAAGGGTTCGCACCAGAATTAGCAGTTGTGACCCACGCGGGAGGCTCGGAACTCGAGGAGCCATTGGTGGTTCGTCCAACATCAGAAACCATTATTGGGCATATGTGGAGTAAATGGGTGCGTTCATACCGCGACTTGCCGCTTTTACAGTACCAGTGGGGCAGCGTGGTGCGTTGGGAATTGCGCCCGCGCAAGTTCCTTAGAACCACCGAATTCTATTGGCATGAGGGTCATACGGCACACTCGAGTCACGAGGAAGCGCTCGAGGAAACCCTAAAAATTCTCGAGATTTACCGCAAGTTTGCCCGAGATTACGCAGCCATGCCCGTGATTGCTGGTTTGAAAACCCCTTCGGAGCGATTTGCAGGGGCAGATGCCACCTACAGTATCGAAGCGATGATGGGCGATGGCAAAGCGTTGCAGGCAGGCACTAGCCATTACTTGGGACAGAATTTCTCCAAGGCTTTTGAAGTAGCATTCCAAGGCAAAGATCAAACACAGCAATTTGCTTACACCACCAGTTGGGCGATTTCAACACGGATTATTGGTGGCATCATCATGACCCACGGTGATGACAAAGGCTTGGTCTTGCCGCCGATGCTTGCACCGTATCAG
>JAAFJQ010000032.1 GCA_013298185.1 Deinococcales bacterium
ATTGTTCAAGCGCACCGTTTTATTTTTGACTCGAGGGACAAAGGCGGAGCGCAGCGCCTAGCCATGCTCAATCAGAATACGGGTGTTTGGCGTTGCCGCAGCGCCTATAACTGCACCGAAGCCTGCCCAAGGGATATTCCGATCACCGATGTGATTGGTCAGGTCAAACGCGCGATTTTGTACAGCAACACCTAGTTTTTCTTGGGGCATGATGGGTGCTTAAATTATGCACTCATCACCTCGAGTTCTTGCATTGCGTATTGCATGGCTTGTTTGGGACTATATTGACCTGCCTCGAGTTGAAATTGAGCTAACTTTTCAGCTTGAAATAACTTGGCGCTTTGCTCAACATCAAGGTCTTCACCTGGCACTGGTTGCTCCATCCATCTTTCACAAACGTAGTACAGGCGTAAGGCTTTTTCGTGCAGCCCTTGTTTGTGCATCAGTTTTGCAGACGAACCAAACCACCTCACAAAGAATGATGGTAGTTGTACTTTAAGGCAGGGTTCTGCTGCTTGGAGCAGGGTATTTTTTGCATAAGGTAAGCTGTTTCTTTTCAGGACAAGATCTGTCAAATCCAGCAATAAACCACACAGATTGGTGGTGTCTTTGGCTTCTTGGTATAGAGCAGTGGCTTGCTCGAGGTGAAGCTGCTGCATGGCAACATTTCCTTGGCTGCCGTAAACACGCGCCAAGTTGGCTGTCGCATGAGCAAAACCGCGTTTGTTGCCTGTCACTTGAGTACGGGTCATCAATTTTTGAAAGGTCTGCATGGATAGCTCAAGCTCATCTTGGATGTGGTACACAATACCGAGGAAATTCAGTGCGTTTGCTTCAAGGTTGTTGTTGCTTACATTTTTATTCAGTTCTAACACCTTTTGCAGACCCTCGAGTGCAGGATTGAATAGACCTTGCAAGAAATAATTCACCGAAAGCCCAATCAAGACTTGGGCTTCGAGCAATTTGTTGCCAACGGCTTGGGCAATTTCAAGGGCTTCTAAAGCATCAATCATGCCTGATTCGGGCTGCTGTATGGCGTACTTGAGAATACTACGGGTGCAGAGTAAATTGGCTCGAATTGCATGGCGCTCTGTAAATGGTAACTCGAGTAACTTGGTAAGCCATTGTATGCCAGTCTGGTTTCTGGCGCTGGCGTACCAAAAAAACAGTGGTAAATAAACAATTTCAGCACAAAGCAAAGGCTGATGCGTGAATGACCACTCGAGCGCGAGGGTAATATTCTCGAATTCATCTTCAAAATTCTGTACGCTGGCAAAATCCTTGGGGGTGCTTTCGTTGACGTAAACCGCCTCTGCCCAATTTTTAGCCAATACACTAAGCTCGAGTAAGGCGGCGGCTTTTTGGTCTGGCTCGAGTTTCAGGGCTGCATACTGACGAATGGTTTCGTGGATCACAAAGCGGGTTTGATTCCGACTGATTAAGGATTTGCTGACCAAGACCATCAGCATGGTGGGGTTGGTCTTGGCAATGTGCGTGGCGGATTGTAATGTAAAACCATTGGGCAGTAAGCTCAGTTGGGCGAGAACCCGTTGCTGCTCGGCACTCAGCAGCACCCAACTGGAGTCAAACACGGCTTGTAAACTGCGATGACGCAGTGGCACATCGGGTTGATTGACGGTTAAAAAATCCAGACTGGTTTGTAATTCTCGAGTTACTTCTTCGGGGCTTAAAGAACGCAACCAATGGGCTGCTAATTCAATTGAAAGCGGCGAACCTTGTAGCATCTGACAAATCTGAACCACAAAAGTCTTATCTTCTGGCTTGAGAATAAAACGTGGGTTGACTCGTTTGGCGCTGCGTAACAACAACTGCACCGAATCAAAGAGTTCAATTGCTCCCAAGGCATCTTGGGGAACATCCAAACCCATTACATCTACCAAGTGTTCCTGCTGGAAATCCAAGGCTTGTCTGGACGTGATTAAAACCTTGAGGTCTGGACAGTCATTCAAAAGCTCTAAAACCAAATCGGCTCCGTCTATCAGATGCTCGAAGTTATCCAGTACCAAAAGTAAATGCTTGTCGCTCAGATAATTTTTTAAGTTGGTGACTTGGGTAACTGCATCCACCATTGGCAAAGTCACAGCCGCAGCTATCGCCGCCGCAATACCACTTGGTTGAGTCAGATTTGCCAGTGGCACAAAGACCGCGCCATCGGCAAAACGTGAGCCTTGTTCACGGGCAACTTCGATAGATAAACGGGTTTTACCCATACCACCCGCACCAATCAAAGTCAGCAGCCGAACATGGGGTTGAGCCAATAACGATTCAATTTCGCTTAAATCCATCTCCCGACCCACAAAGGCATTGGCTTCTGCGGCAATGTTTTGTAGCTTTGCTTTTTTGAGTGGCACAACTGGTGTTGATTCCTGCTGTTGTAATTCGGCTGCTAGTTGCAACGTGGTCTCGAGTGGCAAGAGGTTCAGGTCTTGCTTGAGCGTGGTCTGAAAAGATTTAAATGCCCTGAGTGCCTCGTGCTTGGTCTTGGTTTGCACCGCACAACCCAAAAGCACTTGCAGCATATCTTCAGAAAGAGGATCGCTGGTTAAAACCTGAAAACAAATTTTTTGAGCCAAAATAAAATTTGACTCAGCCACCAGTTGCTTTGCCACAACCAGAGCCGCATCTTTGTAAGCACTGTGCAGCCCTTCGCGTTCTAAGTCGAGCCAATTGGAAAATTCTGGTAAATCCAAATTCAAACCGCTCAGGAACTGCCCTTGGTAAACATCCAAAGCCTCGAGATAACGGTTGCTACTGATTAAGCTCTGAAACTCGGCGACATCGGTTTTGACCAACCAACGAATTTGTTGGTTCTGTACCTCGAGCTTAACCCATGCCAAAGTCCGCATCCGATACAGCAATTGGCGCAGGTTTTTACGGGCAGATACCGAATCGGTATCGGCGAAAAACAAGAAGACCAGCTCGTCTCGAGACACCCAATCTGCTTTCAGAGCCAAGTACGCCAACAAGAAAAAACGCTTGTCGGATAAGAAAGCCACCTCTTCAACCCCGAGATTGACTTTGACACCACCAAGCAATTGAACGAACGGTAATGCTCCCACACCTCATTTTAGCAGTTTTGTTCTTTGAAGATAGGTCAAAAGACGCACAAACGACGCTCTCGAGTTTTTTGCTTGGGCAGTTCAACCCGTCAATATGCCAAGCAGCCTCAGTCCAAGTTTTACCACCAAAGACAACGTGGCTGATTTGCAGTATTTCAATGAATCCGAATTAACCAGCGGCTGCCCCTGTGACTGGAACAGGCGAATTGAGAGCCAATGAGTATCGTTTTCCCTTTGGTTTTGTTGCTCGTATCAGCAACACCAGCCGCAGTATTGGCATCAATTCAAAGTCATTGTGGCAGCACAGGCGTCTCGAGTAAATTGGCTGAAGCGCTAACAGGAGCGCTCAGGCTTTCCAAGAATGCCACAAGTTGCTTCTGCTCGAGTTGCGTCAGTGCTAAGGGTTTGAGTTGGCTACTTCCAACCACTGCTTTTGGCGCAGCGTTGTAATGACTGACCACATCTGCAAGACTCAAGAACTGCCCAGCGTGCATGTATGGGTAATGATTTGCGACATTGCGTAAACTTGGGGTTTTGAATGCCCCAGCTGGAGCTTGAGCTGCGTTGGTGTTACCACTGATCAAGCCGCAATTGCTGCTCGAGTCCGAGTACGGCGACCAACAACCAAATTCACTTTGAATCAAGGCGCGTACTGCCCGTTGCCTGCCTTCGTCTGCCTCGAGTTTTTGTGGTGTGGGGACACCTGTGTTGTGAAACTGATCATCGGTGAAACGAGGTCCAGTGTGACAAGTGATGCAACTGGCTTTGCCGATAAAAAGTTTCAATCCAACGATTTCGTCTACGTTGAGCGTGCTTGGTGGATTGGTTTTTCGTAAGTTATCAATATATAAATCAAAACGGCTTGTACCGGGTTTGAGTTTGGTTTCAAAAGCAGCAATGGCTTTACCGATGTTCACAAAAATGCGGTTGATCACGTCGCGCTCGGCGTAACTTAGTTTTTCCCAAGCGGCTCGTTCGGTGGCGTTGCCCGTTGGACCTGCTCTTTTCGGCAGTTTTGCCCAGATGCTTTCAGACGGTAATTTTCCAAAAATCGCTTCGTAGTCTTTGGCGTACAACTGCCGAACCACATTGGCGTACTGCGCCCTTGTACCAGCGTGTTCAATCGGATTCTCGAGCGGACCCAAGGCTTGCGCCCAGAGCGAATCGGCTCTGCCATCCCAAAAAAGCCATTGACTATAGGCTGCTCCAATCACCGAGAGGCTTTTGCGCGTGCCAACCCCGCGCCCTTCGGCAAGAGCTAAGTTATCCACGTAGTTATTTGATGGCATATGACACGTAGCACACGACACGCCTTCATCGCCTGAGAAACGTGGATCATAAAAAAACTTCTGCCCCAATGTAATGGCAGCCGCATTTTGTTGGTATTGGTTGCTCGGGTCATTGGGAACAACGGGTAAACGTGTTAAAGACAACGACTCGAGCAGTGTGATTTCTGTGCGTGACCACAGGTTTTGGATGACCTGAGCCGAGCCATGCTGCCAAGCCAGCAACCCAGTAAAAAAAATGAGCAGTAATGCTACCCCACGCTTGAAAGACATGATGATTTTATCGTACTGGCAGATTGATTTTTTGAAACCATCCTTTGGGTTAGGTCAACTATACTAAACCAAGTTAGGTCAGCTATACCAAAGTTGAGTGCCAGCAGCAAAAAAACCAATTAAGCTGGTTGGACTGTGAGAAAACTTACTTTGATTCTGATTGCTGTGCTATGCAGCACCGCTTTGGCGCAAAACAACACGGCTTTTGAAGTGCGTCAAGTGGCATTGCCTTTGGTATCGGTGGGTGACCAGGTCAGTTCTGGTTTTGGACGCGAGGATTACCGTCTGGTGGTGACTGGCTCGAGTTTAGTACGAACCGTGATTGAACTCTACAGCCCAGAAGTCAACCGCCTTGATTACAGCACCAACCGCAACACCGCTGCTTACTTTGGCGACGAGATGTACGGCAATAACCCAGACCTCAAAACCACCTTTACCCTGCGCGAAAACACTGGGCGGATGCTGGCTCGGCGCACCTTTGGACCAAGCGAAGAACATAACATCCAACGTTTTTTTGCAGGTGTCTTGCGCCCCGGTCAGTATGCACTACAAATTGAGTCCAAAGGCAACGGTAAGAACGCTTTTGCAGTGCGAGCCTCAAACAATGTGCGACTCGAGGCAAGCGAATTCAGTGTCAATTTGCGTGGCGAACCTGATCAAGATCAATTGGTGGGCTTTATTGATTTACCCGCTAATGCCGTTGGACAAAACATTGAACTCAGCAATTACGACGCCGATGGAGAGACAGAAATGCAGCTGAGTCTGCTCACCCCAGATGGAATCAGCCAACCGCTGACCGCTTCGCCTGATGGCAAGTGGGTAAGCAATGCCATCCCAGTCACCAACACCATGATCGGACGTTGGCGCGTTGTAGCTCGAGCGCTTGGCAGCAGCAAACAATTCTCCAATGCTTTTAGCTTGCGGGTGCGCTTAAACGGAGAAGCCCTCTACACCACTTTCCCCGGTTTTGAATCGCCAACCAAGCTCAAAATCAATGCTGTAGCATTTTCATGCGGCTCGAGAACCGAATTGCCAAGTTTCCCGATTCAGGTTAATGGTCAAACCATTCAAACAGGCGAAACTGTGCCAGTCACAGCTGGTTTGGTCAAACTCGAGGGAACAACCTTGGCAGGAGCCAATTTGCGCCCGATGAATATTAAAGCCGTTCAAGATCAAACCACCGAAGTCACCCTCGAGTATGTGGTGTTGCAGCGCATTGTTTTAACCCCCAAGCCCGTTGTTGGCAGCCAAGAATTAACCGTGACGATTTCGACTTTGTTCCCATTTCGCATTCCAACCCGCGCCGAGTTGGAGCTGCCCAAGGAAATCAGCACCAGCGCCAAGGATTTATTTGTCGAAGGCGCAATCTCGAGCCAGCAAAATCTGGTTTGGGTTATCTCAGTGCAGAACAACAACCCCAACAACCAAACTCGGGCGATTGCCCGTTTGGGTCGGGAATGTGGCTCGAGCCAATCCATTTCAAGTGTTCGGTAATTTTATATCGTCTCGAGTTTCCGAGCAGCAATGATTTTCTCGGCTTGCAGGGCAGGCACATCGGCGTAATGGTCAAATTTCAGGCTGTACACGCCTCTTCCACCAGTCAGGCTGTGCAGGTCTGGGCTGTAATTCTGCACTTCGACCAGTGGCACAAGCGCACTGATGACCGTGACTGCCCCATCAGGATCCATGCCTTGAACTCTGGCACGGCGGGAGTTGAGGTCGCCTAGAATTTCGCCTGTGTAGCGCTCGGGGACTCGCACCTTTAAGAGCATGACTGGCTCGAGCAGACAAGGCTTGGCTTTTTCCATGGCGGCTTTGAAGGCAATGATGCCAGCTTGCTTAAAGGCAATGTCAGAAGAGTCAACATCGTGGTACGAGCCTTCATACACTATGGCTTTGATGTTTTGTACCAAGAAACCAGCTTGCACCCCATGGTGCCGCGCTTCTTCCACGCCTTTTTCGACACTCGGGATGTACTTGGTGGGAATTGTTCCGCCGACCACTTCGGAGGCAAAGACAAAATCCTCCAAACTCGGCTCTAAACGCAACCAGCAATCGCCATACTGCCCATGACCACCGCTTTGTTTTTTGAATTTCCCTTGGCTGCTTGCAACGGCTTTGATGGTTTCGCGGTAAGCAATTTTTGGTGTGGTGGCTTCGACGCTCACCCCCATAATCAGTAATTTCTCGACCGCCACTTCCAAATGCGTGTGACCCATGCCCTCGAGTAAGCTCTCAGCGGTTTCGGTGTTACGAATCAAATGCAGCGTCGGGTCTTCCTCGAGCAGTTTGCCAATAGCAGTACCAAGTTTATCCTCATCGGCTCGAGTGGCAGCGTGAATTGCAAGGCTGGTGATTGGTTCTGGCAGTTCAAGCTGCCCAAAGTCAATTGGGTGATTCGGGTCGCAGAGCGTATCACCCGTGTGTAAATCTGGAACTTTGGTGATTGCCCCAATCATCCCCGCCTCGAGGGCTGGAACTTCTTTTAAGTCCTTACCAACCAAAGTGTACACATGAGCGGGCTTGAAATCCCTGTCGGTGTGCGAATTATGCACTGTGTCGCCAGCTTTGAGGATGCCGCTCCAAACCCGAACATACGCCACTTTACCAACAAAAGGATCCATCGAAACCCGCCAAACTCGAGCGCTCATTGGGGCAGAAGTATGGCATTCACGTTCCGAGCCATCTGTACCAACCACGGGGCGGCGCTCCTCGGGGGCGCGAAGGCAACCACGCATCAACTCGAGCAGCGGTTCAATGCCCACCAAACCCGTACCGGACACAGGAATAACAGGGAAAATCTCTGCCCGATGCACCGCATCTAAAAAGGCTTGGGTGAGTACATCATCAGGAATGGGTTCATCGGCTAAGTACAACTCGAGCAGGTTCTCATTGGTTTCAACAATTGTTTCAATTAACTTGGTGCGTTGCGCCCGAGCCGACTCGGCAAGGGCTTCGGGTAGGCTCGAGACTTCGAGTTTACCGCCAGCGTAGGTGTAGGCTTTATCGGACAACAAATCAATCACACCACGAAAACCACTCTCTGTGCCAATCGGAATAAACACAGCCACCGCGTGCGGTGAAAGCGTATCTTGGACACTGGCAAGCGCTCCAAAAAAACTGGCATGTTCACGGTCTAATTTGGTAATTGCAACCACTCGAGGTAGCCCAAATTCTTCGGCGGTATTCCAAACCCGTTCTGTGCCAACCGCCACGCCAGCCGTGGCATTGACCACCACCAAAGCGCTGTCAGCAGCCCTGAGCGAACCGCGAATCTCACCAACAAAATCGGCGTAGCCGGGGGTGTCGAGCAAATTGATTTGTGTATCCTGCCAAGTCAGGTTCAGTACACTTGTGGCAATGCTCATCCCTCGGCGTTTCTCGGCTTCGGAATGATCAGAAGCCGTTGTGCCATCCTCGACTTTACCAAGGCGCTCTTTTGCTCCAGACTTAAAGATCATGGCTTCGACCAAACTGGTTTTACCAGCCGCATTATGACCAACCACCGCAACGTTTCTAACGCGCATAACCACCTCTGCAATCTTGGAGTGAGGGCTATTGTCTAAACAGGTTTTGGACATGCCCAGTCTACACCTCGAAGCAACAAAAAGGGGAGAGGTGCAACGTTTTGACAGCAAAATAGCTGAGCGCTAGGCTCGAGCAGAAAATCCCGATTTTTTCTCGATCAGCACCAATTTTAAGCCTTGAGCCACAGCAATAAGCTCTTGCTTTCCTAACAAGAAATAGACCAAAAAACGGGTTGCTCGAGTTGGGCGAGGCGTGCCTCGCCCCTACAGTTTGACTTAAAAACTTTGTAATGCACTGCTATTTCGTGCTTAAGGGTAGGTGCGGGGTGTGCGCCGATGATAGACTCTTTGACCTTTTCGCCTTCTTTCTGGCTGAAGCGGGTGGCTCGAGCAGGGAAAGAGTTGTGATAAACAGAATGGTGCGAAGGTTGTGCAGCGTATGACTTGAAATCTATACGCTTCTCGAGTATATTCATTTTATGGTTTTTAGCGAAATGCCAGCTTTTCTAAAAGCCATCCAAGGCGTGTTCAACGATGAGGATATTCGAGCCTTACAAAATTACTTGCTGACCAACCCAGAAGCTGGAGCAGTGATCCAAGGCAGGTGGCGTTCGCAAATTACGATGGGCAGCGATGAGCAAAGGAAAAAGCGGTGGTGCAAGAATCATTTACTTTTATGCCAAGAAACGACAATGGATTTATTTCTTGTTTGCCTACCTCAAGAACACGCAAATCAACCTCACGCCAGAAGAAAAGAAGTTATTTGCCAAACTTGCCAAGGAGTTATCATGACTGAACGTGATCGAGTTGTACAAGGTATTCTCGAGGGGTTGCAAGAAGCTGTAGCCTACTCCAAAGGCGAAACAATAGCTGCTCGAGTGACTGTTCTTGAAGTTGAAGATGCACTAAACGCCAGAAAAGCCTTGAAATTATCACAAGCCAAATTCGCGGACTTGATAGGTGTTCCAAAACGAACAGTTGAAGGTTGGGAGCAAGGACGCACCAAACCCAGTGGCGCAGCGCGATCATTGCTAAAAATTGCTACTCGCAATCCAGAAGCTGTGCTGCAAGCCTTAAAGTGATTTTTTGCTGCACGTTCCAACTCGAGAGCAAATCCAAGCTGCGACAGGTTTAAGTACTGAACTTCTCGAGCAGCATAAAATCTAAGCCTCGAGCCACAGCAATAGGCTCTTGCTTTTCTCTTTTCTCTGCGCTCAAGCGCAGGCTTAAAGCGGGTGGCTCGAGCAGGGAAAGAGTCGTGATAAACAGATGTAAGGGTAGACGACAATCAATCTGTGCGGCACATAGTTTTGATTTGCCCGTATTTGAGCAGAGATTCAGAGATTTATACGAAAATGGAGGGTATAAGATGATGTATAATTTAAGCCAAGAAGGAAATACCCATGACCCCATACAAAGACTTCACAAGGCGTTTTGCCTTGCTCATTGCAAAGAATCCAGATCTGATTACAACAACTTTAAGCAACATTTTTACGATGCGCCTCATCGGTAATAAAACGCATGGTGACTTGGCAGAAATTGCGATTGCTGAATTTATAAACCAGTATATGTACGATTTTACCTCAATTCATGTTGGCAAGGACTTATACCGAGCCAAGGAGCGCGAAGAAGATATTCAAGTGATGAATGAAATCACCAAAGCCGAATTCCCAATTAGCCTGAAAGCATATGGTGATGGACCTTTACAGCTTTCAACGGATAAGCACTTTGTGATGTTTCCTAAATTGCAGCAGTTTGGCAACTTGATACAAGGAAAATCACTTTCTCGGCTGTGGGATGATGATGCCTTTTCAAGTTTTGGAACATTGAATATTTTGCCACTCATTTACAATGAAAAGGCTCAGAAGTGCAACATCCTTGTTTTTGACGATGAAAGAGCAAAACACGCGATTAGAAAAATTGTTTTAGAGGATTCGGGAAAAGGTCGTACCCATCCAGTTTATCGTTTTTATGATGTTGAGAATCGTTATGTCTGTGAGGTTCGTTATGGCGGTGGGACAGCTAATGCTTTACAACGAGGATTGTGGACGCATACAAAAAATGGACTACCTTACTTTGAAAGCATCACTGGTGGTTGGATTACTTATGCACATATTGAAATTCTTGTTCAGTTATTCGCGTGTGCTTTACTCGCAACCCAAGAAGGTCATGAGATTGCCCTTGAGCGGCTAAAACAAAATATAGAACTACAAAAAAAGAAATCGGGGTTGTCATGATTGCTGATGTTGTCATGCCATTATTTGATGAGGTTGTCCTCTCTGCGCCGCGAACAGAAGGCATCAAATATGCGGGGTCTAAACAAAAATTATTACCGTATATTCTTTCGCTTGCAAAGAAAGTAAGCCCAAAGGTTGTGCTGGACGGTTTTGCAGGCTCAACACGGGTTTCACAGGCATTTGCACAAACGGGGTATACCGTTATTGCTAATGATATTTCTGTTTGGTCAGAAGTCTTTTTGCAGTGTTATTTATTGAATGAACACAGTCCTAGTCACTATAAGCCCATGATTCAGCACCTAAATAATTTGGCACCCGTTCATGGTTGGTTTTCTGAACATTACGGAGGTGACTCAAGTAGCGCGAATTCTGTCAGTGCTGATGGTCTTAAAAAACCTTGGCAATTGCATAACACACAGCGTTTAGATGCAATCAGAAACGAAATAGAGCGTTTAGGTGTTTCTCAAATTGAACGAGCCGTTTTGCTGACCAGTCTAATTCACGCATTAGACGAAGTAGATAGTACCCTAGGGCATTTTGCTTCGTATTTGAATGATTGGTCGCCACGTTCATTTAAGTCTTTAGAATTACAAGTACCCCTACTCCTCGAGAAAAAAGCGCCGCATCAAGTGTATCGGAAAAATATTTTTGAGCTTCTACCTAAAATTGAAACAGACTTAGCTTATTTTGACCCACCATATGGTTCTAATAACGAGAAAATGCCACCATCTCGAGTGCGTTATTCGGCTTATTATCATTTATGGACAACTATTTGTCTCAATGACCAACCACAGACTTTTGGCAAAGCCAAGCGCCGAGCCGATACTTCCGATACCGTTGGAGCTTCCATTTTTGAGGAATTCAGACGAAATGACGACGGTAAACTGATTGCTGTAGATGCAATTAGCCAAGCAATTAGTGAAGTGAAAGCAAAACATGTTTTGCTTTCGTACAGTTCAGGTGGTCGTGCTACAGCCGAGGAGTTAAATGAAGTTATTTCTAAAACAGGTCGTTTACTCGAGGTCGTGGAAATAGATCATAAACGCAATGTAATGGCAGGTATGCGATGGACAAATCAGTGGATTCGAGATGCTGAGACTCCAAATCTTGAATTCTTATTTTTGGTCGAAAAAACCTGAAGCAGTTGTTAGTCAAATAAATTTTTGACCTAAACTATGCTCCGTCAGTCAAGGCGGGGTTTTTGTTTCTCGAGCCAAAGCAAAAAACTTTTCTCTTTGACCTTTTCTCTTTCCTCTGCCCTTTTTCTCGAGCAGCACGAACTTTAAGCCTCGAGCCACAGCAAAAGCGGGTCGCTCGAGTGCAAAACGGCAAGCTGGTTTTACACTTCACAAGCCCAACAGCCCATGTTATGCTACCAGCGTAGCTTCTCTGGGTTGAAGGTTTGACCCCGAAGGGTCGGTAGTATCCTAAACGGAGAAACCAGCACCCTGTCGCAAGAGGGTGCTGGTAATTTGCCTCCGTTAAAGGAGGTGATTGATTTGCCTCACAAAAAGCGTAACAGAAAACGCCCGAAATCGCAAGTTTCGGGTAAGCGTCAAAGAAAAGCCCGTAAAACGGTGACTCGAGACGCACAATTCTGGGCAGCGATTGTGGCACTGATAACTGCCTTAGCGGGCATTATCTCGAGCGTCCTCAAGTAATCTGATAACCCAAGAGAAGTTACGCCCCGTCAGTCATGGCGGGGTTTTTGTTTGACTCGAGAAAACTGCCTCGAGCCACAGAAAAAGCTCTTGCTTTTCTCTTTTTTCTGCTCTTGAGCGTGGGCGCGGGTGGCTCGAGCAGGGGCGATAAGCATTTTTACTCTTGGAAAATAAGCAGCATTCAGTTACGATTTTGGCATGTCAACCACCTTCGTTAATCCTTTCACTGATTTTGGATTCAAAAAAATCTTTGGGGAAGAAGCGAGCAAACCACACCTCATTGATTTCCTCAATTCCCTGTTACCAGATCAAGCCAAAATAGCTGACTTGAGTTTTAAGAACCTCGAGCAACTTCCCCGTTCCGAAGATGAACGCAAAGCTGTTTATGACATTTACTGCCAAGGCGTGAATGGAGAATATTTTATTGTTGAACTGCAAAAAGTAAAACAAATCAACTTCAAAGACAGAACTATTTACTATGCTACTTTTCCAATTCAAGACCAAGCACCCAAAGGAGACTGGGATTACCGACTCGAGCCAGTGTATTGCGTTGGTGTCCTGGGCTTTACCTTCGATGATAGCAAAGCCAATCGAACAGAAGTGGTTCATACGGTTGAACTCAAAGACCAGAACAACAATGTCTTTTACAAAAAACTCACTTTTATTTACCTCGAGATGCCAAATTTTGATAAGCCACTCGAGGCATTGGAAACACGGCTTGATAAGTGGTTGTACTTCTTAAAGAACTTAGGGGACTTACAACAAATTCCAGAATTATTCAAAGAAGAAGCTTTTTTATCTGCGTTTGAAAAAGCGAAGTATGCGAATCTCGAGCCGAGTGAACGGGATAGTTATGAACAAAGCCTAAAAATCATGCGGGACAATTACTCAGCGTTCAAATCTGCAAGGGAAGAAGGACTACTCGAGGGGGAAGTAAAAGGACGAGAAGCAGGAATTCTCGAAGGTGAGGCTCGAGGGCGAGAAGCTGGAATTCTCGAGGGCGAACTAAAAGCCAAGCTCGAGATAGCCAAAAACCTAAAAGCAGCAGGACTCACTCGAGAGCAAATTCAAGCAGCGACAGGGCTAAGTGCTGAACTTCTCGAGCAGCACAAAATCTAAGCGCTTCAAACTACAGCCAAAAGCACCGCGCTTTCTTCTTTGACCTTTTCTCTGCCTTTTTCGCCTTTTGCCTGCTGCAAGCAAGCGTGGGCTTAAAGCGGGTGGCTCGAGCAGGGAAAGAGTTGTGATAAACAGATAAAATATGAAAATGCCTCACCTGTTGTCGAAATGAAACTAACCGCATTTATCGAGGTCACTGCTCAGATTGCGTTAAGCGTTTAGCTCAATAAAATCCTTTACGACTTTGATGCACTACAGCGTAGTTGCCCTTTTTGCGGCTATACTACCGCTACCGCGTCTTAACCCGCTATAATGACCTGAAATGTTAGATGTTTTCTTCACCAATAAGATTCCTGGAACAATGCCGAATTGGACCGATGAATTGATTCGTGTTGCAACTATTCTTAATGAATTTGATGGTGAATCCCTGACTACTGGTCTATTTCCAAGACGCTTTGAGCTTATTTCAAACCGTGATGCTGAGGCTCGAGATGCTTCAGATTTTCGAGATGAATACGGTTCTTATTTAAGCTATTTGGGTCTGATGGGTTATGAAAACACAGGTGATGGTTGGATTTGCCACATAGACCCTTTAGCAAAAGATTTATTATGTAGCGATATACCAGATCCTAACGCATATATGCGCCTTAAAATGTCACTTTTTCAATACCCAAATCCAATTGGAATACATTTTTATCCAAATGGTCGACTGAGAGTTGAAGCACTTTCTTTAGAAAAAAGGCACAAACAGATTAGTAATGAGGTTAAAATTGTCCCATTTAGAGCAATATTAAAGTGTTTGCTGGCTCTCTTTGAAAAACAAAAATCCGAAGAGGTTTATTTATCTTATAGTGAAATTTGGGCTTACATATTCCAAAACTCTACAGTGAATACAAATCTAAACTTTAATGCAGAAGAAATAATAAAAAGAATCATTGATTCACGTCAAACTGGATTATTGATTCCATATCCAGATACATCTTTACGGAATTTACATATAATTGCACATACTGGTCTTGTATATAAAGTATCCAAACCTGAAAATAGAATATATTTAACTCAAGAAATAACAAAAAATCAAAATTCTGATGTTTTTGAAATGGCAAAACTAATTAGTGAAATGAAAGAGTTTTTTGAAATTACAAAAAATAGTAATTTTGAAGACATTAAGCATTGGACAAGCAGTGTCTATTTAAATGGAAGTTGGTTTAATTATTTTTCTGGAAATGCTGTTAAGAATGCGGAAATGTCGTCCATAAAGCATAGTTTAACATCTATTGAAACGATTTCTCCTATTGAAGAAGCAGATATATCTGCTCCTTTGAGCAATTTTGTCCAAAATCAAGCCAAAAAATCAAAAAATACACCGACACGCCTCGCTAACCCAGAAGAAACACAGATTTTACGAGAAAAAGCTAACTTACAACACAGAGTTATTGTAAGAATGATTGCAGACAGATTGATTGCCAATGATATTCATCCACTTAGTAATACATTTATAGACTTATGCTGTAACAATCCGAATCCCTTATTATTTGAAATAAAGTCTTGCAATCAACAGAATCAATTAAGTCAGACGAGAAAAGCCATAAGTCAGCTTTATGAATATAGATACAGACATCAAGAACTTCATGGAGCTAAACTTATTCTAGCTTTTGAGCAAAAGCCAACCGATAACTTAGAATGGCTTATTGATTATTTGGTAACCGACCGTGAGATAACTCCATGTTGGATAGACGGAGAACAACAAATAGTCACCTTGAAGCAATGTGTAAATGGTTTAGAGTCAATTATTGACTACACGATCTGAAGAAGGGGTACTTGGTCTGTAATCTGTTGTTGATTATATATTTTTCTGGTTTCTGCCTCCAAGAGATGATTCTGTCCAAGCCTATCCATAACATCTTCATGCTGTATAACAGGCAAACTAAATACTTGCTCTCGTAAGTAATTGCCAATTGCACTTGCCAGAAGTGGGGGAACGGCATTTCCAACTTGTCGAATTGGGTGTCTTGATGTGCCTGAAAACCCCCACCAATCAGGAAAAGACTGCATTCTTGCAGATTCTCGAGGAGTGACTTCGCGTGGCTGATAAGGATGTACATGACCTTTACCGCCACCTTTGTCGGAACCCACAATAATTGTATAGCTAGGTCTTTCAGGATTTAACTTATTAATTCTCGTTTTTGGGTCTCGTTCACCAAATCTTAAATTTCTATATCGGTCAATAATATTATCACCATGAACCCGCCCGATATGATTACGAATACCCATTAAAGCAGCCTCATCTATACTAGGTAAATCCACTAAGGCATCCTCCACAGTATTATAGGGAATTAAACCATTAAGACCACTTAAAGAATGTGTTTCTTTCGGACCAACAGAATCAAGTGAACCTAATCCAACCCCCTGTAATACACCTATCACCACGACACGAGTTCTGAATTGTGGGACACCAAATTTAGCTGCTTCCAGAACATATTTTTTTACGCGGTACTGATAACCCTCAAAGGGTTTTTGTACCTCATGGAGAAAGTGAGCGAAAACCTCCCCATTTTCTATCGTCAAAAGTCCTGGTACATTTTCAAACAAGAAAACCCTTGGTCGAATACCACGTAGTATTCGTAAGTATTGATATACCAATTTGCCACGAGGATCATTGAGTCCTTGTCGCCGACCAAAAACACTAAAACTTTGACACGGTGGACCACCCGCCAGTAAATCTGGTTGCCCTACTTCCATCTTCGTTGCTGCCAAAATTTCTTGAGCAGTTAAATTATTTATATCTCTTTGTACAATCTGAGCATTTAAAAGACCTCCACGATACCCCAAATATTGACGAAGCCGCATATGTCTTAGCGTAATGATACTGTGCCGGTCGACATCAGTTGCGAATCGTGTCTCAAAGCCAGCAGCTTCCAAGCCACAATCCATACCACCACCACCACTAAAAAGAGAAATTACAGTTGGCATATAGCATAATATACAGTTCTGTTGGCTTCGATTACAATCCTACTGACTTCTGCTTTGGTGTTAAGTGAAAGAGCATAGGGTTGACAATTGACAACCCTAATCACCCTCAAAATCTCGAATCAGTCTCGAGAATACTGTTTTTACTCCGTGCTGACGCTTGCATCCACTTGCTGGTTGGCGGGCACAACCATTCTAAAGTGCGCTGCTGGGTCCACAAGCAATTCCGCCACACGTCGCGCTGCTTCGGTTTGTTCGCTTGCCACCAGTGCTTTGTGGTACTCACCGAGCATTTCGCGGATGTCGTTGACTCCTCGCTCGCCGAGTTTGTGAACTTTGACATTCGCTCCTTTGGCGAGTCGGCGGTTGATGGCTACGTCATCTAAGCCCATATTGGCTTGATGCCGTAGGTACACCACCCCACCAGTCATGCCGCTGCAAATCCAAGGTCCTGGGTCGCCTAAGACCACGACTCGTCCGTTGGTCATGTATTCAAAGGCGAATCCCTTGGCGTTGGCTCGAGCGGCGAGCATTCCTAGGGCATCCTCGAGTGGTTTTTTGATTTCGCCGCCCAGCACCACATCTGCGCCACTTAACCGAATGCAGAAGCGGCTGTCGGCGTTGCCTTGGATGAAGAATTTGCCGCCGATAGCGCCGTATCCAAAGCTCTTGCCGACGGATCCGTCCACGCGCACACCTTGGTCATTTAAGCCTTTCATGACCACGACTTTGCCACCGAAACTGCCTTTGCCTACGCCGTCTTGAGCGCCGCCGTCCACCAGAATCTCGAGTTGGTTGGTGTTGAAAGCAGCTAAGCCATTGCCGGGGATGCTGCCACCATCGAAGTACAATTTGGCTTTCTCGAGTTTCATGCTGCGGTCATTTTTGCGCCGTGATAATTCCCCTGCAAGGTGCGTGCCGAGGGCGCGGTCGGCGCTGGCGACTGGTCCGTCTTGGTAGGTCAGAACTTCATCGCCGCTGATGGCTGCGTCTACCATCCAACTCGAGAGCATTCGGGTCATGGAGTTGAGTGGTTTGCGAATCACCCGCTCGGTTTTGGGCAGTGCCAGTGGTTCGACTTCCTCGAGCAAGTACGTTAAATCGAGTTTATCTTTGCCTAAGAAATGCCCGAGGTGATGCACTGCGCCGACCATATCCTCGAGCCGTTCATAACCAAGTGTGGCGACCATGGCGCGGAGTTCGGATGCCATGCCTGTGAAAAAGCGCGTCAGGTTCTCGACGGCTTTCTCCAGTTCGCGTGGCACAAAGCGCTTCATGCCTTTTTCTTCGGCTTCTTCATGTGTTTCGACTTGGGTGGCGATGCCGACATGACAGGTGTCGAGTTGGCATCCTCGGCAGATGGTGCAACCAATGGCTGCCATGCTGACCGTGCCGAATCCAACGCGGTTCGCGCCTAAGCAGACCATTTTGATCACGTCCAGAGCGGTTTTCATGCCGCCATCCACCCAGAGTTCCACACGGTCGCGGATGCCTGCCATCACCAGTGCGCGGTGGGTGCGGCGCAAGCCAATCTCGGCGGGGAAACCCGCGTACTTCAGGGCGTGCGCTCGAGCTGCGCCTGTGCCGCCTTCAAAGCCTGAGAGCGTAATCACATCCGCCCCTGCCTTGGCGATGCCCACGGCAATCGTGCCGATGTCCGGCACAACGGGGACTTTGACGCAAACCTTAGCGTATGGGTTGATGGTTTTCAGTTCTTCGATCAACTGCGCCAAATCTTCGATTGAGTACAAATCGTGGTTGTTGCTCGGCGAGATCAAATCCACGCCTTGGGTGGCATGTCGCGCCTTGGCAACCTTGGAGGTGACTTTGCTGCCTGGCAAATGCCCACCTTCGCCTGGTTTTGCACCTTGACCGATTTTAATTTCAATAAACGCCGAGCTATTCAGCATTTCGCTCGAGACCCCAAAACGCCCTGAAGCCACTTGCTGACCGCGCCAACGGGTGTACTGCC
Organism: Deinococcales bacterium; assembly: GCA_013298185.1. Taxonomy (GTDB): domain Bacteria; phylum Deinococcota; class Deinococci; order Deinococcales; family JAAFIG01; genus JAAFIG01. The sequence continues at coordinate 18,126 of JAAFJQ010000032.1, forward strand.
CAATCATGTCGCCAATTTCGCCGCCTTCGCCGTTCATGCTGACCATATCAAGGCGCTTGGCAGCTTCGGGGTAAGCTCGGAAAGCGGTTTCGCCTTGCGAACCAAAGCTCATGGCGGAAATCACAAATGGCAGACGATGCGAACCAGCGCTAATGTCCACTTCTTCGGCGGCACGCATTTCATCCTCGGTGGCAGGACCGGATAAGCCCTTGACCTCGAGCAGGTTACGGGCTGCCACGGGGAACTCGAGTTCCAGCGCTCGGATGCGCCCTGTGTAATCGGTGGCAGCAATTTCGCCATTGGCGGCGGCGGCGGCGTGTTTGTAAACGCGGGTGTTCAGACGGGCATCGCGCTCGAGGGATGCGCCACCAATTGTCCAACGGTGACGGCGGTCTTGCATGGTCTTCTCGAGGTCGCTGATGCCATAACCAGCGTTCTCGGAGGCGAGGAAGCTCTTGATACCGAGTTTATCTGCCAGATCTGGTTTTAAGCCAATCGCAGCAAAGACCCGTCCGTAACCGCGCAACTCGTGGATACCCATGGTTGACATGACTTTTTCGACACCTTTGGTCAGTGCCGAAACAATTTTATTAGCAGCATCGCGGTTATCACCAGCGAAACCAGCCAGCAGCAACCATGGCTCGACGGCATCCGCGCCAAGTCCAAGCAGCATCATGATGTCGTGCAAATTCCGCACCGCGCCACTCGAGACAATCAGACTGGTTTGACGGCGATACGCAATGCCATCGGAATTCAGGTTCTCGAGGGCTTTATTGGCTTCAGCCACGCATAAACTCGGGTCGAGTGGCATGTGACCAGCGCGGTAGACCAAGCGATCCTCGAGGATAATCAGTTCTGCCCCACCATGCGCCGCGTGCAGCACTTCTTCGCGCAGACGGTCAAGGGCTTTCTCGAGCGGTTCTGGGAAATTATTCGTCAGTTGCACCTCGAGTTTGATTCGCACGGTTTTGAGGTGACTCTCGAGTTCCAGCAGGGTCATCGTGCCCTGCTTAGCGGCGGTTTCGGAATCAAGCGGGATGACAGGCGTAATCAGTTCGCAGATTTTTCCAGCGTACTTGCCATTGGGTAAGGCGCGTTTGCCCAAGACAACTCGAGTGCTGAACTGCTCGATTTCACGTTCGCGGTCTATCGCAGGGTTGGTGACCACCGCCACCGTTTCCTTAATAAACTCCGCGAGGTTCGGCTTGGGGTCGCGCAGGGCAGCGATAGGACCATCGAAACCAAGGCTCGAGATGGGTTCGTTGCCTTTCTCGGCAAGGGCTTTGATGTACTCCTCATCCCATTTCTCCCAACCGAAAGCCGCCAGTGCCGCCGCGCTTGGGGTGTGAACCTCGGGGTCAAATTCGGGAACATTGGTCGGGCGTTCAAGCGGTCCGGAAACATGCGCCCTTGCGCCAACCACCACGGCACTGCGGTTATGCACCCGCTCGAGCAGGACGCGCTGCGCCTCGAAATGCGGCATGGGTTGAACCCCGTTGGGGCGGATGGTGCAGAGCATCTTCTCGCCCGGCGCAAGTGGGCGTGGGTCGTTGACAAACGCACCCAAAGGCAAAACACCGCGTTCAGATGACCAGAAGAATTCTTTTTCGGTTTCACCGAACCACAAGGGGCGCAGACCAAGGGCATCCACGCTGAAGGCGCATTCTTGACCAAAACGCATCACCAAGGCGGCGGGTCCTTGGGCAAGCGGTCCGAGTTGCTGCCTGAAGCTCATGTACGCATCTTGGAGGGCGGGGCTGAAGGTTTTAATCTCGCCAAGCACAGGTGGGAATGCCATCTCGAGGCTTTCAAACAGACTTAGCCCCTGATGACAAATCAGCCCCTCGAGCAGACGATTCAAATCCTGAGAATCCGAGCCGCCCGTCCTCGAGATACCAAGGAAATCCAGTTCACGACGCAAACGTTCAATGGTGTTGATCTCGCCGTTATGCCCAAGGAGCGTAAACGGCTGAACTTGCTCGAAGGTGGACATGGTGTTGGTGCTGTAACGATTATGCCCAATGGTGCAAACTGATTCAAAATCAGGGCGGCGGAGTTCAGGGTAGTAGCGATCCAAAATATCAGCCGCACCACGCACTTTATAGACAACGGTGTGCTGCGAAAGCGAAACCACATGCACAGGCAAAGCATCCTCGAGTTCAAGTGCCAAGTTAAAAAGGGCTGTAGCTCGAGCCTGCTCGGACTCGCCAGTCACCACACCAGCCACTTGGTAAAAAGCAGGTTCAGAAATCGCCGCAACAGGACCCAAGACGCTACCGTGCGTCTGACCACGACGCTCGAGCAGCACCCGCGTACCAAATTTCATGGTGTTGGCACGAATATGATCCAGCACATCTCGAGGATTGACATTGACGGGAATAAACAAATGCGCCACGAAAAAACCAGTTTCATCCACGGTGCTGGCATCCAAACCAGCCTCGAGCAACCATGTTTTCCAGAGTTTCTTGGGAATATCGGTTTGAATACCACAACCATCGCCTTCGCCACGCACTTCACCGCTACGGTGCGCCATTTGAGTCAGCGCCTCGAGCGCCCGTTTGACATTACCGTGACTTGGCAGACCAGTTTTGCGAATCGTGCCAATCACACCACAAGCATCCCGTCCGACGGGTTCATGCAAAGCATTAGGAATGGTTTCGCGCAAGCGCTTGCGTTCATGAGTGCGATGAAGAGACTCGAGTTTGATTTGGCGTGGTTTCATGCCGGACAGCATAAAGAGAAAAGGAATTGAAAGTCAACAAATCTCGAGAAAAAGGATGAGAAAATTTGGGATTTGATTTGGATTTGAATTTAGATTGAATTCTTTTGATACGATATTCTTGAAGTTAGGATTTTAAAAATTGACACTCGAGAATAAAATTTAGGATTTTCTCGAGATAGCTTGGAAACTTGGATTTTGTACTGGTTTCAGAACAGGATTGAGCAAGGGCGCAGGGCATTTGCGGGTCAGGGCGAGGCATGCCTCGCCCCTACGGTTGGGTTGTAAAAATTGGTGTCCAGTCGTAGGGGCGAACCTCTGTGTTCGCCCTGTGAGAGGGTATTTTTTAACAATGCGCTTAGACTTCGGGTTGGTCTCGAGCAGGAATGTTTTGAGGATGTTTTAAGTCAGTTTGTTTGCGAACTGGAATTTTACGATGCGAGACTTGAGATGCGATTCATTGTTCCGCCGCGATTCCTGCGGCTTGCTCGAGGCTTCTGAGAGCACTTTCAAAATCAGTTTTTCATGATAAACCTCGTCAGTCATTGTCGAGTTGGTACAAGCTTGTTTACTTGACAATCTGACAATCAGATGTGTGAGTTTGGCTAGATTTAACGCTCTGCGACCTGCTATAATGAGCGATAACTAAGGGTATTTTCCTGCTACTCTAAATAATGAGTTTTGCTGGTGGGGGTGAGGTATAATTATTACAAATCTGACTTCAAATTCCAATTTTGATTTTAATAGTCTTTCATCAGGATTCGATAAGTATGGGTTAGGAGTTGTACAATCAATTATAGCTACAATAATAGCAGTTGTAGCTGTCATTTTTTGGAAAAAAATTTTATCCAAAATTACAGAATGGAGTGGCGTTTTGTTTAGAATACAAGTTGCACAAAGAATCTATAGGGCAGGCATGAGTAATTTTTTTGCTTCAAGAGATGACTATACAAAATATCGCAAAAAATCTAGGCAATTCGAGTATTTAACTCAAGCGAAGAAATCCATACATGTCATTTCTTTATGGATGGCATATGGTACAGAAGCGGAAGATGTTCCTAAACAACTTGCTAAATTTGTAAGCGAGAATAAAGATGTGAGTATTACATTAGCTGTTATAAATCCAAAAGTGAATTTTTTAGATGAACTAGATGATTACTTGGATATTAAACCAGGTAGCTCTAAAACTCGAATACAGTTAACTTTGGGGAAAATGAGCGCAGCGCGAAAAACTTTGGGTGTGGCAGAGCAAAATCGATTTAATATTCGTGTCTATAATGTTCTACCTACTGTTTCATTAATTGCTCTAGATATGAATGAAAAGAACGGCGTAATTCAAGCAGATATGAAGCTTTATAAAGCATCGAGACAAAATAGCTATGGCTTGGAGTTTTGTGGTCAAGAAACACCATTGTTTAAACTTTTTAAGTCTACTGTAGAAGAAATTCTAAAAAAGAGTGAAGAATTTGATGAGTCTGTACATCTAATTTGATTTTCTATGCTAAGGATGATTTTTATGAAATCAATATCAAGACTAAATTTTAATTTCTCCACGAAATGCAATATGCAATGCGATTATTGTTATATGAAATTTGATGGATTAAATTCTACACTTGATATTTGGAAAAAAATCATTCAAAGATCCTATGAATTAGGTGTAAGAAGTATCACTTTTGCAGGCGGTGATCCTTTTATGTATAAAAAATTTTCTGATTTACTTTTCTATACTAGAGATATTTTTGGCGATTCCCTTTTTATTCAAGTTGATACAAACGGTATTTCCCTCAAAGAAATTGATTTTCTTACTATTCAGAAATGCGTAAACTTATTGGGTTTACCTCTTGATGGTTCAAATAGTGAAATTCATAATTTAATGCGAAGCAATAATAATCATTTCACCATAGTAATCGATCTCTTGAAAAAAATTAGCTTACTTGAAGTACCGATTAAAATTAATACTGTAGCAAGTAAAATAAATCAAGATGATCTCTTAAGTATTGGCGAATTATTGAAAAATTATCCAATAAAAATCTGGTCAATTTATGAATTTTGGTCAATAGGTGAAGCAGCAACTCTTCACTCAAATAAGCATCAAATCGATCCTGACATTTTTCGTCAAACTGCTAAAATTATTTCTGATTCGCTCAGCAATATACGCGTAGAAATTGGGTACATTGAAAAAAGACATAAAGCATACTTTTTTGTTACTCAAACGGGTAGGGTTTACACTGTTGATAATATATCATCATCTACTTATGTAGAATTAGGAACAATATTCGATCCTTTTATTGCTGAAGATTGGTATAAGTTCGCCAATAGGTTGGATTCTGAAGAAAGATACACTCATCGAAAAGATTGGCTACAAAGGATCTCCTGATTAGGTAGGATAGCTAGCTGGTTACTCATAACTATGTGGTTTGCTTCTGGCTTCTAATGTTATACCAAATTGGTTTGAGAGTAAGTCATAATGAGTCCATGACCCGAACAATAAAACCAATCAACTGGGCTGAAACAAGCGAAGAACTAGAGCAACGCTTCAAACAAGAAAAGCATCCAGAACGACGAAAACGCCTACAAGCACTCTGGTTCATCAGCCAAGGCAAAGAAGTCAAAGAAGCCTCTCGAGAAGTAGGAACAGCCAGAAGCAGCCTAACGAGGTGGTTGAACTGGTATCGAAATGAAGGACTAAACGCTGTTCTGACCAGAATCCCAGCTCATAAGGCAGTGGGACGAGCAGTACGAATAAGTGTTGAACAACAAAGTCAACTTCTCGAGCAATGCGAACAAGGACGATTCAGA
>JAAFJQ010000320.1 GCA_013298185.1 Deinococcales bacterium
TAAATGGACCTGTGCCAATTGGGTTGGTTTTGAGTTTTTCGCGTCCTTCTTTGGTGGCAAACATTTCGCCAGGTTCGATGGTGCTTTCGGCTCGAGCCAAGTTATACAAGAATTCATTGTTGGCTTTGGTCATCTTAAAGACCACAGTCAGTGGGTCTGGGGTGGTGATACTCGAGATGTCTTGGTAATAGGTCGGGCTGGTGTGACCACTGTCTTTTTCACGGGCAATATCGAATTTAACTTTGACATCGGAACTGGTGAAGTTACTTCCATCGTGGAATTTGACATTGCGCTTGAGCTTAAAGGTATAAGTCAAACGGTCTGGGGTAACACTGGGCATGTTGGCTGCGAGTTGCGGCACAATTCGACCATTTTCGGCAATCCCAACCAAACCCTCGAGAACATTTTGGTGCATCATACGAACGATTTCTGCACCTGCACCTTGGGAAGGGTCCAAAAAGGCAGGTTCGACATTCATGGCAACCACGAGGTTGCCTCCACGCACAGGTGCGGGTTGAGCTGATTGCGCCATCAAAAGCGCAGCGGCAGGAAGGGCGGCGAGCATTGCGAGTTTCTTCATACATCCTCCAGAACAAGAATCACCATCAGCATAGCCAAAACCAAAAAAACCAACATGTACCAAAGAATACCCACAGGTCTTTGTTTGTATTCAGTTCAAGTATTATCGCATAAAAACAGCTGGCTTGACATGCCCTTTATTGCTGCATTTCATCAAAAATCAGTTTAGAAAGTTTTGCCAGTACCCAAATGGCTTCGTTGTCAATGTGATAACGCAAATCGCTGCAATTTTTGCTGCACAGTGCCACGGCGTAAGCTCGAGAACCAAAGATAAAACCAACATCGTTTCGTACCCCCATGATCTGCCCACTTTTACTGCCTGTGACCGTGCCTTCGGGCAGTAAACGCCCAATCATTTCGGTGTACTCCTGTTTTTTAAGAATCTTGAGCGCAAGGTTGGTCAGTTCAGCGTTCAGCAAATGCCCATCATGCAGTGCTTGAAGGATATTCACCACCTCGAGTGGCTTAATTTCATGGAGTTTACCGCTTTTTTGATCCTCGTTTTTGCGCTCTGGTGGCAGCATCAACTTTCCCACCACTCGGGTGCTACCCAAACCCCACGTCTCGAGTTGGGCATTGATGCTTTCGCGCCCACCAAGCAAATCAATCACCATGTTGGTGGCAGTGTTATCCGAAACAATAATCATCAGCGTCAGATAATCTTGCAACGTTAAAAGCGCTCCAACCTGAAGTTTTTGCAGCAAACCACTGCCTGCCACAATTTCGGCTTCGGGAAGCGGAATCCGAGCAGCCAACTCGAGTTGACCTGTTTGCACCCGCTGCAAAGCCGCAATCAACAAATGCAGTTTAATCACACTGGCAGCCGGAAAAACCTCCTCGGGGTTGTGCGACAAGGTTTTACCATCCCCCAGCCGCACGGCGTAAAAACCAAGTTGACCAGAAAAACCTTGCTCGAGTTGCATCCATTGTTGTTGGAAATTCATCACCCCAATATACTCGAGTCATGACAAGGGATTTCGTGGTTGCGGTTTTTGTGGTTTGGCAAGGACAAGTACTGCTGCACCTACACCCAAAACTCGGCAAACTCCTGCCGCCCGGAGGTCACATTGAAGCCCATGAACTGCCCGATGAAGCCGCCAAACGCGAAGTTCTCGAGGAAACGGGTTTAACTATTCAACTGATTGGTGAATGCGCCCCGCAAAGCCAAGAAATCGGAGCGCCGCTTGCCCTGATTCGCCCTCGAGGTGTGCAACTCGAATTGATTGCGGCTGGGCATCAACACATAGACTTGGTTTATTTTGCCCGTCCACTGGTTATACAGCCCGTTCTCGAGCCGTTTTTTTGGACTTCTGACTTTGATAATCCTGCCATCAACGAAGAAATCAGGTTGTGGTGTCAATTGGCAGTGGCAGAACTTTAAGCCTCAAAACCTCAGTGTCATTATTGCCCCGCCACTTGGCTGGTTGCTTGCGCGAATGCTTGCGCCGTGCGCTTTGATAATCGCTTTGGCAATGGCTAAACCCAAGCCCGAACCGCCCGTGGCTCGAGTGCGTGATTCATCCACGCGGTAAAAACGATCAAACACACGATCTAAGTCGCTTTCGGGAATCCCTGCACCATCATCAGTTATACTGAGTTGCCGCCCAATTAAACGCACTTCGATTTTTTGCTGCGCGTATTTTTGGGCATTCTCGAGCAGGTTGGTTAGCACTTGGCGAATGCGGTCAGGGTCGGCGTGAATCTGGCAGGGTGCAAGCTCGAGGTGTAATTCTTTGCTGCCGAGGCGTGGTTTAAACTGATCTGCCACGGAGCGCACCAAGTCATCCAGTGCCAAGTCCTGCCGCTCGAGGGTTAATTGCTTACTATCAGCAAGGGTCAGCAGACGCAAATCCTCAACCAGACGAGCCAGAAATTGGTTTTGTTGACTCAAGGTTTTAATCTCATCGGTTGACAGCTCGTAAATACCATCCTCGAGTGCATCCAACCGAAACTGCATCACCGTAATCGGGGTACGGAGTTCATGGGCAATATCGGCAATCAGTTGTTTACGTTCGGTTTGATTGGTCTCGAGTTGGCTTGCCATTTGATTGAATTGTCTTGCCAGAACTGATAATTCATCGCCACTGACGATGGGTGCGAGCGGTGGCTTGACTCGAGCAGTTAAATCACCCAAAGCTATTTTTTGGGCTGCCATACCAACGGCTTGAATCGGCTGAGTCACAAAATAGGTAAAAAACAAACTGATGCTGATGGCAATAAAAAGCGCCAATCCAGACCCCAAAACCAAGGCGGGTCGAATCCATGTTTGCTGATTAAAAGGGTCAGGGAGCTTATCAATTTGAAAACCGGCATTCAATCTTTCGGGCAGTTTAGCTAAGTTACTTTTCAGCGATGCACACGGGATTTCAGGGTGTTTTTCGGGTTGCTCACAAAGGGTACGGATTTTCAAAATCGCTTCGAGGGTTTGGCGCGTTTCAGTGCTGGGGTTTCGCAGTTGCTCATCAGCGGTTCGCAGCAGCATCAGGGCGGGAACAATTGTGGTGGTCAGCATCACCAGCAGCATCACACCAACCAAGCGCACCCCCAAAGAACCCCATTTCACACGCCACTCCACAAACGATAACCCGTGCCGCGCACCGTCTCGAGCATTTCACCAATTTGCTTATCATCGAGTTTACGGCGCAGGTTTTTTAAGTGCGTGTCCACCGCTCGCTCTAAAGCATCTGAGTCTGGCAGTGCCACCTCGAGCAATTCTGCCCTCGAGAACGCCCGTGCAGGATGACGAATCATCACCTCGAGAAGGCGATACTCGGTGGGCGTTAAATCCAACCGCGCCGAATCCACTCGAGCAATTTGCGAAGCGGTATCCACCTCGAGTTGCACCCCAGAGTGATGCGCTAAGCGAAAAATTTGGCGTTCCGTGGCGGGTTGCACGCGCCGCAGCACCGCTTTGACTCGAGCCACAACTTCACGCGGCGAGACGGGTTTGACCACATAATCATCCGCCCCAAGTTCCAAGCCCAGTAAACGGTCAATGTCCTCGGCTCGAGCTGTGACGATAATCACGGCGGTATTCGAGGTGGCGCGGACTTTTCGCAGCACCTCCAAGCCATCAGGGGCAGGGATTTGCAAATCCAGCACAATCAAA
>JAAFJQ010000322.1 GCA_013298185.1 Deinococcales bacterium
TTGGCGCGTCCAATAATTCAGGGCGATAAACACCAACCACTTGGCTAGGAGTGCCACAAAGGCTGCTGTGGCATGGTTGAGGCTGGTTTCGGCGGATAAGCCACGCCGCACAAAACTCGAGACAAACACACCCGCCATGATGCCTGCGGCATGAAATCCGATCAAGCCAACACCTAAAATATCTTGGAGTAAACCTATCGCATAACCAATGCACAATGCCCAAAACAGCGGCACTCGAGTTGCCACAAAAAGCGCAACCAACAAAAACAAATCAGGCGGCGAAATAAAAGCCGGTAAGACAATTCCAATTGCACCTTGGATGCCGAGAATTAAAATCACAAAAATAACATAGCGAAACATTTAAGGCAGCCTCAGTAAATAGACTTGCTCGAGGGCGGTAATGTCAACAAATGGTGTGATCTCGAGGGTTTGCCCGAGCGTATCACCTCGAGATTGACTGACTGAGAAGATTTTTCCTAATCGCACGGTTGGAAAGACCCCACCTGCCGAGTTGGAACTAAAAACCACATCGCCATTTTTGACTTTAGGATTTTTATAGTCCTCGGCTCGCAACAAACGCCCAGAGACACCTCGAGCCACCGCCACCGTGGTCAGTTGCGCCACTTTAATACCAACCCTGAAATCTGGATCGAGGATGGTTCGCACCAAAGCGGTGTTGGTGTCAACTTGCATCACATCGCCAACCAAACCTTGTGGCGTGGTGACTGCCATTTTCAGTTGCACACCATCAGCGCTGCCTTTGTTGATTCGCAACTCGGCATTCAGTGCATCAAAGTTAAAGGCAATCACCTGAGCAGCTAACGCCACACTAGGGCTTTGGGTGCGTTTAATCAGGGCTACTTCCTCGAGCCGTTTGACTTCCTGCTCGAGTTGATAGGCTTTGAGTTCAAGCTCACCGACTTTATTGCGAAGGTCGCGGTTCTCGACTCGCATATCGCGCTCTAAAACCAATGCCTCGAAAAAAGAGCGCAAGTTCTGCCCAGAAATACTAAAGACCATCCAAATTGGTGAAACCGCGCTCGAGAATGCCAATGGGGCTTTAGGCGCGAATCTGGTGCTGATGAGCGAGACAACCAAGAGGATACCGAAAAGTAAGCCAATTCTCGAGTTCATGATGTGTGCCACAGGAAGAAAGAGTAAGGACGAAGGACGAAGGATGTCATGGTTTCACCCACGGTAAGAGGTTTACACCAATTTGTTGAGCAGTTTCGAGCATTCGGGTGACCGGTAAGCCAACCACATTAAAAAAATCTCCTTCGATGCGTTCGACCAGTGCCATGCCTAAGGCTTGGATGCCGTAGCCACCTGCTTTGTCTAAGCCTTCTTTGGATGCGGCGTACCCCAGAATTTCGGCTTCGGAAAGTTTACGGAATTTAACCTTGGTGATTTCAACCGCGACCACGCTTTCTTGGTTTTTCACAAAAGCAATGCCTGTATGAACTTCATGCCAGATTCCGGAAAGTTGACGTATAAAATCAGCGTTTTCTTCGATGCTGGAAGGTTTATTGAGAATTGTATGCTCGAGTGCTACGGTGGTATCTGCCGCTAAAATCAAGCCATTTGGCTCGAGCCTAGCCACAGTTTGGGCTTTCTCGAGCGCGAGGTCTTGCACCATTTGACTTGGGTTGGTTTCCAGACTTGTTTCATCAATATCCGCCACACGGACACGAAATACGATACCCAATTTTTCAAGCAATTCACGACGGCGCGGACTGCCCGACGCTAAAATAAGTTCATTCTGCACAAAATGCCTTTCAAGCCTCATACGGTGAGGGTGTACTAGCCTCGCATAGGAGGGTGCAATAGTTTAACGCGAAAATGTGAAGCAGTATGAATGGGCAGAATCGCCCGAGGCAAGTGTGTAAGAATTTTTGTATGCACCCCCTTGTTATTGGCATCACTGGAGCAAGTGGCATTCAATACGCTTTTGACCTACTCGAGACAGTGCAAACCCTGAATCTCGAGACGCACTTAATTGTTTCCGAAGGCGCTAAACGGGTTTTGGCAGAAGAACTGAAAATGAATGCTCGAGACTTAGCCGCTCGTGTCACTCAGCTGCACGACGACCGCGATGTCGGCGCAGGAGTCGCCAGTGGCTCGTTTCGCACTCAAGGCATGGTGATTATCCCATGCAGTGCCAGCACCTTGGCAAAAGTAGCCCACGGCATGGCGGATACATTAATTGCCCGAGCCGCCCATGTGCATCTGAAGGAACGGCGGAACTTGGTGCTTGTGCCACGCGAAACACCGTACTCCAGACCGATGCTCGAGGCGATGCTCAAAGCCCATGATGCGGGAGCGCGGATTTTAGCCGCCAATCCCGGTTTTTACGGCAATCCGCAATCGGTCAAGGATTTACTTGGTTTTATTTCAGCTCGGGTTCTGGATCAGTTGGGGATTGAAAACAACCGCAGTGTGCGATGGAAGGAAGATTGACGAAGGATAAAGGACGAAGGACGAAGGCAAACGGTGTTGAATCGGATATGATGGGTTCATGAACTTAACCGACGCCTGGGAGTACCACCAATGGGCAACCAATCGGATGCTCGAGAGTTGCGAATCACTGGGTTTTGAAGAACTGACCAAAGAGCTTGGTAACAGCTTCTCGAGTCTGCGCGAGACTCTGGTGCATTGCTTATTTGCCGATGGCGTTTGGTTTCATCGGGTGCAAGGACTGGCGTACACCAAACCCAAACCAGAGGATTTCTCGAGCCTTGCTGAAATTAAAGCGGCTTGGACACCGCTGATTGAATCTTGGCTTGGTCTGATTGCCCAGACCGACCTCGAGAAGATTGTTGAATACACTGCGCTTGATGGACAACCATTCAAAAGCAGCTTTGAAGAAATTGTGCGCCATGTGGTCAACCACGGCTCGTACCATCGTGGGCAAGTCGCCATGATGCTGCGCTTACTTGGACATGTGCTGATTCAAACCGATTGGATTGTCATGACCCGCTTGCATCGTCTCGAGGGGAATGTCTAACAAGTGCTTTTCCTCATAGCTCATAGCTCATTCCAACTCATCCACCGCATGAATCCAAGCTGCATCAGCATCATCGAGCGGATGATGGTGTCTGTCAACAATTTCGGCAACTCGAGCCTCACCGCCGCCTGAGCGAATCAGCATCGCGCCAAGTTGAGGATGCAGCGCCCGAACCTCGAGGGCGGTCAGAGGTTGTTTTTTTTGCATTGTGGTTTCAAAATCCAAATGCCGAATCGGTTGTAAACCAGCCCAAACCCGTTCTGTCCAACGATACGGACGCACTTGCTTGCCGCAATCATGCAACAAGGCAGCCCGAATCAGGATTTGACTCGAGTCTGGTTTAAGTTGGAGTAAGCGCTTGGCAACCCGAGTCGCATGTTCTCTGTCTCGAGCGTCCATGGAAGTGTAAATTCGCAATTCAGGTTCTGGTAAATATGCCGCTGCCCAAGCATCGTCTGGCTTAGCGAACTCTTGACGCATGGCTCGGAATAAGCGGTTGGCTCGAGCCAAGAGAACACGAAATTGCATCATCGGCGCGGTTAGTATAGCGCATGGATTTTTGAGAACACCGTGGTATCACCGTGGTATCACCACCATTTGCGCCATTTGAAATACGCAGCAAATGCTGTGCCAGCAAGAATAAACATTGCCCAAGCAAAGGCAT
>JAAFJQ010000321.1 GCA_013298185.1 Deinococcales bacterium
CCTCGAGATGGTTCATGTGCAGCACCATAAAGTCGGACGCGATGGCAAGGAATGGCTTGGGGTGTTCTTTCAAGCATCAGCTTGGACGGGTACGCCAACCCTGCTCGAGCCAGACAAGCACGATGCACTGGCATGGCATCAAGAATTGCCCGAAACAATGGTGGATTATGTACGTGAAGCAGTCAAAAGCATTGCTTTAGGTCAGCGGTTCTCGAGCGTTGACTGGTAATTATTTGTCAGTTCTTGCATCAAAACCTCTAAGTGCTGCACAATCGAATCTCGGCAAGCACGGACATTGACACTGGCGGGTGGAACATCTGTCCAATCTCGGCGTTTATGTTCTGGCACACCCAAAGCGATTAAATCACAACCCATGGTGATGACCATATCTGCTGAGTTTAATTCAGTCGTGGTGACAAGCCGAGGATGATGCTCTCTTACATTAAACCCTTCTGACTCGAGAAAATCGGCAACGACAGGCATGATCGTGGCATCTGGTTCTGTGCCAGCGCTGAGGATGGTTAATTCAAGGTGGTGTTGTTCAGTTAAACGCTTTGCGTAAGCCTCGGCAATCACACTTTTAGCGGCATGGTGCGGGCAAAGAAATAAAATAGTTCTTGGCATAGGTGTCTCCTTTTAACTCAGTTCGGTATACAGGGCTTCAAAGATCAGGTGGCTTTGTTCAAGGGCGGCATGATCGGTTTTGCAATTACGTCGAATACCTCGGCAGATGGTGTCTAAACCAATCGCTATTGGCTCGAGGTTAATTTCATGGATTTCATCAGCTTCGTTGATGATTCGGGCGATACGCCAAAGGGTTTGATCGGTCAGGTTGTATTCTTCTAAGAACGTATGGAAACTCGAGTGACCCTGACGGTGGGTTAAACGAACAAAAGGAATATCAAATGCTTCGCTGTTGCTGCTGATATGTGTTTCGCCTTCGGGAATAAATTCAAATTGGGCTTCGGGGTCTATAAAACGCCGAATCAGCCAAGCACAACCCATACGATCCACACCAATGTTTTGCCAAGTTATCCAGTTCATTTCACTCCTCTGGCTCGAGTTGCCTCGAGTAAAGTTCGTACTTTTATGCCTAGTTCGGATTGCAAATGATCTTGATTAAGTAATTGTAAGTATTGTTTGGCAATCAGGGCTACATCGGCATTGGGTTGTTTTAGTGCTTCGAGTAATTCTTGGTAGGCTGGTTCGATTTGTTGCTTAAATAATTCTTCTAGCATGGTGTCTTGATTGCTCAGTACCGAAGTGCTGTTCCAAACATTGGCTGTTCCGTTGTGTTGAGTAATTTCATGGGCTAACCAACGAAAGTATTCTGTGTTGCGCGGATTTTCTGGGAGTACCCAATAAGTATCTTGAAGTAAGACTGCTCCAATTTTTTTTAATTTCCGCCATATTTGTACCCGAGGAGCGCTTGGTTCTCGAGGTAACTGATAATGCAGCAGCAACCATTGGCGTTTCATGTTTGCACCAAAGGAAAAAAAAGTAAGCCCAGAAGGGCAGCTACTGCCACTATGATCGGTTCATTGGCTTTTTTTATTTTCCATAAAGCTAATAGTGCCATCAATGCCAATGACCATGTGGGAATATCGGTCAGGGTGCGTTTACCAAGAACAATCACTGCGCCTAGAATTGCGCCTGTTGCAGCGGCAGTCACACCATCCACAAAAGCTGCAATGTCTGCCCGACGACCATATTTTTTGAAGTACGGTGCGGGAATAATGGTCAGCAAATAAGCAGGTAAAAACGTGGCAAGGGCTGCCACAGAAGCCCCAGAAAAACCAGCCACCAAAAAACCAATAAATGCTGTGGTAATAACCACAGGTCCAGGTGTAATCATGGCGACTGCCACAGCATCAACAAATTGTGGATCGGTCAGCCAAGCCATTTCTTTGACCACACCACCGTACAAAAAAGGCACAATCGCTAAACCACTGCCAAACACAAAAGCGCCTGCTTGAAAGAAAAACCAGAAAATACTAGGTAGCGTGGTCATTTGCATATTTGGTAATGCCCCAAGCAACACTAAACTGGTACTTGGTATAAAACGCCCCCAATGCTTAGGTGGTGCTTTCAGTAACCAAGTCAGTATTCCCGCCAGTAAAAACAAAATCACGGCTTCGGATTCGGTCAAAACGGTGTAAAGAGCGGCAGATGCTGCGATCCCCCACAGTAACCAATCTCGAGCCAAAGTTTTACTGGATAATTTATACGCACTCCACGCAATGATTCCAATGACACTTGCGCCAACACCATAAAACACGGCTTTCATCCACGGTAAACCACCAAAGCTGGTGTATGCCCAACCAAGCAACACCACAATGAAAAACGAAGGTAAGAAAAAACAAATTCCTGTTAGAGTTGCCCCTAAAATCCCAAATTGTGAATACCCTAAGTAAATGGCTAATTGGGCTGCCAACGGACCTGGAGCAAGTTGCGAGAGTGCCAAACCAATTTTGTACTCTTCTTCACTGACCCAGCCTCGAGTTTCTACCAAGTCTTGACGCATGGCAGCCACAAGTGCCACAGGACCACCAAAGCCAAGTGCGCCCAGACGCAAAAAATATGTGCTGAGTTGATACAAGGAAACTCGAGGAGACTCAGGCATAAACAAATTTATACTTCTAATTGAACATAGATGATGTAACCGTGGTTACATCTGTTTTGATGACTGCCTTGTAAACCCATAAAGAAAAAGTCTGACACAAAATATTCTCGAGCGTTGGTTGGTAAGATAGCCAAATGGATACATTGCGTCTCGAGATCAACTACAGCAGCCTCCAACACCTCCCCGAAACCTCGAGAGGTTATCGAACAACCGATGCTGAACGCCTAACCATGATTGCCGCTCAAGGCTACACAGGCGTGCAAGGCGGCGACCCCAACCAAATTCGAGCGGCTGGACTGCGTTTCACCGATGGCGGCAGCGTGCGCCACCCAAACCAAGCCGATGCCGTGGCTCGATCTGCGTTAGAATCCAAAGCCGAAGCGGTGACACTGCACGTTGGTACTGGTTTTGAAAACGATGCCGAAATGGATGTCCTGATTCGTGCGATTCTCGAGGCGACTCAAAAGCACCAAGTGCTGCTTTACATTGAAACGCACCGTGCCACCATCACCCAAGATGCTTGGCGCACCGTGCAAGCGGTGCAGCGCTTCCCAGAGATGCGTTTTAATCTTGATTTTAGCCATTGGTACACGGGTCTTGAGTGGGTTTACGGCGATATGGAAGCCAAACTCGAGTTTATTGCTCCTGTGCTTGATCGGGTGCGGTACATCCATGCTCGAATCGGCAGCGGTGGCAACATTCAAGTTGGTTTGAACACCCCAGACATGGAACGGCACATCGTGGCGTTTGAGCAAGTCTGGACTCGAGCCATGCAGGGATTTTTAGCAACAGCCAAGCCACAAGAAGTGCTTTCATTTGTCCCAGAGTTACTGCACCCGAGTATCAATTACGCTCGAGTTTTCCCAGATTCAAACGGTGTGTACCTCGAGGAATCAGATCGCTGGCTCGAGTCTTGGCAACTCGTCGAGCTTGGCAAAAAATGCTACGAAGCGTGCAACTTGTAAAGGTTCAGTGCATATCCATCAGAGTCTTTGACTTCAAAGCTCTGACCAAAACCAAACTGCGCTATTTCACTTGGCTCGAG
>JAAFJQ010000323.1 GCA_013298185.1 Deinococcales bacterium
GGCGGCGGCGGCGCATTGGTGCGCGAGAAACTGGTGGAATTTAACGCTAAGCGCTTTATTGTCGTGGCTGACCACACCAAACTTGTGCCGTACCTTGGTTATAGGTGGGCTGTGCCTGTGGAAATCCTGCAATGGGGTTCTCGAGCCACGATGGTTAAACTGGCTGATATTGCCCCGCAAGTCCAAGTGCGTCTCCGCATGAAAGACGGTTTAACCGTGACCTCAGACAATGGCAACCTGATTGCTGATTGTAAATTCCGTGAAATTCTTGACCCTAGAGAACTCGATGCGCGAATGCGCCATATTCCCGGTGTGGTTGGCACGGGTTTATTTGTTGGTTACGCCGATATGGCAATCATTGCTGGCGAAAACGGCATTGAGATTTTTAAGCGCTGAATGACCCAACCCTGTAAACTAAGCCTATGCAAACCCATCACCTCGAGTTAAATAACCCTGATTTTATTCGTAACCCATACCCGATACTCGAGGATTTACGAAACACCAAACCGATTTTTTTTTGATCCTACTTGGAAAAAAGTCTTTGTCTTGCGTTACGATCATATCTCGCAATTGCTGCGCGATAAACGCCTCGGGCGCAGTATTTTCCATATCCTATCTCGAGACGAACTCGGATTCCCGCCAGCTGACCCGCGTCTAACGGCTTTTGATGCCTTCCAAGAGCATCATATCCTCGACATGGAAGGGCGCGGTCATACACGGATTCGTGGCTTGGTACAAAAAGCCTTTACCCCCTCGAGGGTCGAAAATCTGCGTTTGCGAATTCGGGATTTGGTGCGTGAAAGTCTCGAGAATCTACCGACTACATTTGATGCAGTCAAGCACTTCGCCGAGCCACTTCCTGTGACTGTGATTGCTGAACTGCTGGGTGTACCTAAAGCCGATAGGCATTTGTTGCGCCCTTGGAGTGCGGCGATAGTCAAACTCTATGAACTTGGGTATTCGGATGAAATCGCCACAGCAGGCAACACAGCCGTTCTCGAGTTTTCACAATACATCCAGGACCTCGCGGGTCAGCGCCGTCTCGAGCCACAAGATGATTTAATCACTGCGCTGGTGCAAGTCGAAGAAGCGGGCGAGAAACTCAGCAGCGCGGAACTGGTTGCCAATTGCATTTTGTTCTTAAACGCTGGTCATGAAGCCACCGTCAATGGGTTATCCAGCGCACTGTTAGCCCTACATCACCACCCAGCCGCCAAAGCCGAATTGGTGGCTGCCACAGCTCGAGCTGACACTGACAGCCTGTGGCAATCCGCCGTAGACGAACTGCTGCGCTTTGATACTCCGCTACCAATGTTTGAGCGCTGGGTTCTCGAGGACATGGACTTTGCAGGGGTTGAACTCAAACAAGGCATGGAACTGGCACTGATGTACGCCAGTGGCAACCGTGACCCCAATAGATTTGCTGCACCCAATCAAATCAACTTCTCGAGAGAAAACAACCAGCACCTGACCTTCGGGCTTGGTACGCATTACTGCATTGGAGCGCCACTGGCTCGGCTCGAGATGGGCGTGGCACTGCGGGCATTCCTCGAGAAATTCCCCAATTACCAACTACCTGAGCAACCCCTCGAGTACACAGGTTTTGTGATTCGCGGATTGAAGCAGTTACTGGTGCAAACCTCGAGCTAGAAGCTAAAAACCAGAAGCCAGAAGCTATCCCTACGACCATTTTGGTGTAATCACATCGTCCACTTGCAAGAACAAAAAGTGGTCAAAGTAATAGTGAATCAGCAGCGCACTCAAAACCACGCTGTAAAAAGAAAAGTAATGCTGCTGGGCAATATCTGCGCCGAATGCTCCAGTGAAATGCAGAATCACCCGAACCAACACATAAGCCACACCTGCTCCAAGGGTAAAAAGAAAGCAGAGCCAGTACAAACTGCGCCCGCTCTTGGACACTTTGGCAACAAATTCCGAGCCAATCAAGCCTTTTTCAGCTCGGACACGGTTCAGGTACAACACCACTGCGAGGTATTGGAAGGAATGCCAAACGTTTAAGCCTTGAAAGGCAACATCTAAGTTGGCTAGGAAAGGGGTCAGGAAAAACAAAACACTGGCAAGGCTCATGTGCAAAGTTTTTGGTCCATGAAATAAGCCAACCCGCCATTCCCAAATGGTTTTGGCAATAAATGCCACCAAGAAAAAAGCAAAAGCGGCTGACGCCAAAAGTGGTACCCAATCTTGTTTCAGGAAATCTGGGAACAATAACGCCCGACCACCTGTTTCAAAAGGTAAGGATACATTCTGACCGTTGATCCAAAGCGGTGTTCCTGTAATCCGAAAAGTGGCAATTGGATATAAACTGGTTAAAAGCAAACCATAATCAATCACCCTCGAGTACCACTGAAGGCGCTTGAGGTGGGTAAAGGCATCTGAACGCGGGTCTTTGAAACGGTAAGAATCGGCGATATATGCGGCTTGGTGAATCACATGAACACTTGCCCAAAAAAAGAAAATGCTGACCAACAGCGTTAAGTTATAGAGCGCCAAACCAATCACAAAAACAGGCATCAACAGAGCGCCCCAAGTGTATTTTTTATAACGCTGGCGGAATCTTGGTTCCATAAAAGTCATGGTGTAGGTGGCAAAAAGGTGCGGACCACCAATCAGGGCTGTGACCACCAAATCAATCACCACATTGGGGGTTAATGCACCCTCGAATTTATATTGACCTGCCAACATTGAACCAATGTGCGGCAGCACCAACAAAACACTCGAGAAGATAATCAGGGTTAGGTCATAAGCTGGGGAAACAAGCCACAGCCCTCGGCTTGAGGCTTTTGGAGCGGTATTGGCAGGTATGGCTGTCATGATTGACCTCGTAGGGAAAGCATTCAAGTGAACGAACTTGATAAACCCTCAGAATTTTAGCTTATCAAGCGGGTTTTGTAAAGAAAATAGTGTACCAAACAATATGAAACCTGTATTTGCAGTTTTGAATTTTGGGTGGTGGGCCCACGGGGACTTGAACCCCGAACCTAAGGTTTATGAGACCTCCGCTCTAACCGATTGAGCTATAAGCCCACGCGCCAAGCAGTTTACTGATATTTGCTTATGGTATCAAGTACGCCATTTGCTTATGGTGTCAAGTACGCCATTTTGCCCACAAATTCTCGAGCTGCCTCATGGCGACATGACCAAGGCGTATAGTGAATCCATGATTATTGACGCACATCTGGATTTGGCGTTTTCAGCCCTCTTTTACGGACGCGACCTCGAGCAGTGCAGCCCTCAACAAATTCGGGTTCTCGAGAAGAACCTACCTGCCGATCATGGCTTGTGTACCACCACCTTGCCTGCGATGCGCCAAGCTGGGGTGGCGGTTGCTTTTGCCACGCTGTTTGCCACACCGGCGGTGCAGTGGACTCGACCGGGCGAAGTTGACCCAAATGGGTACAGCAACCCTGAACAAGCCCATGCACAAGCCAAGGCGCAACTGGCGGTGTACGAGGGCTGGGCGGCTCGAGGTTCGGTGCGGATGATTCAGTCACAAACTGATTTAGCACATCATCTCGAGTTGTGGAAATCTGATCAGGTCACTGGCTTGGTGGTTCTGATGGAGGGTGCAGACCCAATTCAAACCCCCGCTGAACTCGAGTATTGGTTTGGGCGCGGGGTGCGAATTGTTGGTACAAGTTGGG
>JAAFJQ010000324.1 GCA_013298185.1 Deinococcales bacterium
AGTCTTGGAGGTACTTCTTATGGGATTTGGAGTCTTACTGATTTTAGCGGGTTTAGCGGCAATTGTTGCCAGTTTTGCACAGCGTCCATTGGCTCGGCTGCGTCCACTTGGTTTGGTTGGGGTGGTGCTGGGTATTTTTGTCAGTATTTCAGCAGCCGCTTTGGTCAGCGTGCCTGTTGGCTCGGCGGGTGTGATTTCCAACCGTTTTACGGGCTTAAAACCCGATGTGCTACTGCCCGGAACGCACTTTATAACCCCCGGGGTGGAAAGTGTCACGTATTACAACGCTCGTCTGCAAGAAATGACCCTCTCGAGACGCGGCGAAGGTGGACCCGACAAGGACGAGAGCATCAAAGGTTTGTCTCGAGAAGGCTTGGAGATTTCAGCCGATATTACTGTGCAGTACCAGATTATTGCCGCTAAAGCACCGCAACTGCACCAAGAAATTGGACCAGCTTATGAGGATGTCATCATCCGCCCAATTGTCCGCTCGGAAGTGCGTAACGGCATTGGTTCGTTCAATGCGGCTGACCTGATTAGCACCAAACGCAAAGAACTCGAGGCGGTGATTATCAAGAACCTCGAGAAGGAATTCTTAAAATCAAACATTGAACTCAAAGCCGTGTTGCTGCGTGAGTTGCGAATCCCCGAGAGCGTTGCCAAAGCCATTGAAGAAAAACAAACCGCCGAGCAACGGGTGCAAACCGAACGCAACAACCGCGATGCTGAACGCATTCGCGCTGATACTGTGGTGGTCAAAGCCACAGGTGATGCCAAAGCGGCTGTGGCTCGAGCCGAAGGCGAAGCCAAAAGCCTGCGCCTTCGTGCCAGTGCCTTAAAAGAAAATCCGCAACTGATTCAATTAACGATTGCTGAAAAACTCGCCCCAACCATTCAAACTGTGATGATTCCCTCGAGTGGTAATTTTCTGCTGAATTTGGATAGCTTGACCGCAAAGAAATAACGAAGGTAGAAGGACGAAGGCTGCATCCCTCGTCCTTTTTTGTGTTTCTCGAGGATGTTTTTATACCAAATTTATTTAGATAATCTTGAATCCGAAAACTAAGTAACTGCCGTCAAAAACACATTTTGGAGTCCGGTAAAACTATCTACTTAAAGTTAGTACGAGTTGTGCCTTAGATGGGTCATAAATAAAGTTGGTGATTGAATTATCTTGAATCCGTTCAACAATCTCGTCTATAACAACTAATGGCACAAGAAACCACTCACGGGGTACTACCGAATTGCCAAAACGGTCTGGTACAACAATCTCGAGTTGTGCAGGGCTTAGAATTCGGTGTATTAAGTTTTCAAGTCGAGAGCGGTTGATATTAAATAACTTGTAGGTACTAACCACCTCGACTTCAGCCATAAGAAAAGTTGGGTCAAGTTTGGCGTTGGCGAGGCGTTGAGTAAGCTCTCCACCCGTCACACCAATTTTATGTATCACGTCACGATTGGCTACTACGTTGGGGTGGTCAGATTTACTTCGGAGTACATAGATAGTGCCACTTTCTTGGTCGCCTGTTTCGTTTGGCGTGGTAAAAAGTGGTCCAGATGAAGACTCGAGAATTCGTCTGCCTGTTGGGTCTTGCTGCAAAGCCTTTTGTAGAGATCGCATGAGTAAATTGCTTTCTGTGCCATTATCAAAGATGACGCGCAGACGAGCATCTTTAGTACCTTGAGCGTTTTGGAAAAGCGTTCCCATTGTTGCCACAAAGAGTTTTTGCCCTTCGAGGATGTAAAAGCGCCCTTCGATGATTTCAGCTTTTCGCTCAAAACGCACTGTTTCTCGCAGTCCAGCATTGAGTTCTTGCTGTACCTGTTCAAATAACGGTAGGAATTTTTCAAAATCTTCGCACTTTTGACGCTTGGCTATATCTTCGGCTGCGCGTTTTTCTGCGCTACTGCGGACGTGACGAAGTTCGGTAATATCGGAGGTGTCCAGCCCAAGCTGCTCTAAAAGCTCATCAGTATCCATATCTGCTAAGGAATCGGCAACAAAGTTACCTGCTTGACCTAATAAGTTGTGGTGGTCAAAAGGCGTGAGCAGGGCATGATACTCTGGCTGACTTCGCAAACGATCCAAACGCACTGCATAAATTCGCTCAAAAATGTCGAGGTCTTCACCGTGTTTTGGGGCGCGTCCATGCTCTTTAGCAAATTGTTGTATTTCTTCAAAGCCTGCAATGACCCGTTCATCAATACTCGACTGCCCTGTACTTTGCACAGGTTCGTCTTCGATGCCAAGGTCTGCTAAAGCCGCAGCAGCTTCCTTAAAAAATTCATGCGCCACGTTGTGCCTCTTGCTTTATGCGTTTAAGAAACTCTATGCCTTCCGCCATACGCTTTTCCCAAGGATCTGCAGACATGATCGAAGGGAGTTTGCCACGTTCATCTTTGAACTGTTTAGCCCGACGTGCCAATTCGAGTGCTTCCTCTGGTGTGAGGGTGGTGCGTTTAGCAGCAATAGCTGCGGCAACCTGTTTTAGACTTTCTTCGCTCATAGTTCTGGCTAGAATGGCGTAAGCCTCGCTAAAGGGGTTAATTCTATCAATCAGGTCAATGTCCAGTTCTTGGACATTCATTGCATATTTGCGAATGCCGTCAATCAAGGCAGTGTTAGCATTTTTAAAATTACCTTCAACTTTATCTTTTTTACCCTCTTGCGTTAAAGTTAATGCGGCAATGGCGCGACCCCGAACAGCTTCTTGGTCTTGTTCATCGAGGTTTGGGTACTTATCCCTAATAATTTTACCAAGCCGTACTTGTGTCAGTTCTTCGGGAATCGCATCCTGATCAAATAATCCGCGCTCGAGCGTAGATTTATCTTGAATAAAAGCCGCTAGAACTTCGTTGAGGTCTTGTTGGCAAATTCGGATTGCCTCTGGGCTTTTAGGTTCGACCAGACCTTTGATTTCGACTTGCAGTTGCCCTGTTTGCGGATTTAACCCAACATTTGATTTATTCGGGTCATAACCGCCTTCGCCGTAGTCAAAGCCGAATTGGGCAGTATTCTGTGGGAGTTTTGGGGTAAATTCAAACTTGGGCGTAAGTACCTGCTCCATGAGCAAACTGGCTGCAATGGCTTTAATGGTGTCATTGACTGCCTCGGTTACAGCTTCTGCCGAAGCGTCTGGTTCGGCAATCAAGTTGGTAAAGCGAGTACGGATTTTGTCTTTGGCATCTCGAGTTGCACGTCCGATGATTTGTATAATTTCGGTTAAGCTAGATCGGTAGCCAACTGTCAAGGCATGTTCGCACCAAATCCAGTCAAAGCCTTCTTTTGCCATACCAAGCGCAATGATGATGTCTACATGGTCACGGTTATTCTCTTGAGTTGGGTCTTTAAGAGCGGCTGAAACTTTTTCCCGTTTGTTTGGGTCATCATCAACAAGGTCGGCAATACGAAGTAAGCGATCATGTGGTGTTTTGACCAACTGAAAACCTGTTTTGGGGTCAATACCTTGCCATTCACCTAGAGCTTCGATGATGTCTTCGACCTCTTTGTGTTTGTCTTGAGTGCTTTCTCGTGAATTGACATTAGGGATGTGGATAATGGTTTTTTCGGCAGGATCGAGGACTTTTAAGATGTCATCTACATATGACCCAGAATAAAAAAAGTAGCCGATGTCGAGATATTTTAAGTAGTCATAG
>JAAFJQ010000325.1 GCA_013298185.1 Deinococcales bacterium
CAACCCGTTTTTCATTTGGAGCGGGGGTTTGCACCAGAATCAAACCAGATTGGGTTCTCACCGTAAAAGTGATGTCATGCCCTTTGAAATCCCTTGTGATGATTTCGCCCTGCACGCCAACTTGGGCAAAACGCAAATCCTCGGGGCGGATAGAAAGCATGGTGTTGCCATTGGGCATGGCAAAAGGGAAACGCCCGAGGCTGGTTTCCGCCATGCCATCTTGGACTCGAGCGGGAAGCAAATTGGTTTTGCCCAGAAAACTTGCGACAAAGGCGGTGCGTGGCGCTGCGTAAATGCTTTCGGGGCGACCAGCTTGCTCGAGGTTGCCATCGCGCATGACCAGCAGTTGATCGGCAAAGGTCATGGCTTCTTCTTGGTCATGGGTGACAAGCAACGCCGTGGCGGAGGCTTTTCGCAGAATCTCGCGCACTTCGCCGCGAGTGGCTTCGCGCAGACCAGCATCCAAGCTCGAGAAAGGCTCGTCGAGCAGCACCAATTTGGGATTTGGCGCAAGCGCTCGAGCCAAAGCGACACGCTGTTGCTGACCGCCGCTTAACTGGTGCGGGTAGCGCTTCTCGAAGATGCTTAAACCCACCAAGGCAAGCACTTGACGGGCTTGCTCGAGACGTTTGGGTTTGGGCAGTTTGGAAAGTCCGAACATGGTGTTCTCGAGAACCGTCAGGTGCGGAAAAAGCGCGTATTCTTGAAAGACAAAACCAATTTCACGGCGCTCAGGTGGAAGGTCAACACTGCTCGAGACAAGGGTTTGATTGCCAAGCACAATACTGCCCGTTTCAGGGCGTTCAAAACCAGCAATCAAGCGCAAAGTGGTGGTTTTACCACAACCGCTCGGACCTAGAATCGCGGTGATGCTGTTATCCTCGAGAGTAAAAGAAACGTTGTTCACCACAGGTGGGTGATTGGCATGGTAGCGCTTAGAAAGGGATTCAACAGTCAACATATTCCGAGTAACCTACTCGGGATTATGCCGTATTTGGGTTTATAACAGTGTGACTCGAGTCCCGAATCAGTAAGCGCTGTCATGGTCATCAAAGACTGCCATTAAACGCAAAATATTTCCCTCGCGCACGGCTGCAACACGGATTTTATCTGAGGCTCGAAAAGTATAGTATTGTTTTGCTTCGATCCATTCCCAATTAAATCCTGAATGGTCATAAAACTGTTCCCACGTCATTTGACGAATCTTACGAAGTGCGCCAAGCACCTGCAACGACTCCATTTTTTGCAACATAAACATGGTGGTTTGGAACTTGGCTTGATTTAAATCCAGTTCAATCATGAATGCGGCTCTTCAAAACGCTGGAGCGCTTTTGCAAACAAGGCTTCCATTTCCTGATCTGAAGTCACTTGAACTGGACGAGCTTTCACTTCAGCTAAGGCTTCTTGCATGTGCTTATCTATATCTGGACGAAACCAAAAACGCTGGCTATGAGGAATCACATCTGCCGTCTCGACTTGCCAAACACCTGTTCTTGATTGTGTGACCAGTACATGCTGTCCCGCAAATTCTTTGCCTAGAACAATCTCCCCACCTGCCCCAATGGTCATCGCTTGCGATTTCATAACGGACATTCTACCACGAAACGCGCAAAATGGCTTGAATTTTGGCACACCATATGGTATACCAATTGGTACATTCTCCAAGAGGACATCATGGCATCAAATCTTGTCTACGAAAAACTCCGCACCGCCATTTTGCGCTTAGACCTCGCGCCCGGAAACGCATTGACCGAACGTGGACTCGAGACTTTCTTAGACACCAGCCGCACCACCGTCCGCAGCGCCCTTGCCAAGCTCGAGAATGAAGGACTGGTGCAACGCGACGGACGCGGTTATATTGTTGCACCCATAGACTTTAGTGAAATCAGCCAAGCCCTCGAGTTCCGCGCCACGCTCGAGACAAGTGCAGCTAAGCTAAGTTGCGAACGAGCAACCGAAAACCAAATCAAACAGCTCCTCAAAGCCCTCGAGAAACCCACCAAAAATCTCGAGGCCTTCATGAAAAACGCCACGGACTTCCACCTCGAGTTAGCCCGATTAAGCGGCAATGGATTTTACGTCCGAGCGCTCGAGGATGTCCTCACCCGCCTTTCGCGCACACGCTGGTACGAAGCCAACGCCCAAGGCGGACAGCAAAAAGCTGTTACTGACCACAAACGCATCCTCGAGACCATCGCAATGCGCGACTCGAGCGCAGCCGAAGAAGCGATTCGAGCGCACCTCGAGCGGTCACGGGAGCGATTACTGAACACGCTGATGAACACCAGTGGATTGCAGATACGCGGCACAAAAAACGAAACCCCGAGGGCATAACGCACGAAGCGCCATAGGCTAATCTCGGGGTGAACACGTAAAGAGTACAAAATTTTTAAATAGCTGTCAACTCATCAACATAAGCAAAATCAACTAGGTAAAGACAATGACCAGAATAAATTACAGAAAAGTTCAAAAAGGCATTTCAGTAGCGCGGTTATCATCTTATGCTACTCAGGGTCAGACTTTGGCAAAGACTCTTAAAAAATATGGTGAGAACGTTCGGCTATGTGAGGCGTTATACCCACTTATGCAGCAACTAGAAATCGTTTTGCGAAATCAATTTGAACTTGTTCTTGTGAAAAAATACGGTCAAGATTGTTACCGAGACAGCAACCTACTTTATTTGCTAGACCGCCATGAACGAGGTGAGGTCTTCAAGGCAGTTGAAAAACTTGCATCTGCTAAAAAACCAATTCACTCTGGTTCTGTCGTGGCAGAGTTAATGTTTGGATTTTGGACATCATTATTCAGTAAAGCATACGAATCGGAATTCTGGCGACCCTACAATACAGTGTTGTTTCCAGCAACAACACCTAACAATCGGAATGTACAAATGATTCGAGATGAACTTACTAAAATCAGGCAGCTCCGTAACCGAATCGCACATCATGAACCAATTAACAAACAACCGCTTGAGCTTTGGAGTCGGTACGAAACCATCGTTAAACTGCTCGAGTGGATGAACCCAGATGTGGCGTATTGGTTACGCTCGAGTAAGTGTGACCGTTTTCCGAGTGTGTTCAACGCGATTTTCAACCCCAAGCCAAGAGCGAGAAAAACCCCATGAGCAGCAACCCATTTCAAATTCGAGCCTACACCAACCAAGACCGCAAGGCGTGTCTCGAGGTGTTTGATTCTAACTTACTAACTTTTTTTGCACCAAATGAACGCGAAGACTTCAAGCTTTACTTAGACGACCTAACCGAACGTGGACCAAATGCCGAATACTTGGTACTCGAGACCAAAGAAGGCATCCTCGCTTGCGGTGGGTATTTTGTGGCAGACCAACAAGCAGGGCTGGCATGGGGCATGGTGACTCGAGAACACCACCGCCAAGGCATTGGCTTGAGCCTGATTCTCGAGCGGTTACGGACAATCGCAGCGCAGATTGATGTAATACCAAGTTAAGGTGTATACTCTTGTATGACACGACCAAGATTACAACTAACCAACCATGCAAGCCTCGAAGAACTCGAACAAGGCTACCGTCAAGCCAAAGACCCCATCGAAAGAAGCCACTGGCAAATCATCTGGTTATTCCACCAATACCAAGATGCTTATGTAGTCGCTAA
>JAAFJQ010000326.1 GCA_013298185.1 Deinococcales bacterium
ACATCGAGAGTGAGCGCAAAGCCCTTTTGGGTCTGGTCACAACCATGCAAATGAAATCAGCGTCCGATTTGCCCGACAAGCCAACCAGTGAAACGCAAAAGCAATTTGATGACCTACCCAGTGCCACAACAAACGAAGGTACACCGATGTACAAGCACGAAGATGTATCCAAAGAAGATCAATTGCAAACCAAGTCCAGAAACATCATGTTTGCCATTGCCCAAACCTTGTTCTTGGATGCCAACAACAAACCACTCAAGGGCGATGCCATGACTGTGCGCTTGCGAGAAGCCTGTTCTAAGATTCTCAAATGCGAAGTCAAGCACATCCATCTGTTAGCGCAACGAGACGGCATTGATGTGATTCGTGCGCTCGAGAAGGAAGCCGTTCGCCGTGGTGTTTGGACACCTCGAGAGTAAATCAAAAAACCGCCCGTGAAGGCGGCTCTCTGTCGAAAGGCAGAATATACCGCCTTCACGTCTTTGTCAACAGCAGAAATGCTGAATAATTGCGTTTTGAGGTATTTGTGATTGAACCGTGGGAAATACTTGATGGTTTTGGCGGTCAAAAAGTCGTTGTGGTTCGACCACAAGCCGTTGCTAAATTTGGTGGCAATGCCGCTATTTTACTTGGACAGTTTTTGTATTGGCAACGTCGTAGTCAGTCAGACGATGGTTGGTTTTGGAATACCCAAGCAGATTTGCAAGAGCAAACAGGTTTGACTGATGAAATGCAGTTGACCGCTCGAAAAAAGTTAAAGCAATTAGGGGTACTCGAGGAACGCAAACGCGGTATTCCTGCCCGTCTCGAGTACCGATTGATTTTGGAAAAGCTGCTGGAAATCTTGGGATATGGTGGAAACAAGATTCCGACAACCACGGAAACAGTAGTCCGAGGTTTACGGGAAACAGTAGTCCGACAACCACGGAATCTCTCTAATAAGGAAGAAGAGAATATACAAATAGAAAAACCTCTCGAGGAAAAAAACACCTCGAGTCCACCCGTTGAAAATCCATCGAAACCGTTATCGGAATTTCAACAAATTTTCACAGTCATTGCCGAAGCCTGTTATGGCTCAGTTGAAAATCTAACCAACATCACACGGTCACGAATTGGCAAAGCCACCAAATCGTTAATCGCTGCAAAATACAGTGTTGAAGACGTTCAAAACGTTGTTAAACGTTGCTCTGATTGGAAACCCGAGATGGTGACACCGCAAAGTATTGAAGGTTTTGCACCTAAATGGCGTTCAGAACGTGATGCACAGGCTGCTGACGAATATCCGATATTGACGGATGAACACCAAGACGAACAACTTGAAGAAGCCGAGGCATGGGGTTGATTATGAATGTGTTTGAAACAGTGGCAGAGCATCACATTGCACACGATTCAGAAACGGGCTTGTTGGCAAGTATTTTGATTGACGAACAAGCCTTTGATGACACTCGAGAATTGGTGCAAGAAACCGATTTTTTCTCGGAACGAAACAGGGTGATTTGGCGGCATTTGGTTGGGCTGAACCAAAAGAAAAAGCCGTTGGCATTAGATTTCTTGGTGCAAAGCCTCAAAGACGCTAACCAACTTGACTTTGTTGGCGGTCTTGCATACCTGATTGGGATGCGAGACTACGAACCAACCAGTATTTTTGCTCGAGATTATGCCATCACGGTTGCTGAAAAAGCGCAACTTAGGGCGCTTGAATTGGCTGGAAAGAAAATCATGCTGGCTGCTCGAGACAATGCCGATGTTGGCGAAGCCTTAAAACTGGCATCCGAAGCGTTCACTTTGGCAACCAGCCGTAACCACTCAGAACATTCGGTAAAACCACTGATGACGGGCTTGGCGGAAGTTTACCAACGCAATAAGTTGCGTGGTAGTGGGCAGAAAATCGCAGGAATCATCAAAACGGGTTTGGTTGATTTTGACAGTTTAACAGGAGGGTTTGAGCCTGGGCAGCTTGTTGTGATGGCAGCCAGACCAGGCATGGGCAAGACCGTTGGCGCGTTGCAAGTTGCCATCAATGCGGCTCGAGCCAATGAATCGGTATTTTTTCAAAGCCTCGAGATGGGGCAAGACGAATTGCTGCAACGGGCTGCGGCACTCAGGGCAGCCGTGGACTATGGCAAGATTCGTCGTGGACAACTGGATTATGCCGATGAAAACAAAATTATGGCACTGTCCGAGTTGCCAAACTTGCTGATTGATGATCGGGCGGGTTTGGACATTGACCAAATTATTGTTGGGATTCTTCGACAGCACCGTAAATCACCCTTAACTGTGGTTGTGATTGACCACCTACACCGTATTTCGCACCGTGCAGGAAGCAAAGGCAATGATGTTGCTGAACTCAATTACATGGTCAAGCAACTGAAAAACCTTGCTAAGTCACTGCACATCCCAATTTTGCTGCTGGCGCAACTGTCTCGAGGTAATGAAAATGCAACTGACAAGAAGCCATCCATGCACCATTTGCGCGGCTGTGGTGGCATTGAAGAAGAAGCCGACATGGTTATTTTTCCCTACAGAAAAAGTTATTACAGTAAAGACCCCAAAGACACATCGGCAGAGTGGATTATTGCCAAGTCTCGTTCTGGGTATGTTGGTTCTGTGGCGTTGCTTTGGCGTGGTGCGCTGCAACGCTTTGAAAGTATTGCCAAGTCACCAATACCGCACACCGCTTAGCATTTTGTGTTAAAATTCAGCAGAACTGATGAATAGTTATCATCGGTTCAGACCAAGGAGAAAGTATCATGAATAAACCCGTCCAGCACGTCACCATTGAAACACTTGGAAAACTCCAAGGAGGCGTTGTCGGTAATGCGATAAACGCTGCACTTCGTCGAGCGGTGCATGATTGTGATGACCGTCCAAGCCTCAAGAAACCCCGTTCGGTACTGATTCAAGTCAGCTTTGAGCCGCGTCCCGATGACCGAAGCCGTACCGTTCCCCATGTTGCCATTGGGGTTGTGGTCAAAGACAAGTTGCCAGACCAAAACATCCCAAGCGAAGTGGTACACCTGACCCGAAACGAAGAAGGCTACGCCATTCCAGTCTTGCCCGAGTACAGCGCCGCGCCGCTCTTTGACGACATTCGCTCCGACAGCCAAGAAGCCTAAACCCTCTCGAGGACGCGCTACGGTGCGTCCTATTTTTATCTCTCGAGGTTAAAATGTCCAATTCAGCCGAAGCTATTGCCGCTATTGCCAAACTTGTCAACGAAGCCAACCAGACTGTCTTACGGTTTCCAGAAGACAAGCATTTTGTCTTGGTCAAGCAACCTGATGGCACTTACGAGCAACGAGTCTTTTTTGTCCAGCCGCCCCAATACGCCGTGGCAACCACCGACGACCTTGTGGAAGCCATCAAGCTCGAGGCACTAGAACGAACTAGCGTAACAGGCGAACAGCGCACCATCACGATTAACGACAGTGGTATCAAAGCCATTCACTTCAATGGGCATCGCAGTGTGGTGCATTCCATTGGTTTGCCCAAGCACCCAGCCTTTAAGATTCTCGAGGGTTGGCGCGAAACCACCAAGTACACCCAAAAGCAATTGATTCGACTGCTTAAAAGCCGTTTCAATGGCTTT
>JAAFJQ010000327.1 GCA_013298185.1 Deinococcales bacterium
AGTCGGCACAAAGACAATTGCCAGCAAAATAGCCAGCATGGCTCCAGCATTGACCCCGAGAATACCGGGTCCGACCAATGGATTGCGGGTTAAGGCTTGAAACAACGTCCCACTGATGGCTAAGCTCGAGCCAACCATCACAGCAACCAAAGCCCTTGGAACACGCAAAGAATGCACAATGATGGCTAAGGCACTCGAGTCTGGATTAAAGAGCAAGCGTCCAAGCTCGAGCAGAGGAATCGGCACTGCGCCAATTGAAATTGATAGCAAAAAAGTCAAAACCACCACGCACAAAGCTATCGAAAAAACCAGCATAACTCGAGAAGGTTGAATCAAATTTACGCCCCTCGGGGTCCAAAAAACCGATCACCATTAAAGTGAATCAGATGCTCTGGTGTTTCTGCAATCCAAACTTCTGTTTCCCAAGCAATATCAGCCAAATACCGACGCATTGCTGCTCGAGTTTCAAAAGCGGTGACATAAACAAGTCCTAGCTCTGGCTGTTCAAAAAGCTGTTTCAACTGCATTAAACGGGTTGTGGTCATTGCTCCGTGGGTGGTGACTGCTTCTATTAAGAATAACCATCGCTTTTCGGGTTGATAGGCAATCACATCGGGCATTTTGCCGTGGTCATCTAAAACAATCCCAAAGGTTTTAAGTAATTTACGATTGTAGAATCCCGTTTTACTCGAGCTATCACCAACATAAACAACTTCTGCGCCTGCGGCAAAACGCGGACAAAATTCTTCGATAATTTGACGAATTAGCGGATTTTGACCACTTGGTGAAAGCTCTACTTGCATATCACCAAAAGTAATCGGTATCTTTTTGACGGCTCGCTTGAGCCTATGCTCTACTTGTCGCTCGGTTGTTTTTGCAATAAACCCCAGCAGTTGTGCTTGCCAATCGAAGGTTTCTAAACCACACACAACCTCGAGTAAAGCAGGGTTGATTTGATAAACACTTTTGGGGCTGTTGGTGGGACGGGTTGGTTGATCTGGATTGAGCAGCACCAGTGTTTCTCGTAAAAAATGATGTAAAGTTGCTTTGCGAATGGTTTCACGGCTGTTGGGTGCATAGGTCTTACCATAAAACCGGGCAATAAAATCCATGATTGGGGTTACACCAAGCCGTGGCAAACTTGCATCTGCCCAAGGAGTCTCGGGTTTTAGCTGGAGCAATGCCAAAAAAACCAAAGCCGAACGCAAATTGGTGGCTTCTACTGGCAAGTTGCTAAAACACCGCAACACTTGCAAGGCTTGTTCGATTTTGATTTGGGCAGCACTTAAGTCTGACATGGAAAAACCTCTTGCGTTACGATACTGTCCAGTACATCTTGGTTTGGCAGAGGCAGACTGACTCGAGCAGCCAAACGATGCAATACCTCGATGCTTGGAAACATCATGTTACGAAGGTCAGTGGCATTAACTTGGGTATGTCCACTAAATATCCGAAAAGCAGTATCAAAAGCCGTTGAATTCAAATATACGACCAAACCAAGCGCCGTTTTTCTTTCTAAGCCATGTCCTTTGCAATGAATGTAATTGAGATGATTTTCAAAACCCACTGCCCCAAAACGGGCTTTTTGAGGTTCATAAAGAGCTGCTACCACCCGTCGGGCTTCTTCTTTAGCAGAAAATCGCTTTATCAGGACATAAAATCCCTCTGGTACAAGAACGGCTTGACTGGCTTTGGCGGCTGAAAGTGCATTGGCTTTGGCGGCTTGAAGCGGAAAAACAATTGTTCCAGCCTGCAAATGTTTAGGATACAAAAGCGCATGGTCGCCAGTCGAAGGCATGTGGTGCAACAACTCAGGTACTCGAAAATCAACCACCCGACCTGTAGAAACCTGTAAACCTAACGACGTGAGTCTGTGGGATAAGGCTTCAACCTTTGAGCTTTGTTCGGCTACTTTTTGATTTTCGGGAACACGAATAAATAATTCAGTATCAGTTGGCTGTACAACTTCGGTATACTGGACACATCGCTGGGTTGAACCTGCTTTTCCTAAAGCCACATGGCTGATGGTCACAGCTCCTCGGGCTTTTGATTTGATGGCATGGATGATCACTGTTTCTTGCAGAACGCCTGAAAACACCTCGCGACGTGACTCGAAAATACGGATATGAGACAACTGCATCCGTTGTAAAAAACGTTTTCTAAACGAAGTAAAATACACACCGTTAAAAAAACTGCGCGGGGTAATCGCCACCAATTCGCCACCGTCTTCGAGTAGCTCGATACTCAGATCCAAAAAAGCCGAATACAAATTATTTGCATCCAAGCCATAATCCTCGAGTTTTTTTCGTAAGTGCGTACCTCGAGCCAATTTTGCATAAGGAGGATTGAGAATCACGTGGCTAAAACGAGGCTTGATTTGCTGTTCAAGGTGGGTCAATAAAAAATCTTTAAGATAAAGTTCTGACCTCAATTCCGCCTTAGCAGCTTGTGCTATTTGTTGGCATAAAGTCAAAGTTTGCAACAGTGGTTCACGCAAAGCCACGTCTTTTTCATAGAGTGTGACATCAACCAATTGGCTTTGCTTTGACAAGTGTTTGACTGCGGCTTGTGTGAGAATCCCCAAGCCCGCCCCTGCATCAAGCAGCTTGACCGCTCGAGTAGATTCCAAAAAGAGTGAAGCCATAAAATCAGCCACCTCCAAGGGAGTAAAAAATTGCCCAAGGTTGGTTGGTGACACAGCAACCAACGCATCCATTGACCGTAAATCAGGCTCTGGAAACAAGGCTACTTGCGAAAAAGCCATAAGTAAGCATACCACTCAAAAAATGTAGAATCGAAAATGAGCTACAAACCATGACATTTCAGACGGGTTTCTTGAAGGTATGAATCGGTTCTATTCTTGCGTTAATTCATACGGAATGATGTGCGGTTTACCACTCGAGGGGTCAGTCAACAAGTGCGCTCGAATGCCAAATACCTGCTGCAAAGTTTGATGGGTCAAAACCTTTACTGGTGTGTCCTGAACCAGCACTCGACCATCCTTCATGGCAATCAACTGATGACTGTACCTCGAGGCTTGATTCAGGTCATGCAGCACCATCACAATGGTTTTTTGCGACATTCGGTTTAACTCCTCGAGCAAATGCAGCACCTCGAGTTGGTGCATGATGTCCAAATACGTGGTCGGTTCATCGAGCAGCAAAATCGGTGTGTCCTGCGCCAGCGCCATGGCAATCCAAGCCCGTTGGCGTTGTCCACCCGAAAGGGTTTCTAAACGCCGTTCGCGCAACTCGAGCATCCGTGTTTGCTGCAAAGCCAGTTCAACAAAATGCTGATCTTGGCTGGTCAATTGCTGGAAAAACCCCTGGTATGGATACCGCCCAAACTGCACCAGTGCTTCAACCGTGATGCTTTCAGGGGCAAAAGGGGCTTGGGGCAGAACCGAGATTTGACGCGCCACTTCTTTGCTTGGAAGTTGATGAATGGCTCTGCCCTCGAGCAGCACCGCACCAGTTTTGGGTTTCAAAAGCCGAGCCAAGGAGCGCAGCAAGGTGGTTTTGCCACAGCCATTGCTGCCAATAATTGAACTGATTTGACCAACTGGAAAACCCAGATT
>JAAFJQ010000328.1 GCA_013298185.1 Deinococcales bacterium
GCCTAGGCGTTCAAAGTACCCAAGACGATGTGCTGAAATTTCTGGGGCGCACCCACCATGCCAAACAAGCCCTTGATGCGCTTGAGCTGCTGCAAAACACAGGCTTTGCGGTTTCGGCTGACCTGATTACGGCGGTACCAAACCAAAATCTCGAGCTGGATATAAAAACCCTTGGGCAGATTGGTTTAGAACATATTTCGTGTTATACCCTGACCATCGAAGCGGGAACACCGTTTTATAAGAAAGGCATTCTGGTTTCCGAGGATGCCGAAAGTTACGCCCTCGAGAATGCTGAACCGCTGCTCGAGCAGTATGGCTTGGTGCGCTATGAAGTCTCGAATCATGCCAAACTCGGTGCGGAGTCCAAGCACAACACCGCCTATTGGGAGAACAAATTCTTCTATGGCTTGGGGGCGGGTGCTGCTGGACATTATCCTGCTACACCACCAACGGATGACAAGATTGCAACGCGGCGCACCAACCCGCATTTGCACCAGTGGCTCGAGGGGGGGCGCGGCGAAGTTGAAAACATTTCTCGAGTTGAGTTTATTACTGATGCACTTTTTAATGGTTTTCGCTTAAAGCGCGGGATTGATCTGGCTCGAGTGTCAGAACTGGCGGGTTTGGATGCAAAAACGCACTTTGCCAAGGCATTTGCTGATTGCCAAATAAACGGCTGGCTTGAGTGGGACGGAGATATAGTGCGCTGCACCAAAAGTGGTTGGTGGGTCTTAAACCGCGTGGTTGGTGCGTTTTTACTCGATTCTTAAGTTCAAACTGATTTCTTTGTTGTTTTGCAGCAACAAGAGCTGAATGCTTTCACCGATTTTTTTACTTCGGACAATGCGGTGAAAGTCGCGCAAAGTCTCGAGTTTCTGCCCATCCAACTCGAGCAGTAGCAATTGACTTTGATGCCCAAGTTTTAAGCCCGCTTGGTCGGCTGGACTGTTTTTTTGGATATAATCCACATCCATCCCTCGGGTGTTGTTCTGTGAAACCCGAAGCCCCAGACCGGGTATATTCAGTTTTGCACCTGTTTTTAACTGCTCGAGCCACGGCGCAAGTCCAAAAAAAGGCACAAGATACGAAACCCGCCCTTTTGCATCTTGGGCGTAACCAATGCCAATGCCGATTGCCTCCCCTGCAAAATTCACCACTGCTCCACCAGAATCACCCGGATGAATTGGTACATTGGAAAGCATGACTTTGGTTGGAATCAAAAGTTCTAGGTTTTGGATGTACCCTTGAATTGCGCCATAACGCGGTTGAATAAAATCATTGCCACTGTTGCCAATTTCCACAATTGGGTCGTTGATTTTGGCTTCGGAGGTTGTGTCTACTTTTAAGAACTCGAGCCGTCGTTTGGCTAGGACTTGAATAAGCGCCAAATCCCGAGATTCATCCCATCCAATCACTTTCGCAGGCAATAATTCTTGTTTGGTGGTCAGCACCTCGAGTTTATCCACGCCCACCACCGCATGGTAAGCCGTGAGGGCAAAGCCGTCAGGAGAAATCAAAAAACCACTGGCTGTCCCTTGGCGGCTGTAGTAAAACCGATCATCCGCCGAGACTTGCAGGGATTTCAGTTGCAGCATGGCAGGACGAGCTGCCACAAAAGCGCCTTGCATCAACTGCTCGAGTTCAGCGCTCGATTTGGGCTTAAATTCAACACCACTGTCTCGGGGGCGGGTCAGCACATAAGCTGCCCCTAAAATCACCACCAGCAACACCCCCCAAACAAACCGAAGCATCAGCCCTTATAGCTCATAGCCCATGGCTTCTTGCACCATTGCAATCACCTTGGCTTGAGCCAATGGATTGGTGCTGTGGCTGGGTAAACCAAACTCGAGTTCGGCTTCATTATTTGCCACCAAAGCAAAATGCTCGAGCAGACGCTGATAACGGTTGTACTGAATGGTTTTTTCGGTTGCGCCGTTGAGCATCACTGTACCAATTTCCGAGCTTGGATGAACAAATTCTGGTAGCTCTAAAATGCCTTTTGAACCAACCACCTCGAGGTGCTGACGATTGGGCATAGCAATTGAGCATTCAAACACCGCTTGGGCATTGTTGAACTCGAGAATCGCGCTGGTGGTTAAGTCCGAGTGTTGTTCTGGTGCGGTTACACCACCAATTCGGGCGCTGGCTTTGGCGCTGGTCGGGGTTTCACCCAAGAGCAGCAGCGTGGAATTAATGCAGTAACAACCGAGGTCATACAATGCGCCGCCACCAAAAGAGCGCACCCAACGAATGTTTTCTGGTTGCTCAAGGGTAAAAGAAAAACTGCTACGAATCAAGCGAATCTCGCCGAGTTGACCACTGTTGATGATTTCTCTGGCGCGGTAGAACTGCGGATGATGGCGGTACATAAAACCTTCCATCGCTAGCAGTTTTTTGGCACTTGCCGAGTCAAGGATTTGTTCAACTTCGTTTGGGGTTAAACCCATTGGTTTTTCGACATAGACATGCTTGCCTGCTTCTAAGGCTTTCAGCGCCCAAGGCAAATGCAAATGATTAGGCAGTGGGATGTAAACCGCGTCTATATCTGTCTCGAGCAGTTCTTGGTAACTGCAAATCTTGGCTACCTCGAGTTTTTGAGCTTGAGCTTTGGCTTTATCAGGATTTTCGGTACCAATTGCTACGCACTCGATGTGAGCTGCGGCGTGCATGGCTGGAATGACGGCGTTGTTGATCTTAGCGGCTCCTAAAACTCCAAAGCGAATTGTTTTCATACCTTGATTCTAACCCAAAATACCGAGCGCCAAATAAAAAACGTCTCGAGCAACATCCTCGAGACGTAATAAATCAATGAAATTCAAGCTGTGCGTTGGATTTTGACGCTCGAGCGATGCCCAAGCCACCACAAGAGGAACATTAAAGCACCACCTAAAATCGAAGCCAATATGATCGCATTACGAAAAAATTCCACGGTCTTCACCTGAACAGGGTAAATATTTTTTTCCCGTAAGTACGAGTCATTCAGCAGCTTTGCTCCGTTATCGCCTGTGCCATCTAAAAAAGCCTTGGCATCAAGTGGTAAAAATGTTTGAGGGCTGCCAATCAAAACCCGTTGCTGAGTATCGCCAAACAATTCGGCTGCCTCGAGTTTTTCTGCGCGTTGGGCAAAGACAGCATTTCTAGTGAGCAGACTTGTAGCAACAAGGCTACCAACAATAAAGACAACCGCTGTGATTGCCAGACCCAAAAAAACCTTTTTGAAACGCGCTAAAATCATCATCTCCTCGAGAGCATACCGAGCTGGAAAAATGTAATGTGTATTACACCAGACCTTACTTGTTTGTTGCGATGGTTTTGATTGTGATTACAATTTCTTCATTGACTCGCCCAGCAGCAATGTTGGGGTGCTTGACATTAAAGTCTGCCAATTTAATCTTAAAGGTGGTGTTGAGGGCAAGGCTGTCACCAGCAATTCGAGCTGATCTGGTAGCGTCATTGGCGGCGGTAAACTTAACTGTGGCAGTTGTAATCATGGCTTTGGTGACATTATTCAAAGTTAAATTACCTGTAATGCGGTAACTGTTATCGCGCATCCATTGAACTCGGGTGGTGGCGAAT
>JAAFJQ010000329.1 GCA_013298185.1 Deinococcales bacterium
CCCTTGCGTAACAACTGTTGAACTGTAGGCATTCGACTCCTTCTCGAGTTCGACTACGGGTTACAAG
Source organism: Deinococcales bacterium (assembly GCA_013298185.1). Taxonomy (GTDB): domain Bacteria; phylum Deinococcota; class Deinococci; order Deinococcales; family JAAFIG01; genus JAAFIG01. The sequence goes on from JAAFJQ010000329.1 coordinate 68, forward strand.
CGTCCCCCGCAGATGCTCTGTACTTATGCGGGCAGTTAATTCCAACCCAAGCTCGAGCAAACTTTGGAAGTGTACTCGAGACAAACCAAAAACGCAAGGGACAGACTCACGAATGGGTGCATCCTCAAAATGGGTATGCCAGAAAATCGCAAACAAGTTAGGCGGTTCTATGTTGTCTATCATGTGGCGCAAACCCTCTCCCCGCACTTCGTGCGACCCTCCCACCGCTATCGCGGGGGAAGGTGTTCAAAGCCCCTCTCCCGCGATAGCGGCGAGAGGGGTTGGGGAGAGGGTTTGCACCAACTTAAACACATTTTGAAGTCATGTATACCCAATCTTGGGACGCACCTCGGACTCACGAAAAAAGGACAAAGGCTGTTTTGCCTTCGTCCTTCGTCCTTTATCCTTCGTCAATACCCTAACGAATAATCTGCAATGCCTTACCAACATGCTCAAACGCATACAGCGCTTTCTCGAGTTGGTCTTGGGTGTGAGCGCCGTTATAACTGGTGCGGATGATGGCTTTGCCGCTCGGAACGGCTGGCGGCAGGCTTGGGGTGGTGAAAATTTTCGCATCCCACAGCCCGCGCCAGAAGCGGATGGCGGTGTCTTCTTCACCAGCCATCACGGGAATGATTGGGCTGTTGCTGCCTAGCAAATCAAAACCGAGATTCAGCAGATTTGAGCGCATGAAATTCACGTTTTTCCACATGTTTTCGCGGTGATGTGGCTCGGAGCGCATGATTCGCAGTGCCTCGAGTGCCGCCGCCACACTTGGACCGGGCAGGGCAGCGTTGAAGATGAATGGGCGACCTGTGTGCTTGATATAATCCACGATTTCTCGGTCAGCCGCGATAAATCCACCGACTGAAGCAAAGGACTTAGAGAATGTGCCGACGACCACATCCACTTTGTCTTCAATGCCAAAGTGAACATGTGCGCCTTCGCCTCGAGGTCCGAGGACTCCACTGGCGTGGGCATCATCGCAGATGACTCGAGCGCCGTATTTCTTGGCGACAGTTGCCACTTCGTCCACCGTGCCAATATGACCGGACATGCTGAAAACACCTTCGGTGTAAACCAAGCGCCCACCGGGTTTGCCTTCGTCGGCTTTGAGTTGACGCTCGAGGTCTTCGGCATCGTTGTGCTTGAAGCGGCGCAGGTTATCCCATGCCCATGACAGGCGAGCGCCGTCATATAAGCTGGCGTGGTTCTCGCGGTCAAAGTAGACCAAATCATGACGAGCGCAGAGTGCCACAACGCTGGTGGCGCAGGCTAGAAAACCCGCTCCAAAGACCAGTGCCGCTTCTTTGCCCATGAATTCTGCCAGTTCATGCTCGAGAACCGCGTGAATCTCGAGCGTACCAGTTAAGAACCTCGAGCCTGTGCAGGTTGTGCCGTATTGGTCTATGGCGTTTTTGCTGGCTTCGCGGATGCGAGGGTCTTGGGTTAAACCTAAGTAATCGTTGCTGCCTGTCAGCACATATTCTTCGCCGTCCACGATGACACTGCCGCCGCCGTGTTTTTGAATGGCTTTGAAATACGGATACAGTCCTTGGGCGATGGCATCATCGGCGCGGTTATACTTGCGGGCTTTTTCAAACGCATCTACCACTTGTGTCATTGTTTGTGTCATGTAACCCCCTGAGCAAGACTCGAGTCAGCTCACACTAGAATGGCATAAGGTATCACGAAAACGTTTCCAGCATTGAGGGGCATAATGCACAAAAGGCTTAGCGGGTATTCCAGTTTCGCAGTACAAACCAGACCAGCAAAGCAACCAACCCCAGCCCCAGCAAAACCAGCACCAGCCAAAACAAACCTCGGAATAACTTGAGCATTTCCTCGAGCAATCGCGTTTGCCACCACAGACTTTTGGCGATGTTTTGTTCTGCGTAGCTGACAAAACCAATTACACCAACAACCACAGCGCCTAGCACAGCAGCGCCAAGTCCAACCGAGAACCAACCCAAAATCGCGCCGCCCATTGCAAAAACCAAGGTCATGGGTAAGCGCCAAGTTCGGCTGATGCGGTACGCCCGTTTAGGAATGTTGGCTCGGGTATCGTGCAACCACCAAGCCAGTCTCGAGGTAAGCGTCTGGCGTTTAAGCTTGGTAATGACATTACCAGCCGCATCAATTTTGGCTCGAGCCTCAGCGCGACGTGTTTCATCCCAGATTTCTTCGGACTGCACTGGTTTTTCAACCCGAGCAAAGAGTGCCAATTGGTTTTGGCAAGACTCGAGACTTTTGCTGAACAATTCACCCTCGAGTTGAGGCAGGGCGAGGAGTTGCTTCACCAGCACCGCAGGCAGCACTTTCTCGAGACTCGAGACTATTTCTGACCAAGTCTTACCCGTTGCCCCAAGACGTTGCTCGAGACTATTTTGCAGGGCTTGAAGTTGGGATTCTTGAGACATGGGAGTTTATAGAGAAAAGGTAAAAGAGGAAAGAGGAAAGAAAACCTTTTCTCTTTTACCTTTCTTCTTTCCTCTTCTTCTTCTCCCAGTACCTAACCAACCCATTGGCTGCCATCAGGTACGGGGTGGAGAGTTCGTATTTCTGCTCGAGGTCTGAATTGCCAATTTGGGCTTTGGCACGTTGACCAATTGGCTTTGGCAATCTCGTCGGCTCCACCACCACTGCTTAGGATTTCCTTAGCCAGTTGCTCGAGTTGATCTATGCTCTGCTCGAGATTCGCAAAGTGTTGTTCTACATTGTCATGAGCGCCAAAATGGGTTGGGTAAATGCGCTTTGGCTCGAGCGCCCGAAGTTTGACAATGCTTTCTCGCCATGCAGCAAAGTCAATGTCGGGTGGTGGCGTGGGAGCAACCACATGGTCGGAATCGGCAAGGCGGACTCCGCCGACATCACCACTAAAAACATCTCGCCCAAAGGCATATGCCAAGTGATGAATGGCGTGACCGGGTGTGTACACGGCTTGCACCTCAAAACCCGAGAGGCTGAGGGTTTCATGACCCTCGAGAACTGCGAGTTGCTGTTCTGGTACAGCTTCAAATGCTCCCCACAAGGTATCCATCATTGCGCCGTAAATTCGGGTCGCACTCTCGAGCAGGCGCTCAGGACGCATGAGGTGGTTTGCGCCGTTTTTATGAACGTAAACTTGTAACCCAAATTCCCTCGCCATTGTGCCAGCCCCTCCAGCGTGGTCAAGGTGAATATGGGTAATCAGCAAATGTTTGACGTCGGCGATGTCGTAGCCAAGCGCTGCAATTCCAGCCTTGAGTTTAGGCAGGGTACTCGAGGGACCACAATCCACAATCAAATGCCCTGCACTCGAGGGAATGAAATACGCTGCCACCACCCCAGCCATGCCCATCAACTCGAGGTCAATGGTATGGACATTCATTGGCGCGGTCCAATGTGCGTCTCGAGAACACCCACTCCTGCAATCGTCAGCTCGATATGGTCGCCCGGTTGCAGAGGTCCAACCCCGTCGGGTGTGCCAGTGATAATCACATCGCCTGCCTCGAGCGTCATAAATTG
>JAAFJQ010000033.1 GCA_013298185.1 Deinococcales bacterium
ATCGAGAGCGGAGTGCTAAGTGTCAATTCCAACTCGAGTGTGCGTTACACCACCCCGTTTGGTGGTGTAAAACAATCTGGTTATGGGCGTGAGCTTGGACCCAAGGCACTCGAGGCGTACAGCGACGAGAAAACCGTGTTTATTCGCACCGAGCTTTAGCCCACCAAACCAGCATTTTTCGCCAACCACATGGCTTCGGTGCGGTCTGCCACTTGCAGTTTAGAAATGATATTCGAGACATAGTTCCGCACGGTTTTGGGGCTTAACTCAAGCCGCGCTGCAATGGCACTGTTCGGCAATCGCTGGGCAATTAACTCGAGGATTTCGTGTTCTCGAGAAGTCAGTTCTGGAAAGAGCGGCGCAGCAACTGGGCGGGTGGCTGCAAAGAATTTTAAGACTCGCTCGGCAATTCCAGCCCCAAAAACCGCTTCACCTCGAGCCACACCGCGCACAGCTTGGATGATTTCTTCTTGGGTTGCGCCTTTGAGTAAATAGCCTTGCGCTCCAGAGCGAATCGCTGCAAACACACTGTCATCGTCTTGGAACATCGTTAGCATCACAATCTGGGTGCGTGGGTTCTGGGCTTTGATCCGCCGTGTGGCTTCAATGCCGTTGATTCCAGGCAGTTGAATATCCATCAGAATCACATCGGGTTGCTTGGTGGCAGCCAACTCGAGGGCTTCTTCGGCACTCGAGGCTTCGGCAATGATTTCAATGCTCGTTTCTGACTCGAGCAGTAAGCGCAAGCCACTGCGAAGAATCAGGTGGTCATCCACGATCAGTAAGCTGATTGGGTTCATGTTGCTCCTTTGTGTAACGGCAGCCACGCCAAAACCCGTGTGCCGTGGTGGTTTTCAATTTCCAAACGCCCACCGAGTTCTTGGGTGCGTTCACGCATACTTTGTAAGCCCACACCACTGGTGCGGTTAGGCGCAATACCCACACCATTATCGGCAATCTCGAGCAGAACACCGTTTTCGTCTTGGTACAAATTAAATTTTAGCTGGTTGGCTTGGGCATGTTTTTGAATGTTGTTCAGGGCTTCGGATGTGATTCGGTAGACCGCCACCTCGAGGGCAGCAGGCATTTCGGAAACATCCACATGAATTTCAGTCAGCACCCCAACCATCTGCCCAAGTTGCTGGCGCAGAGCGCCTTCTAAGCCAAGGTCATCAAGGGCTGGTGGGCGCAAATCATAGACCAAGCGGCGAATATCTGAAATGGCTTCTTGCACCCCTTTGGCAGATGTCGCCACCAAATCCTCGGCTCGAGTTGGGTTTTGAAGAATCAGGTTCTTAGAAACTTGCAGATTCATGGCAATTCCAGCCAATGATGCACCCAAGCCATCATGCAAATCACGGCGGATGCGTTTTCGCTCCTCTTCCCTTGCCAACACAATGGCTTGCTGGCTGGCTTGAATTTCTTGGCTTAAAAGCGCTTCTTGTACGGCAGATGCCGCCCTTGCGGTTAAATCCTCGAGTAAGCGTATTTCCGAAGCCAAAAACGATTCGCCAATAAAACGCTGCGAGACGCGCAGCACACCGACTTGCAGGTTTTTGACTTGCATTGGAAACTCGAGGATTTGCCCAATTGCTTGCCCTTGTGAAACGGTTTGTTTGGGTGTGACCAACTGAACAAATGGCAGTTGCAGGGTACTTGCCACAGTCTGCACAATGATCCCCAGCAATTCGTCTTGTTTGACCACCGTCTCGAGCTTGCGTCCCAAATGACGGATGACTTGGTACGGGTCTTGGCGTTCACCATAAAAAACACGATTGGCAAAGCGCCGAAATTGGCTTAAGAGCGGTTGGAACAAAACCGCAATCACCCCTGTTGCCAGCACCGACAACCAAAAATCGGCTTGGCGCAGCAGTGTACCTAAACCACCAACAATCAGCACATAAATAAAGCCCGAACAAAGAACCACAGCGCCATATGCCAAAGCACGGTTTAGGACAAAACGAATATCAAACAACTGCTGACGCACAATGGTTTGGGTGACTGCAATCGCCAGCCAAACAAGCGCAAAACCCGAAATATACAAAATAACCAGTTTAAGAACATGCAGCAAAGCTGGTGAATCGTGATACACACCTCTGGCAATCAAGACTTGATGCAGCACATTCAACAAATTAATCACAGCATTCAAAACCAAAATTGGATAAATTACACGAATTTGTTCTCTTAAACGTTCAGAACCCAACTTGAAACGCTGCAAAGCACCATAAAGCAAAACCACCACCAAAAAAAGGTACATCAACAAATTCAGCGGAAAAATCCAAGTACCCGGATTCCAAACCGTGCCACGCAAAGCAGGGACACCCCAACCAAACGACAAGCCAAAAAACATGGGCAAATACCAACGCGCCCACGGCGGCGAAATCGTCCCAAGCGGAAAAGCAAAAACCAGTAACACCAAGACGTTATCGGCTGACCATTTCAGTAAACTACGCCAGTAAAGCGCTACCACTGACACATTCGGATCAACTGCCCATTCCTTTAGCCCAAGTGTCTCGAGACTCAAGCGCAGCGCATCAGGCAATGAACCCCGCAGATAATGCACACAAATTTCGCTGTACCAACCAATTAAAAAAGCCAAAGCAAAGACATAACCCCAAGACCCACTGGGGCGCGATAGGAAAATCCACCATGCCACAGCAATCCACACACCGACAGGAATAACAAAACTAATTAAGTACAGCACACCATAAACACTGGATTGAAAACCCATCTGCTCGAGCCACGCCAAACCGACATTACATTCGGTTAATTTGCAGGGGTCGGTGTGCAGCGTCACCCAGTAGTAGTGGGTGAATATGACCAGCATAAAAAGCATCAGCAGTGCCAGCAGCACCCAAGCCACCCGAGCCAAAGCGTAAACCCAAGCCAACCACGGCTTGCTGTTCGGCTCGAGGGTGCGACGTTTGACCATGCACAACTGTACGCCCAAGCTGACCCAAGCATAAAGGGATGCTGTTTTGGGACATTTTGGGACATCGCCTCTAGGAATTGGGACACGACAGTCTCGAGAATGAGGTATTTCGGAGGTGACACCAGTATGAAAAAAACATGGTTGGCAACGATTTTGTTGTGCCTAGGTATGGTACTTGCACAAGGCAATTCGCTTTTCTCGGGAGTTAAGCAGTTGCAGGTGGTTCAAGGTCATGAAGGTCCTATTTCGGTGGTGGCTTTCAGTCCAGATGGGCGTTTGCTCGCCACAGGTGGAGAAGATGGTGTGGTCTTGTTGCAGGACGCAGCTAGTGGCGCAGTGGTTCAACGCTTCTTGGGTCATAGGAGTTCTGTTTTGTGTCTTGCTTTTAGTCCCGATGGAGGCTCTTTGCTTTCGGGAAGTGAGGACTACTCGGCTCGAGTTTGGGATGTCAACACTGGTCGGGAGCAAAGTAGACTTTTTGGTCATGTGGGTTATGTCTATGGTGTCGCTTGGAGTCCTGATGGGCGTGCTGTTGCCACAGCAGGTATGGACTTAACGGCTCGAATCTGGGATGCGAAAACGGGCAAGGAGCTAAAGCGTTTTTTGGGGCATAAATCATATGTCAATAGCATTGCCTACAGCCCAGACGGGCGTACCATTGCCACAGCAAGTAGTGACGAAACAGCTCGAGTCTGGGATGTGAACAGTGGTGAAGTCATTCTCGAGTTCACCGACCATTCACGCGAGGTCTGGGCTATTGCTTTTAGTCCAAATGGAAAAACGCTTGCCACGGCAAGTGGAGACGACACAGCTCGCATTTGGAATGTCAGCACAGGTGATGAAATCAAACAATTCAAGGGTCTTTCGAGGGGTGTACGGAGTCTGGCTTTTAGCCCCGATGGTCGTACTTTGGCGACGGGCAGTGCTGACCAAACAGTACGTATTTGGAATGTCAGTTCAGGTAAAGAACTTAAAAATTTCTCTGGTTTCTCAGACGAAGTACGGAGTCTGGCTTTTGGTGCAAATGGTCGTACCCTTGCCACTGCAAGTTCGGAGAATGTTGCTCGGCTTTGGGATGTGGTGACTGGCAAAGAAGTGAGAAAAATTGCTGGTCACTCGAGTGCGGTGCTAAGCCTCGCTTTTAGCCCAGATGGTCGCACCTTTGTGACGGGTGGTGATGACAAAACAGCTCGGCTTTGGGATGTCAGCAGTGGCAAAGAACTCAAAAAATTCTCGGGGCATTCACAACCTGTAAACAGTGTGGCGTTGAGTCCAGATGGGCGTACCCTTGCCACAGGAAGCGAAGACGAATCGGTTCGACTTTGGGACACCGCCAGTGGCAAAGAAATCAGTACACTCGAGGGCTATGCTGGCGGGGTCAACGGTGTGGCGTTGAGTCCTGATGGACGTTTTCTGGCTACAGCGAGTTATGAAAAAAAGGCGCAACTTTGGGATGTGAAAAGCGGTAAAGAAATAAAAGAATTTCTTGGTCATACCGCCTCGGTGAACAGTGTGGCGTTTAGTCCCGATGGTCGTACCCTTGCCACAGGAAGTTCTGATGACACGACCCGAATTTGGGATGTGAAAAGCGGTCAAGAACTCAAACAGTTCAAAGGTCGTACATATGATGTCACCAGTGTTGCATTCAGCCCAGATGGGCGTTTACTGGCGACTGGCAGCTTAGATTTCATGGCTCGAGTTTGGGATGTCAGCAGTGGTCAGGAAATCAGGCGTTTCAAAGGTCATGGGCTATATATTTTCAGTGTGGCGTTCAGCCCAGACGGGCGTTTTCTGGCTACAGCAAGTGCTGACACAACCACTCGGCTTTGGAATGTTGGCACAGGAAAAGAAATTGCGCGACTCGAGGGAAATTCTGGTGCAATGCTTGCCGTTGCCTTTAGCGCAGATGGCACTCGGATTGCCACGGGTAGCGTAGATGCTGCTCGGGTCTACGGTACACCAGATTTACAACCAGTTTTCTTACTGAACGCAGCCCATGCCGCCTTACTCGAGCCACAAAACCCAGTTAGCAATCCGCCATCGGCGCAAAGCACCACTGATTTTGCACAAGTCAAACTGCTGCAAGCCATGAAGGGGCAAGCTGGCGGAATCACAGCTATGGCACTCAGTCCCATTGGGCGCTTGATGGCGACAGGTGGCAATGACGGCGCGATTTTAGTGCGGGATTATAGCAGTGGACAAGAAATCCAGCGGTTGATGGGTCACTCCGATTCGATGACAAGTCTTGCCTTTAGCCCAGACGGACGCACCCTTGCTTCGGCAAGTGCTGATGCAACGGCTCGAGTTTGGGATGTTGGCACAGGCAAAGAAATCAAGAAATTCATGGGTCATGATTGGGGCGTGAACTGTGTTGCGTTCAGCCCCAACGGACGCACCATTGCCACCTCAAGTTATGACAACACCGCTCGAGTCTGGGATATAAGCACTGGCAAACAAATCAAACAATTCAAACTCGAGCCTGATCCATACGCTGTTGCTTTTAGTCCAGACGGACGCAGCCTTGCTACGGGTGGCGCAAAGAAAATGGCACAAATCTGGGATTTGGAAAGTGGCAAGGAACTCAAAAAATTTACCAATCTGCCCGATGATGTCACCAGTCTTGCCTTTAGCCCAGACGGACGTATCCTTGCTATATCAAGTTATACGTTGGTGGTTTTGGGCAGTGTCAGCAACGGAAAAGAAATCAAGCGCTTGATTGGTCACTCAGATAGGATCACCAATGTTGCTTTTGGTCGAGATGGCAAGACCCTCGCTACGGCTGGTAAGGACAACACCGCACGAATCTGGAACATCAGCAGCGGTGCAGAAATCAAGAGTTTCAATGGTCATTCGGATGCTGTGGTCAGCGTTGCTTTTAGCCCAGATGGGCGCACATTAGCAACCGCCAGTGCTGACAGTACAGCTCGAATATGGAATGTTACAAGCGGCAAGGACACCAAAGTTTTTACGGGTCATTCAGGTTCGGTAGAAAGCGTCTCCTTAAGCCCAGATGGGCGCTTACTGGCTGCTGGCAGTTGGAAAGATGCCCGAATCTGGGAAATTAGCTCAGGCAAGGAAATCAAACGATTCACTGGTCACAAAAGCGCGGTACTGCAACTTGTTTTTGGTCCAGATGGAAAAACCCTTGCCACGGCTGGCGAAGATGGCACAGCACGAATCTGGAGCATCAGCACAGGCAAGGAAATCAAGCGATTCTCGGGTCATACGGACATGGTTACGAGTGTGGCTTTTGGTCCAGATGGCAAGACCCTAGCCACAGGAGGGCTTGATAAAACCGCTCGAGTCTGGAATGTCAGCACAGGCAAACAAATCATGCTGTTCAAGGGTCATACAAGAGGGGTCAGTCGAGTTGTTTTCAGTCCAGATGGCAAAACCCTTGCCAGCTCGAGTTTTGACACCACGGCTCGACTCTGGAACGTAAGTAATGGCAAAAGCATCAAAGAATTTCCCGACCACTTCGATGGTGTGAACAGCGTTGCCTTTAGTCCAGATGGCAAAACCCTCGCCACAGCCAGTTCTGACGAAACAGCTCGAATCTGGAACATCAGCAGTGGCAAAGAAATCAGGAAAATCTTTGGGACTACAGGCAAAATTTGGAGTGTGGTATTTACCCCCAATGGACGCTCGATTGTGACTGGCAGTGGCGACAAAACCGCTCGAGTCTGGGATGTGAGCAGCGGAAAAGAACTCCAGCGTTTCACGGGTCATTCCGATACAGTTCTCAGCCTTGCCCTCAGCCGAGATGGGCAAACGCTTGCCACAGGCAGCGGTGACAGCACGGCTCGAGTCTGGGATATAAAAAGCAGTAACAGCGCTGTGGAAATCAAACGATTCTCAGGTCATTCAAGCTCGAGTCGGCGTTTTGCGCTGAGTCCAGATGGGCGCAGCCTTGCCACCGCAAGCTGGGACAACATGGCTCGAGTTTGGGATGTAGCCACAGGCAAAGAAGTCCAAAAATTTGTTGGTCATGAAAGCACCATCGAGAGCCTTGCTTTTAGCCCAGATGGTCGTTGGCTGGCAACTGGAAGCACCGACAATTCCGCTCGAGTCTGGGATGTAGGCAGTGGTAAAGAAGTTTTGAAACTTGAAAGTTACTTGACTGAAATCAATGGTGTTGCCTTTAGCCCAGACGGACGAACCCTAGCTACTGGCGGCAAAGACCGAATCGCTCGAATCTGGGATTTAGAAACAGGTCTGGAAATCCAGCGCATGGCGGGTCATCTGGACACCATCACCAGCCTGACATTCAGTCCAGACGGGCGCAGCCTTGCCACAGGCAGCAAAGACAGCACGGCTCGAATCTGGGATATTGCCACAGGCGACGAAATCAGGGTCTTTACTGGTCACACACATTATGTGAACAGCCTTTCCTTTGACTTAAGCGGACAAAGCCTAGCCACGGGCAGCGAAGACGACACAGCTCGAGTTTGGAATGTCAAAACAGGCAAAGAACTCAGACAATTCTCTGGGCATTTGGATTCCATCACCAGTGTTGCCTTAAGTCCAGACGGACGAATGCTTGTCTCGGGAAGCGAAGACAAGACGGCTCGAGTCTGGGATGTGAGCAGTGGCGCAGAGCTTGGCAAACTCGAAGGGAATTATGGTTCGGTTGATGCAGTCGCCTTTAGTTCAGATGGCACTCGAGTTGTCACAACCAGCATAGATGCAACTCGAATCTACGGCACACCTGATTTGCAGCCAATCTTCAACCAAAAAAGGAAGCCTTAAAGCGATACCGTTTTGGGACATTTTGGGACATCGCCTCTAGGAATTGGGACACATCAAGCACAAACTGATTCGGTTGACCATGAGCCTACAAGACCTCTTGCAAAAACGTTTGAACGGACTGGTGGTGAAACGACCCAGCCTTGTCTTTGGTTTATGGGGCGAACCCGGGATTGGTAAGACCCACACCACAAAAGCCCTGCTCTCGGATTTCCAAGGAACGTTCTTAAGTTTACATGCCACAACCACAGCCATTCAGGTGGCTCGAGCCTTACCACAACCCAAATTTTTGCCTGCTTGGGCAGAACGTAGCCTTGAACAATTACGGGCTGGGACTGAGCTAGAACAACATCAGGTGACTCGAGTCATCGCCGAGGTTTTAACCCAATTAGCGCCGTTTGTGTTGCATCTCGAGGATATTCATGAATTAGAACCCGATTCGCAAACTTGGATTGTGCAACTCGGCACGGCGCTGCTTCGTTCTAAAGGCGTGGGTTTGATGGTCACCAGTCGTAATTTACCGCCTGTGCCTTTTGAAGCGATCAAACTCGAGAGCATGGATTTTCTTGCCAATCAAGCCTTACTTGAATCTCAAATTGGGGCGAAATTGCCTTTGCCTGCCCTTGAATGGATTCAGTCTCGAGCGGCTGGCAATCCGCTTTTTAGTCTCGAGTATTTCCGTTTTCTTTCTCGTCAAGGTTATGTTTGGAGCGATTCTCAAAAGTGGTATTGGCGACCTCCTCCAACCACCACTGGCATGATTCCGATTACGGTTGAAGCGTTGATTGAACGTGTATTAAGTGATGCTTTACAAAACCCTGTTTTCAGGCGTTGTCTCGAGGCAAGGGCATTATTGGGTCATGACCCAAGTGAGGCGTTGGTCGCCTGTGTCGCTGATGTGAGTTTGCCAGAGTTACACGAGGCTTGTGCAGTTCTGACCCGTCACGGTGTTTTACAAGGATTGAAATTTGCCCATCCGTTATTTGCTGAAGTGAGTCAAAAGCAAATGTCAGCCGAGAAAAAACAAGTCTATGCCACTCGAGCCATAGAAGAATTGCAAGAGCATCCAATAGCTGCTTGTGAGTTCTTAGAACTGGCGCAACTCGAGCCTGAAAAAAGAAAAACCTTGTTATTGGCGGCGGCTGCCCGCGCCAAAAGTATCGGTGCAACTGCCCAAGAAGCGCGGTTCTTGGCTCGAGCTGTTGTGTTTTTCGAGGATGTAGAACGCGAAAAACGCAGTCTCGAGGCAGCGCGGTTGTTGCGTCATCTGGATGTGCTTGAATCGTTACGACTGGCTGAATCCATACTCGATTCGCCGCATTATGGTGCAGAAGCCATTTTTCTGGTGGCTGAACTTCATGCAGTCCAAGGACGCGGGGCGCAAGCCGAACAGATGCTCGAGCGTTTACCCAGTTCAATTCGGGCTTCAGATTCTTGGTTTGCACGGCTGCTCTGGATTCGGGCATTGGGTCATAACGATGCTGGGGCGCTCGAGATTTTACGCAATCACCCCGAGGCATTGCTTCACGCCGATGCCGAAACGTTGTACCGTGCCGCTCGAACCTTATCCATCAATTCCCGCAAGGATGAAGCCCAAGCCATTGTCGAAAAGGCATTTCAAAATCCAGACCTGAGTTTAGAAGCCCAAATTTGGTTGCTCAAAGCCAAATCGCACATTGCTTATATGCAAGCAGATTTTGTGAACATGGAAGCCCTCGAGCAGCACATTTTTGACCTTGCCAGTCAACTTGGTAATTTGCGTTTCATGGATGCGGCACTGTTCAATCGCGCCTTGGCACTGGATGTTCTTGGACGACAAAACGAACGCTTGCAATGCCTCGAAGCAGCATTACGCACCTGCGTTGAACTAAACGACCTAACAGCTTATGTGATTGCCCAAGTGATGTACGCCGATTGTTTGCATCAAACCGCCGAGTACGAACAAGCCGAACAGATGTTGCTCGAGGCATTAAAACAACTCGAGCGCATTGATTTAACGGCGCATCGTTTGGATGCCGAAATGCACTTGGTGAAATTGTACCAAGATTGGCAACCGCCACAAGGAAAACTGCTGGCACTCAAATACGCGCACCTTGCCTTTGAAAGCGCCAAAGCCCTTGGAGGTGATCGTTACCTCAGCGAAGGATTAACCACCTTAGCTACCACTTTAGCTTGGACTGGACAATCCAAAAATGCCTTGCCTTTGGCAGTAGAAGCCCTCGAGAAAGCCCAGAACACAGGTATGCCAGAATTACTCGCCAGTGCGTATCATGCGCTAGGTTTTGTCTATTGGAAACTCGAGCAGACAGAAGCAGCCGTACAGGCTTTTTTAGAAGCCCAAGCCGTCGCAAAAAGCTACGGACATGAGGACTTTGTGGAGCGTTTGGGTTTAATGATTGATGTGCTGCACCAAGATGCTGAATCGGCGGCTCTGCGCTTAAAACGTTTTGAAGCAAGGGGTCTGACCAATGAAGTTCTCATAGCGCACCGGCTCTTTCCGACATTGCAAGCCAAAACTCAACCACAAATCAGCACTTTGCTAAGGCTCGAGGTTTTGGGTCAGGTTCAAGTGACTTTTGAACATCAAATTATTGCGATTCGAGGGAAAAAACGTTTTGAATTACTTGCCTTGCTGCTCGAGGCTCGGATTGCTGGTCATACCGAAGTCAGTCGGCTTGAACTCTTGGATGCCTTATACTCCAACGAAGACCAAGACCGAGGCGCTTCAAACTTAAAAGAATTGGTTCGCAGTACCCGAGAAAACTTCAACACCAGTGCTATTCTCACCACCACCAATGGATATGCCCTAGGCAATGTGTGCAGTGACGCAGAAGAATTCTTAAAAACCAATCAGACCACCTTATGGCGCGGCACATACTTAAATGGCATGGTCTTAGCGGCAGGTTTTGAAAGTGTCAAAGAAAGTCTAAGTCTGGCTTTGCTGAATGCCGCAAAATCAAACCTTCAAACCAATCCAAAAGAAGCAACTCGAGTTTGCAAATTCCTCCTCGAGATGAACCCCTATGATCTCGAGGTCTTAGAATTCACCATAGAAGCCTACAGAGCAAACGAAAATTACAAAACACTGGGTCGAATGTACAACGAGGCTCGAGAACGCTTAGCCGATGTGGGCGAAGACATACCAATACGCTGGCAGGATTTTCTTGAATTTCAAAATTCGGATTTGCAACCTGCATAAACCTAAGAAAAACTGACCACCATCTGACCAGCTTTGCTGCAAAGTAAATATCAGGAGGTTGGTTATGGAAGCAGCTTTGCTTAGCCCCGAAGGAGAAATTCATCCATTGTTTTTTCATGTTTGTCCGCGTTGCGCTCGAGCCGTTCCAAGCAGTACCAACGAACAACACTGCATCAATGATGGTACAGCCCTGCTGAAATGCTGCCCTGTTTGTCAGACTCGAATTACAAACCCTTATGGCAAGTTTTGTGCAGGGTGCGGACTTGAGTTTGCGACGTTTGTAGACACTTCTTCTTAGCTGCATAAACCAGCCAAAACCTGACTGCTTTTCTGACCAGACAAAATGCAATCTGATACCAAGCTCGAGAAAGATTCAAAACCAAGTGAGTCAATGCCTGAATATAGGCGGCACTTGCACATCATTGCGGCATTTCAGAGGAGATTATGCGGATTGCCATTCTAGGAATTGAGACACTGCAATTTTGAGGACAAAAACCAGATATACGCAACTCAACAAGGAGAGTTATGAAAAAAATCGCTGCTGTTCTGCTGGTTGGTTCGCTCGCCGCCCTCACCATCGCCAATTCGCAAAGTCTCGAGTTTAAGAAATTCCGAGTCAGTGCCAATCAAAGCGAGCGCATCACGGGCATTCTCTGCTCGAGTGCCAAAAGTTGTGTGGTGGCAACCGATGTCTTTGGCGATGGCGGCGGTATTTACGCCAGCAACGGCACAAGCACCACGGGTCGTTTATTTGATGGCAGTAAAGACAAATTCAACTTCTTTGGATTCTCCAAAATCGGCAATTTGACTTTTGCCCTGAGCAATAACTCCAAAGCCTTTTTCCGTGCCACTGGAGATGCCGCCCAAGCCGCCAACTGGAAATTTGGGCGTTTCGCCAACGCTCCGGGGTCGCTCAATGCCCAAAAAGGCTTGGGGCAAAAAGATGACCGTTTTGTACTCGCAGTCAATGGATTTTTTTCTGATACCACCGATGAATTGGGCGATGGAACATTGTTTGAACCAGTGTGGTCGCCATTGGATGCGCCCAAAGATTTTCGCTTGATTTATGCCCAATCCAATCAAACCCTGTGTCGTTCTGCACCCGGCTCGAGTGTCTTGCCACAAAAAATTCAGAACATGTACGTTGCTCCAGACCTGAGTGTCTTGCTGTACGGCACAGATTTTAATGACCGCAACGCCGAAAAAGCTGCCGTGTGCATCTCCACGGATGGCGGTAAGCGCTTCTACCGAGGCGAGTTGCCGGGGCTTGGCGAACAAGACCACCCGCTTGGTTTAACTTGTGTCAGCAAAGACAAGTGCTTTGCTTTTAACACCAAATTCACGCTCTCGTATGTCGAAAACGATTATCTGTACTACACCACCAACGCTCAGCAAAACCCAAAAAGCACTTGGAAAGCCGCTAAGCTGCCGACCTTGCGCGACAACAGCGAATTTACCTTTTTGTTCTTTACGCCAGATGGCAAAAATGGCTGGCTTGGCGGCAATGTGCAAAAAGGCGCACCGCTTCTGCTCTCGAGCGTAGATGGTGGCGAGACGTGGCGTGACAGCACGTCCAGCATTCGCGGCATTGCAGGCGACGAACAAATCCACAGTGGCTTTGCTTTGGATGCCAATACGGTTTGGCTAGGTACAAACAAAGGCAATGTTTTAACCACAGCTAAGTAAAAGGAGTCACCTCATGAAAAAACGGTATTTCTTATTTGGCTGTGTCCTGCTGATGGCTTGTGGCACAACCACGCCGCCTAGCCCACCCGCTCCACCTGTGTTTACTGGCACTGTGACTGGTGTGACGATTGACACACGGGTCTTTAATGTCCGTGAAAATGGCTCGAGTGTGCTGCTAGGCATTGTTTCTGGCACTGGCGACTTTAACCAAGCCCTGAATTGGAAAATAGAAAGCGGTGGGGTTGGTAAGCTCTCGAGTACCACTGGAAACAATGTGTTGTACACTGCCCCCAGCAGCACTTTTGGGCAAGTGGTGCGAATTACGGCTTCGAGTGTTCAAGACCCAACGCAGAAGAAAACCATTTACCTTGGGGTACATACCAAAAAACCAAGTATTGCCGCAGGTAGTGAGCATTCACTTGCCTTAAAATCCGATGGCACAGTTCTTTCTTGGGGTAGTGATAGCGCTGGGCAACTTGGCAACGTTGCCACAAATCCTTTTGAACCCACACCTGTAGCAGTTTCAGGTCTTACAGATATTGTGGCAGTAGTTGCAGGTGAAAATCATTCACTTGCCTTAAAAGCCAATGGAGACCTATATGCTTGGGGAAGTGATAGTGATGGTCAAATTGGAAATGGTGGGGCAATAAATACCAATCAACCATTACCTGTGCAATTTATGGGTGGAGTTGTTGCAATTTCTGCTGGTAGTAAACACTCACTTGCTCTATCAAACAATGGGGATGTTTTTGCTTGGGGGAGCGATAGCAATGGTCAACTTGGTGATGGTGGAACAAATACCAATGTTTCTTCCCCCAGTTATGTTTATGGCGCCGTGGATTTTATTGCGATTTCTGCTGGCGGTAACTATTCACTTGGACTTAAATCTGATGGCACAGTTTCTGGTTGGGGCAATGGTTCATGGGATAAATTTAACCTCGGTTCAATTAGTGATGTAACAACACCTGTTTCTATACCAAAAGTAAAAGATATTGTGTCTATTTCCGCAGGTGATAGCCATATTCTTGCCTTGAAGTCTAATGGCACAATGCTCAGTTGGGGGCTAGATTTTTATGGTCAACTTGGAAATGGTGGTACAAATGCCTTCGGTGGATTTGGGCCTGTTTTGAATGCTATAGACATTATGGCAATCAGTGCAGGAGCTAATCACTCAATGGCACTAAAAACCGATGGTACAGTGTTGGCTTGGGGAGCAAACTCCAGCGGAGAAATCGGAGATGGCAACACAGCCACCACACAAGGAATTCCTATTGTTGTCTCAGGTGCAAATGGAGTCGTGGCAATCAGTGGGGGTGGTACTCATTCACTTGCCTTAAAATCTGACGGCACAATGTTGTCTTGGGGGCGTGACAATGCTGGTCAACTTGGTAACAACGCCACACTTGTCAATCAACCAACACCAGTCTCGGTGCTGCTTGGTACATTCACCATTCGCGTTCCATAAATTTATGCCAATCTTCAAACTTCAAAAATTCGGACTTGCCCTGTTGCTGCTCACATTACCCAGCTGCCGATTTCTCGAGTGCTTGGGAGATGGTCCAACAACGTATAAGAGCTTGAGCTTAAGCCCAAGCATAAGCGAAGTTGTCGCGGGAGCAAATCCAATTACCATTCGAGTAACGGGCGAACTGAATTGTGCAGGGCAACGCGACGGCTTGGCATGGCGTTTAGAACCATCCATTGGCACGCTCGAGAATACCGAAATCCAAGGGCAAGAAGTTCGGTATCGTCCTCCCGCGACGATCGCCAGTCATTCATCAGTCAAAATCATTGTCGAATACCTTGGTCTTCGTGGAAGATTAACGACCACCGAAACAACCATTCAGGTTCTCAAGCAGTAGTGAGTAGGTTTGTTGTTTTCGCGTCAAAGCCAATGGGCTTAACATGCTCGAGTCGCAAAAAATTGAAACATTCGGACGGGCATGACCTTGGAAGTTCGCACGCTGACGCATGAAGTACCTACTTTTCACGGTGAGTGCATCAGATGCCAACAATGTTTGGCTTGGCGCAAGCAAGGACAAGATTTTAACCTCTGCTACGCATAAGGAGTTAGCCCATGAAAAAACGGTTTTTGTTGTTTGGTTGTGTGATGCTGATGGCGTGTGGCACAGCCACGCCACCCGCTCCACCTGTGTTTACTGGCACTGTAACTGGCGTGACCATAGACACTCGAGTTTTTAATGTCCGAGAAAATGGCTCGAGTGTGCTGTTTGGCATTGTTTCTGGCACAGGCGACTTTGACCAAGCCCTGAATTGGAAGATAGAAAGTGGTGGGGTTGGTACGCTCTCGAGTAATAAAGGAAGCAATGTGATTTACACTGCTCCGAGCAGCACATTTGGGCAAGTGGTACGAATAACCGCTTCGAGTGTTCAAGACCCAACCCAAAAGAAAACCATTTACCTTGGGGTGCATACCAATAAAGCAAGTATTGCCGCAGGTGCTAATCATTCGCTTGCTCTGAAGTCTGATGGCACAATGCTGGCTTGGGGATATGATTTTTATGGTCAACTTGGAGACAATGCTAGTTACGGCGGTCCCAGTGACAACAAAGCCACACCTGTTCCTGTTGCAAGTGCTGCCAGTGGAATTGTGGCAATTGCCGCAGGTGCTTTTCATTCTTTGGCGCTTAAAGCCGATGGCACCATGTTGGCTTGGGGTTATGGTACTTTTGGGCAACTCGGAGATGGTGGCACTTTACCAAGTACCAATAAACCCACACCATCCGCTATCCCCGGTGTAACGGGAATTGTGGCAATTGCCGCAGGTAACTCTCATTCGCTTGCCCTGAAATCCGATGGCACAGTATTGGCTTGGGGATTTGACAATCGAGGACAACTTGGAGATGACAGTTCATTTGCCGACAAATCTACGCCTATCTCCATCTCAGGTGTTAGCGGGATTGTAGCAATTGCCGCAGGTTACTATCATTCGATTGCCTTGAAATCCGATGGCACAGTGGTTTCTTGGGGAAGTGATGAGTTTGGGCAACTTGGAGATGGTGGAGCAATTGTTTCTACCAATAAACAACCTACACCTGTCGCTGTCTCAAGTGCCGCGAATGGGGTCGTGGCAATTGCCGCAAGTTTTGGTCATTCACTTGCTTTGAAATCTGATGGCACAATGTTGTCTTGGGGTTACGACAGTGATGGGCAACTCGGCGACGACAATTTAATCGCTAGTAAATCCGTGCCTGTACCTGTCTCGAGTGCCAGTGGAATTCTAGCAATTGCAGTTGGAAGCACTCATTCTCTTGCACTGAAATCCGATGGCACAATGTTGTCTTGGGGATCCGATGGTAATGGAGAACTTGGAGACGATGGTTCATTTACCAGAAAACTCACACCTGTCCCTGTCTCGAGCATCGCCAGTGGGATAGTGGGAATAGCAGGCGGAGACAATCATTCACTTGCCCTGAAATCTGATGGCACGATGTTGTCTTGGGGGTTTGATGGCAGTGGTGAACTTGGAAATGATGCCGCAAACACCGATAGTCCAACACCAGTCTCGGTGCTGCTTGGTACATTCACAATTCGTGTTCCATAAATTTTACTTCTCGAGAACCCCACCCAAAACATCAGGTGGGGTCTTGGCTTTTTCATGTGATTCTTGTGTAACACTTCTTGGTTTAGACTGAATTTGTGGGTACATTTGGAACAAACACCAATGCTGTTTGGCGAGGACGGATACTGGGGTCGTTGTCTTCCTATGTGCTTTATTTTTTACTGATTCAGTTTGGTATTTGGACCCTGAACCCTTTGGCAATCACCAGTATTCTTGGTTCTGCTGTGCTGTATGTTCTGGCGTTGTTCTCGAGCAGCCCGCCTTGGGTGCGTTGGACGCTTACCTTTACCGATGTTTTTTGTATCATTGCCATGGCTCAAGCCACCGGCGGCGCAAACAGCACTTTTTTGATGCTTGTGCCAATTTGGTTTTTTGGTGTGGCACTGACCAACATGGTGGATGGCAAAATAATTTATATCCCGTGGATGCTTTTTCTAACCGCTGTAGGTCTGTTTGGTGGGGCTTGGGGTGGCTTAAGCGCTTCGGTGATTGCCATTATTTTTGTTGGTTTGGTTGCCATGGGCGGTGCAGCCTTCACTTTGGTTCTCGAGCGTCATGCCAATCTGCATGATCCTTTTTTAACCAAGCTCTATAACCGCGCGGCTGGTTTGGCTCGGCTTGAGGCGCTTTGTAAAAGCGGCGAAGTGGTCAGTGTGGCATTTGTTGACATGCGAGAATTTAAGAAAATCAATGACCAGCACGGTCATAAAGTCGGAGATGAAGTCCTGCTCGAGGTTTCCAAACGCCTTGTTGGAGCGGTGCGTGGTTCTGATTTGTGCGTGCGAATTGGTGGTGATGAATTTTTGGTGGCGTCAAAGCACCCGAACCTCCAAGAACGACTCGAGCAAATTTTTGTTCAACCAATTCAAACCACCCAAGGGGCTTTGGTAGTTCTGGGTGATGTGGGCAACATCTTGGTTTCGCGCCAAGATGAACTCGACGCGATTCTCGAGCGAGCAGATGCCGCCATGTACCATCAAAAACGCCAAGCAAAATTGATTTGACGTATAATGCGGGTGTATGTCGTTTGACTTCCAAGCTATTGCACAAAAAGCTGCTCGAGCCAGTGGAGCTAAGCAAGTTATTTTGTTTGGTAGCCACGCCAGAGGTGAAGCAACCACAGGCAGCGATATTGATTTACTTCTGGTTTTTCAGGATGGCACAAATTTAATGCAAGCAGGATTAGTCGCATACCAAGCCCTGTTTCCGCCAGAGTGCGGGTTTGATATTTTGCCAATTTCTGAATCAGATTATAGAAATGGCGAGACACTTATTGCTCGTATTGCAGCTCGAGAAGGTAAGGTCTTGTATGCCTGATTCTCGGGATGTCCAGCGTTGGGTAAAGTACGCTAAAGAAGATTATGAAGCCGCCATGCTGGTTATGCCCAGTCATCCGAGAAATGCCAGTTTTGATTTGCAACAAAGTGCAGAAAAGTATCTTAAAGCGGTCTTAATTGCACAAGGCATCGAGCCAGACAGAACGCATGATTTGGTGGTTTTGCTCTTAGCAATAGATGTCAGTTTGACACAAGATTCTAGAGTTGTTCGTGCAGCACAGTTGTTATCGTTTGTTGGCTCGAGGGTTCGTTATCCTGACAGATTTGAGGATATTCGTATAGAAGAAGCTCAAGCTCTCGCGGAAGCCGCAACAGAATTGCGTGAGTTTGCACAAAATAAACTCGTGTTGCTCGGTATCCAATTGTAGAAATAATTTGGCTTGAGCTGAAGTATCATTTTTGAGTCTGATGAATACCTTCGCTCAAATCATTCAGAGTATTTTTTTCCTCCAAGGCGCATTACTGCCAATTGGTTTGGGGTTTGCCCTTTGGTATTGGTGGCGCACCGAGCAACAAGCCACAGCCTTTGAACAAATCATGCCCAAGCCTCGGGACTCGAGGAAAACCCAAGCCAATATCTTACACACCCTGCCTGTTCTCGAGCCTCTGAACTGCGATTCTTGCGCGGCGGGGGTGGTGCTGACCAAAACTGGTACGCACTGCCCCAACTGTGGACGGGATGCTCCAGCCCCAGCCGATTACACAGCGGTTCTCGAGTTAAAAACTCAGGTGGCACAGATGTTTGCCCGTGCAACTTCCCATACCAAAGTCGCTCAATTCTTAACGCATTCGTGGGTGCAGACTTTGTTTTGGGCATTGGCGGCTTTGCAATTTGCAGTGCTGCTTGGCGTTTTGGTGACAACCGAAGAACGCTTTTTCCTCGAGTCACAACTCAAACCCCTGCTCGAGATGCTGGGCATAGCTGGTTTTTTTGCAATTTTTATTTTGGCACTGGTTTATTGGATGCTGGGGGCTTTAAGCGCCGAGTTGCGCCGCCAAGTGCCAGCCCTGCCCTCTTTGCCACTCGAGGCTGGGCAACCCAAAACGGCGGCTTGTCGCACCTGTGGTGGCACACTCGAATTTTCTGCCACAGACTTTGCGGCGCTGTGTTCGTACTGCAATGTTGAAAATTACCGCGCTGAGTTTACGCAAACGGCTCGAGCCAATCAAAACAGTCAACTCGAGCAACAACAGAGCGTGGTGCTGAGGTCGTTAGCAATTATTGCCCAGTACCCCAGTACCGTGGTGATTTTGGTGGTTTTACTCTTGGTTGGTTTTTTGGGAATGGGCTTCTTAACCCTGTTTAAGTAACCCGTCAATTGCTCGGCAGACCAAAAACACGGGCTGTATCAATACTGCCAGTTGCCATTCGAGTCCCAGATTTAGCAACCGCTACGCTGCTCACTGACCCAAAATTCCCCTCGAGCCGACGAAGCTCTTGCCCCGTTTTGGCATCCCAAACCCGAGCCGTGTTATCCATACTGCCAGTCACAATCGTATTGCCATCTGCCCCAAAGGCGACACTGGTTACAATGTCGGTGTGACCAGTGATGTTTTTAATCAAACGACCTGTTGGTACATCCCAAACTCGAGTGGTGAAATCATTGCTGGTGGTGGCAAGCGACTTTCCATCTGGTGAAAAAGCAAGGCTGCGTAAGGCTTCTAAGTGACCAACAAAGCGCTTGGTTTCTTTGCCAGTGCTGACATCCCAAACTCGAGCCGTGTTGTCGTCGTTGGCGGTAGCGACACTGCTGCCATCTGGCGAATAAGCAACACCATTGACACCACTTTCAGTCTCGATGCGCCTTAGTTCCTTGCCCGTTTTCACATCCCAAACTCGAGCTGAGGTATCAACGGCTGTGACAAGCGTACTTCCATCTGGAGCAAACGCTAAGCTCTTGACCCATTGGTTCATGCCTGAAAAGCGTTTGATTTCCTTACCTGTGTTGACATCCCAAACTCGAGCAGTGAAATCAAGACTTCCCGTGGCTAACAAGCTGCCATCTGGACTAAAAGCCACTGCCAGCACAAAACTCGAGTGACCCACGAAGCGTTTTTGTTCCTTGCCTGTTTTCAAGTCCCAGACTCGAGCGATGTTATCTTGCCCAGCCGTGGCGAGCAGCCTGCCATCTGGATCAAAAGCCAAGCTACCAATCGCACTGGTATGACCCGCGAAGCGTTTTTGCTCCTTGCCCGTTTTCACATCCCAGACCCGAGTGAAGTTTCCCCCAGCTGTAACAAGGTTGCGTCTGTCAGGGCTAAAAACCACGCTCTGGACTTTGCCTGAACTTTTCAGGGTTCTTTGAGTTTTACCTGTTTTCACATCCCAAACTCGAGCAGTTTCGTCTTCACTGCCAGTGGCTAAGGTTTTGCCATCTGAGCTGAACGCCACACTTTTTACCCAATCTGAATGCCCAACAAAACGCCGTTGTAACTTGCCGCTTTTCAGATCCCACACTCGAGCTGTGTTGTCTTGGCTTCCAGTCGCAAGGCTGCGACCATCGCGGCTAAAGGCAACACTGGTGACATCTGCCTCGTGTCCAGCCAAGCGCTTTTGTTCCTTGCCGCTTTTCACGTCCCAAACTCGAGCCGTTGCATCAATCACAGCTGCCGCCAGACTGTTTCCATCTGGGCTGAACGCCACACCAAGCACCACATTGGCTGGGTTAAAGCGTTTGATTTCTTTGCCACTGCCAACATCCCAGATTCGAGCCGTGGAATCATAACTCCCCGTGGCAAGGCTGCGCCCATCAGGGGAAAAGGCAATGCTCGAGAGTTCTTCGGTGTGACCCAAAAGTTTTTTCATTTCTTGACCACTGCCGACATCCCAGACTCGAGCTGTGAAATCACTGCTGGCAGAGGCAAGACTTTGTCCGCTGGGGCTAAAGATAAGACTCGTCACTTGGTCGGAGTGACCCATCAAACGCCTTGGTTCTTTGCCACTTTGTAGATCTCGTACAAGGATAATGCCATCCGTGCCACCAGTGGCAAGCAAACGACCATTTGGACTGTACGCCACAGAAAGAATATCGCCATCGTGTCCTTTGATTGTTTGCAACAGTTTGACTTTGGAAAAATCCAAGCCAGCCTGTCCAAGCACCGAACCAAGACACAACAAAACCAGCATCACCAGCGCATTTTTCATACTCCACCACCATCGAGATTTGGAAACATGTTTTAGAAATTATCATAGAACACTGCTCGAGAACTTGTTTTGGGATGCAGATTTTTGCACTTTGCAAAGTGGCTTGTCTGACCTCAAAAAATTTAGCCTCATCGCAAAAGCACAAAATCGAACGCTCTGCACTAAAACATCAGCCGCACCGTTAGAAACAAGATATTCTATTCACCAAAGCTCGAGAGTTTTTTTTTTTTCTTTTGGCTAGAAGATGCTTATGCTAATTTTTTGTATCTCGAGAGGACGAGATTCATATGGGTATCAAAAGCATGATTTTTAAGTTCGCACTTCGCAAACTGCTCCTAAACTTGGTCAAGCACTGCTTGGTACAACACAGCGCAGCAAATATGCTCGAGGTTATTTCCCAGCCTATGGGTACTCGAGAAAACCAAAAGGTTTGTTTGGGTTGCTGAAAAAAGTGTTCAAAAAAGTCTTCTGACCTGTTACTGTGGGTACAACTTCGCCTGCACCAAAACGCTAAACTAAAGCCATGAACCAATACTTCCCACTCGAGCAAGGCGTGTTACGGCTGACAGGTTCGGACAGAATTGCTTTTTTGCATGGGCAATGCAGCAATGACGTGCGTGGCTTAGTCAGTGGCTTTTGTTGTCAGGCTTTGGTCTTAAATGCCAAAGGACAAATTGAATTTGAGATTCGCATTTTGCGCCGCGCCGATGACTTGCTGATTTTCTGCCCAAGTGGTCTTGAACAGGCTTTGTTTGAACGCCTGAAACGCTACATTATTTTTGATGATGTGCAAATGCAGATCGTCAGTCAACAGTATCAACTGATTCACAGCACCAGTCAACTCGAGGGGGCAATGGCAAGTTGGGCTGTCAACCGTGGCTTTGGCATGGGTTTGGATTCGCTGTTTGAAGTTGCGGCAATCCCAAATCTCGAAAGCGCTTTACGGCTCGAGAACGCCAAATTGGCTCGAGTCAAAGCTGGAATACCCGATGTTCACCAAGACGATTTTTTGGGTTTACTGCCCCAAGAGTGCGGATTAGAATTGGCGGTGTCCTATAAAAAAGGTTGTTATATCGGACAGGAAATCATGGCAAGACTCGAAGCCAGAGGCAACCCACGCTATGAATTACGCCAAGTGCGTTTGCAGCAAGCAGCCACCCGAGGCGAGAAAATCAGGCTCGAGGCACGCGAAGTTGGGCAGTTAGGCGATGTACTACCTACCGAGCAAGGTTTTATGGCATTGGCGGTTTTGCGCCGTGACCTCGAGGTTGAAGCGGTGCTGACGACCGCAAACGGTCATGTTGGCGTAGCTCGAGTTTAATTCGCCATGTGATCCACAGGCAAAACTGCCACAACCCGACTTGGTTGGTTTGACACCGTTTCTTTAGGCTCGAGGGAGATCATCAACACCTTGGCTTGAAGCTGGATTTTACTTTCAAAGACTGCGGTTTCAAAGCGCTGCATGGGGCGTGGAGCGGTATCGGTTACGTTCATCACCCAAAGTTGCCAGTCTTGGTTTTGGGGCTTAGATTGGGTCATCACAATACGAACACGGTCATGGCTGAGTCGCTCGAGTCGAGCTTCTGGGCGTGGTTTTTGACGCAAACGGATTTGCTCGAAGAGGCGCTGTTCTACACCTAGACTCGGTTGGCTTTGGGTTAAAGCCTGCGACACCAAGTCCACACCACCAGATTCTGCTGTTCTGAGCCGCGCCTCGAGAAATTCCAGAACTTTTTTGGCACTGTTTTCTAAGTGCTGGATTTCAACCTCTGAAAACCCACGCACACGGCGGTCAAAAACGCAGACTGTGCCTATAGCGCAGCCATCGGCGGTGATAATCGGCGCTCCAGCATAGGCTCGAATACCTGCTTGCTCGAGTGGTGGCATATCGGCAAAACGCGGCTCGAGGCGTGTGTCTGGGGCAATCAGCGGTTTGGCTTGATAAATCGTATGAGCGCAAGTCGCCCAAACTCGGCGATTGGCGCTGACGTCCGTACCAAATTTGGCTTTGAACCAATGACGTTCCTCGTCTATAAAGCCAATCACAGCAATCGGTGCGTTTAGCAAGGCAGCAATTTCGGCTGCCAACAGGTCAAGTGGATGTTCGGGTTCGGTGTCGAGGATAGAATAAGCCTTTAGCGCCTCGAGGCGAGCTTGTTCATTGTGGGGCATAGGAGCAATCATGATTCCACCAAATTGTTTTTATTGAGGCTGCGTTCCAGTTTCTCGAGGGCAATTCTCAGACGGGATTTAATTGTGCCAAGCGGCAATTCGATTTGCTTAGCAATTTGCGAATGGCTGAAGCCAGCAAAAAAAGCCAATTCTATCAATTCGCGTTCGGCTGAACTCAAATCCAGCATGGCACGGCTGAGCATGGCTTGCTCGAGCGCGTCCTGATTTGGCTCGAGTGCAAAATCGTGCAGTGCTTCAAAGTGATCGGTGCGCCGCGCCGTGCGGCGACGCAAAGCATCAATGCTGGCATGATGGGCAATCGTCATAATCCAACTGGCAGCACTGCCA
>JAAFJQ010000330.1 GCA_013298185.1 Deinococcales bacterium
ATAACTGCCCTTCCATCAGTGCCAAATTAAAACCAATGCACTTGCGTGCGCCAGCCCCAAATGGCATGAATTCGAGCTGATGTTTTTCTTGACGATTCAAAAAGCGCTCAGGGCGAAATTCGTTTGGTTCAGACCAAAACTTGGGGTGATGATGGATGTTGTAGATGTTGACCGCCACCCAAGCGCCTTTTTTGATGCTGTACCCACCAATGTCAGTATCCTCGAGTGCCAAACGAGTCGTTGTGCTTCCAGCGGCTGGATAATGGCGTAGTGTTTCTTCAAAGACAAGTTTGCTGTACGGCAAGTTTGGTAAATCCTCGAGTTTTGGAGCGCGACCCTGCAAAACAGTCTCGAGTTCTTGGTGCAGTTTGGCAAGCATAGTTGGATGCTGCGAAAGTGCGTAGAAAGCAAAGGTCAATGTGTGCGCTGTGGTTTCATGCCCTGCAACATACATGGTGAGAACTTCATCCAGCACTTGTTGGTCGCTCATTCCTTCAAATGTATCGGCATCCCGAGCCTCGAGCAGCATATCAAGCAAATCACCTTGGGGTTGCCCTGCCCGCCGCTTGGTAATCACACCAAGGAGCATTTGTTCAAGCGCGTTTTTTTGCTCGTGAAAGCGCACATGGGAGGGTAACTTCCAATCCAAAGGCAATTTAATTGGAACTTTGAATCGGTTCTCCAAAAAGTGCAAAATGTCTTGGAGACTACTGCCCAAATCCGTGACTTCTTGGCGTAAATCACTCGAGAACATGGTTTGGGTGATGATGTCCAGCGTTACTGCCATCATTTCGTCATCGAGGTTGATGGTGGTTTTGTTTTGCCAAGACTCGAGCAAACGCTGACCAGAGACCACCATTTTATCGCCCATGGCTGCTAATCGTTGACGATGAAACATCGGTTGCATCATGCGCCTTTGCATCAGCCAGCTTTGATGGTCGGGGTTTGTCACCAAACCATTGCCTAAAATCAGGCTTAGTGGATTCTCTGCTTTAGGAAACACATTGCCATGCTCAACCAGCACCTGTTGGGCAAGGGCAGGATGTGAAATAGCAATCAATTCTTGTTGACCGAGTTGCAAACGAAAAATATCACCGTAAGTGGCAAAGCCTTGTTTCATTGCCTCAAAAATGCCATGTCGAAACTCGAGGGCATTGCCAAACAAAGGCAGGGGTTGAGGACCTGGAATAGGAAGAGTAGCAACAGTCATAACACTCCTTTTAGACCCGCTCGAGTCTGATAGGCATTCCGCCTTTGGGTTGCAAAGTAAAAGCAGGCATGGGTTGAACAGGATGTCCAGCCTCGAGCCGCACCCGAAAACGCGGCACAATCAACGCCAAAGCAAGCTGCATTTCCATCATTGCAAATTGCAAACCAATGCACTGACGAGGACCACCACCAAATGTCACCAACGAGTATTTTGGACGGCTCGAGGCGGCTTCTGGCAGAAAACGATCTGGGTTAAAGCGATCTGGTTCAGTCCAGTAACGTGGATCGCGGTGCGTTCCATAAGCAAAAATCATGATGCTTGTGCCTTTGGGAATGTGATAACCGCTCAGGACATCATCCTCGAGTGCCTGACGAGCGATACTCCACGCGGGCGGGTAAAGCCGCATGGCTTCATCGAGAACCATTTTGGTGTACGTCAATTTTTGTATGTCTGCAAATTCTGGGGTGCGTCCCTCGAGAACAGTTGACAATTCAGCACGAAGTTTCTGCTCAATTTCAGGATGATTAGACAGCAACCACAAAGCCCATGTCAGTGCGTTACTGCTGGTTTCATGCCCAGCAAAAATCATGCCATTCAGTTCGCCCAAGAGTTCAGTATCCGAAAGCGTCACGCCTGTTTCAGCATCCCTAGCCTGCATCAGCATTCCAAGTAAATCGGTTTGCATTTTCGGCTGACGGCGACGTTGTGCAATCGTCTCGAGAACGGCTTGATCCATGATGCGTCTGGATTCCTTAAAAGCCCGATTTTGCGCCGTGGGGAAATTTGGTGGAGGTGCAAAAGCATTTGAGGAACGATACGAATAATACTTAACAATCCCATCATAAGCCCGTCCAAGCTCGAGGTTCGGATCGGATAAATCCACGCCAAAAAGTGTACGACCAGCAATCTCGAGGGTGAGTTTAGAAGTTTCAGCACCCAGTTCAAATTGTTCACGACGACTTGCAAAACCCTCCCAGCGTTCAACAAGTTTTTGCGTTGCATCAACCATGGTATTCGCAAAACCATTCAGGTATTCACGATGAAACGCAGGCTGCTCGAGCCTACGCCGAGGTAACCAGATATTCCCCTCGAGCGTCACAAGGCTTTCGCCACCCAAAACCTGATTAATCAGCATTTTGAAATTACTTTGCTTACTGTACGCCTGATTATTATCTTGTAGCACACGCTGAATGTCTTCTGGGTCGGTAATCACCACCAAATTGACATTAAATACACCAAATGGGATTTTGAAAATCCGCCCATACTCCCGTGTGGCTTTCACCGCAAAAGCCAGTGAATTCGGGCTGTACTCGAGCAGCACCCCAAAAGGGAAACGATTGGCTGGACCGGGAATCTGTGTGCGGACAGCATTTTTAACGATATTGGTCATAATGATCTCCTTTTATTGCTTATTCAGAACCAAGGTGGCTTTGCGCCCATCGGCAAACGCTGCATCGGTGATGCCTTTGAAACGGGTTTCCCCTCGAGATACCCAATGGTTTCAACCATCCCCCCAATACAAGTACGCTCGTTCCAGACCACTGGCGGTTGAACCAACACAACTTTGTTTAGCAGCAGGAAACTCGAGGATTGCCTGATTGCCCAAGTTATCAGCGCGGTTGCCCAAACGCACAGGTTTTTTCTGACCATTCTCGAGTCTGGTTGCTGTGACCTGGTACACACCCACAGGAACATCGAGGATGAACCCATCGCTGTTGGGTTGACGCACCAGTACCTTGCCACTCGAGCCATCAATCAGGGGTTCGGTGGGCGTGAAGGTCAACTCGAGGGGGGCGTTACGGGCAAGAACAAACTGCTCATTCATCAGGCTAACGCTTCCGCCAAAGTAACCCATATCGGAGTACGGTTCGGTATCCTCGATGCGCCCTTGGATGCGCCACACCAAATCCCTTGTCGCGCCTTTGGCAGGGTTGACAGGACTGTAATCAGCCGCATTGGGATGCCCAAGCCGCAAGCAATAGCGCTTACCAAGGTAGTCGCGTTCAAACCAACCCATGACGCGATAACCAACAGGCGGCAAGCCAGTCGCGGTGTACTTACCACTCGAGTCGGTGCGGGTTTCGTACAAACCAGTGGTGACCACAGGCTTCACCCAGATTTTTGCGTTGGCAATGGGTTGACCTTTGGTATCTAGCGCCCGACCACTGACTGTTCCAGCGCCACCAGCCCCGCCGATGCTCGAGAATGCCAGAACAGCACCAGCCAGAAGAAAACCATACACGGCTTTCATGCGATGCTCCTAGGTTTTTGCGTTGGATGGGCAACTCGAGTGGCTTTGGGTTGAATCAGCCGAAGACAGA
>JAAFJQ010000331.1 GCA_013298185.1 Deinococcales bacterium
CCTTTCTCGAGTAATCCAATGGCATATGGACGGGAAACATGGAGTAAATCCGCCAATTCAAATGAACTGAGTTCAGTCTCGAGTGGCAAGACCGCCACATTTTTTCCAACCGCCATCGCTTCAAGCATTTCGCGCAGCAAACCAATGGCAGGAGTCGGTAAAGTCAATTGCATGGTTTGATTTTTTGGGTCTTGCAAAGCAATCTGCTCGAGGGCAACTCGAGCGATGGCAGTATCTTGGGGGCTAAGGTTTTGAGTGGGTGTGTTCATGGCGGTAGCTTAATCAAAAAGTGCAATAAATGCAACAGATGCAATATGCTCAAAATCTGCTTGTTTTATTGTGATTTCAAATGTTGGCGCAAAAACGCAAGAAACAACCGCACCTTGAGCGGCATATACGCCCTTGAAGGATAAAGCAACCAAGCACTTGGCGATTCTTGCAAGGCGGCTGTAACCTCAAATTGTGGAAACACATCAATCAATTCTCCCCGCTCGAGTTCATCTTGCACCACCCATTGGGCTTGTAGGGTCATACCCATGCCAGCCAGCGCACAGTGCTTGAGTGCCAGTGCATTTGAAGTTTGCAATTTGGGGCTGATGAACACCTCACTCGAGAAACCATCAGCATCTAAAAAACGCCAACGCTGCCCAAAACCACGTAGTTTTAAGGTCAGGCAATCGTGCTGGGTTAAATCGCTGGGTCGTTGTGGAAAGCCATGTTTCTCGAGGTAAGCAGGACTGGCACAAACTCGGGTGTGCATGGGCAACAACGCTTCGGCAACCACGTCTTTTTCCCGCTCACCACTCAGGCGAAATGCCACATCAATGTTCTCCTCGAGTAAATCCACATATTGATCGGTCAGGAGCAAATCAAATTGCACTTCGGGGTGCTGCTCAGCAAACATTGGCAGTAGCGGCACAAAAGTCAGCAGGGCAAAACTGACTGGCGAAGCAATTCGCAATAAGCCTTTCGCCTGCATTTGAATTTCACTGGCTTCAAGTGCGGCTCGCTCGAGTTCTTCAAGCAGTGGTTCGATACGAGCAAAGTACAAAGTTCCTGCCTCGGTGGGTGCAAGGCGTTTGGTGGTGCGTTGCAGCAAACGCACGCCCAATTCTTTCTCGAGTGCAGCAATGTCCCTCGAGACTTGCGAAGGGTCAAGGTTTTGTTCGCGTGCCGCCGCCGCAAAACTCTGACGGCGCATCACATGAGCAAAGGTTTTTAAGCGCTCTATATTCATTCGTGCATTTTATACATGAGTGTGTTGCATTTACTTGTCTTTTTATTGTTTTTGTCATGAGTTAAGCTCTTTTCACGCTTTTCGGCGTAAAGGAGAACAACCATGAATATCGCCATACTTGGTTTGGGAGCAATGGGTTCGCGCATTGCAGCCAACTGCATCAAAGCTGGACACAACTTAATTGTTTACAACCGCAACCCTGATAAAACCTTGCCACTCCTCGAGCTAGGCGCAATTGCGGCACACACCCCGCGTGAAGCGGCTACCAAAGCTGATGTGGTCATTTCGATGGTCACAGATGATATGGCAGCCCGCCACATTTGGCTCGAGCCGCAAAACGGAGCGGTGCATGGCTTAAAGGCAAGTAGTATTGCAGTTGAATCCAGCACCGTCACGCCTGCTTGGATTGCTGAACTCGAGCCGCACATCAAGGCGCAAAACGCTCAATTGCTGGATGCCCCTGTGGTTGGTTCACGCCCTCAAGCCGAGGCTGGGCAACTGATTTTTCTGGTCGGCGGCGAAGCGGCTGTTCTCGAGCAAGCCAAACCTGCTTTATCCAGCACCAGTGGTGTAATTCATCATGTTGGTGCTTTGGGGCAGGGCAGCAGCCTGAAACTCTTGGTCAATGCCTTGTTTGCCATTCAAGTAGCAGCCATCAGCGAGTTGCACACCCTTGCCATGCAGCTTGGGATTGCACCGAGCCGTTTTGCCGCCATTCTGGGTGAATTGCCCGTAACCAGCCCTGCTGCCAAAGGCACAATCGCACTGATTCAATCTGGGCAATTCACGCCAATGTTTCCAATTGCTTTGGTCGAAAAAGACTTGCGTTATCTGCTCGAAACCAGCCAACCAGCCATGCCAACCAGCCAAGCCGTGCATTTGCTGTTTGCTCAAGCCCTTCAGGTTGGCTTAGGACAGGAGAACATTCACGCCTTGGTCAAGCTGTTTAAGGCTTGATACTTTGCAGCATCCGTGATTTCTCGAGACGGCGATGCGTGTGGCGTCCATTGCTGTCATAAACGTGCATTGTGCCGTTCTCAAATTGAATTTTGGAGATACCTGCCAAGGCTGCGTTACTCGAGCCAGTCAGCGCTGTGGTTTTGCAGAGCTTGTACGGATCAGCCGCCTCGAGGTTGACGCTGTACCCAAGGTCAGCCAGCGAAGCCAGCGTCACACGGCTGACAGGGTTTGCCACGCCAGCATCGGGTGAACCAGAAATAATTTCGGTGCAGAAAACACTGCCAAGCCAATGCCCCTTATCGGGGTCAAGTGGAATCGCCTCGCCTGCGCCACCAAGATTTTTGTATTCTTTGAGCGCTCCAGCAGCCGTGTAACCAGCGCTGCTGATCAAGTTCTTGCCATCGCTTGTGCCATCGGGCAGGGTGCGCGAAGAGGCTTCCCACAACGTGCCACCACCCAGAACATGTATGACTTCGTGCATCATGGTGTAGAGCGTGTCCACATCAGAAAGTTCGGCTAAACCAATGGTGTTAAACGCCACACCACCATAAATTGGTAAGTAACTTGGACGAAGATCACAAGGACCAGCTTGGGCATACGAACCCGCACCAAGGTTCTTGGCTTGCACAAACACAATCATGCCACGCACGGTTTCTTTGATTGCAGGATAATCCTTATCGCACGAACCAGCTTTGATGTCGGCGTTGACTGGTACAAGCGGCGCAGTCATCATCTTAGAAACCCGAGCTGCCCCCTCGAGAATGAGTTGTTTTTGCTTTTCACTAAACCCCGCGCCGTCATTTAAGAAACGCACCTCGATTTGAAAAGGGCTACCTTGAGCGATGCTTGGCTGAGCCGCAAAACCCGCCACCAGCGCCAGAATACCGTAATACAAAACCAATAATTTTTTCATGTTCACCTCGAGCTGCATTGTAAACAGATTTGCGTTAGTTGAGCGTTATTCGAGCCTGCCCGACTCGAGATGTAACATACTCGAGTGAATCAACCTTTTTTACTGAACATCAGCGTTTTTGTGCTTGTGCGCCAAGGCTCGAGTTTACTTTTACTACACCGCACAAACACTGGCTGGCAGGACAACAAATGGAGTTTACCCGCAGGACGACACGATGGCGGGCAATCCCTAACCGAAGCTGCTGCTCGAGAACTGCTCGAGGAAACAAGTTTGGTGGTGCTGCCTGAACACCTCGAGATGGTTCATGTGCAGCACCATAAAGTCGGACGCGATGGCAAGGAATGGCTTGGGGTGTTCTTTCAAGCATCAGCTTGGACGGGTACGCCAACCCTGCTCGAGCCAGACAAGCACGATGC
>JAAFJQ010000332.1 GCA_013298185.1 Deinococcales bacterium
CCAAGACGCGGAGTCGAACTGCCCAAACCTCGAGATTGCATGAGTTGAGTTTCATACTGGTCGGGGCTGAGGTAATACGAATGACCATCATTCAGGGTTGCCATCATTTTTTGCAGCACAGGCACGGCACTCGAGTACGGACAGGTTGGGATTTGATCTTTGCAAGCGGCATCCAAATCGGGTTGGAAAAGCTGGGCAAAGTTATTGGTATCTGCACTCGAGAAGCCGTTGTAACGCACCGAAATAAAGTATGCGGCTTGATTAAATAAATCTTGGGCTGGACTGGCAAGCGCACTTGAAGCGAAAACAAAAAGAGCCACAAAAAAAGATTTCATGGCTCTATTGTGCAGCTTTATTCTGACAAAATCGTGACGGGTATCAATGGATATACCAATTCCAACTTATTTGGTAGCGCCAATATCATAGACATAACGAATCGAAGGTTCGGTGTAGACCACCAATTTAGAAGCTGCGACATTGTTTGGCACTTCAAACACATAACGCAATTTCACCTCCTGACCGGGTGCAAGCTCACCATCGCCGCTTTCATTACGGCTGACCTTGAGAAAACTGGTGCCACAAGGCTGGGTAGTTTGGCGTTCGTTTTCCGCATCGGTGAACTCGAGAATAAAACCATCCGTGCCGCACATACTCACGCCAGCATTAGGCGCACCGCGAGGCATGGGGTTACGGAAACCAAAGGTTAAACGCACAAAACGCTTGCCTTCGCTTGGACGCATATCGCCCGGTTCTGAGGTACTGATTTGAGCGCTTTCCAAACGCATGTCCACCCGACCAACAGGGTAATATGTACCAATTTGTGCATTGATTTGATCCAAGACCTTAAAACCATTGCTGTCAGCAGCAAAAGGCGCAGGTACGGACTTGATTTGATTCGTTAAGTCATAACGCAAGACCCCAGCCGCACGTTCATTGAAACGCTCAACAATCAGTTTTGGCACACTGACTCCGCTTGGCACAACAAAAACCGTGTACACATCAAGGCGTTGCCCGGGTTTTAATTGAGTATCAACGGGTGTGAAATCATTATCTCGAGCCAAGTTAAATTCGGTAGCAGCCCAAGCAGGCGTTGAAGAAACATTATTAGAATCCACCAAAGTAAACAAAAAACTCGAGTTGTTCAGCAGCACATCACGGTTCTTCTGTGGATTCTGCACGGTAAAGCGCATCAAAAGCAGCTTTTGTTTGCTGTTCGATTCCCAAACAGTTTGCCCAATGGCAATCCGTCCAAACTGATACTCGAGACTACGAAGCGTAAAGTTTAAGGGGCTTTCTTTGCCAAGTGTGGCGGCTTGGTTCAAGATCCCAACGCCCCCAGCCAGTTGCTGCGTTCCAGCCGTACCGGGATTACTCGAGACAGGTGGTGTGCTTGGTGCTGCGGGTGGTGCTGCTCGAGACAGCGCCAAGGTATTGCCCGAGGCTGTGGCATTGACCCCAAGGCTTTTTAAGGCACTGACAGGCACATAGCTTTTACCAGCCACAACGATGGCTTTTTCATTCGAGGCAGCTCCGTTAATCGTGATGTTCAGGCTGCGCTGCACTGCTTGGGCAATGGCTAAACCACCAAGTAAAACCGCTCCTGCAATCAACATTTTTCGCATATGCTCTCCTTTGCGACCAACAGCATAGACGAAAATTCAAAGAAGGCTCAAGAAATCAGTATTTAATTCGTCTCTGACAAATTAAGCATCTTATTCGCTTGAAAAAAATCTTTTTTAGATTAAACTGGTCATATGACCAGTCCGAACACGAAAAAATCCCAAACTTGGGCAGTTCAAGATGCCAAAGCAAAATTCAGTGAACTGCTCGAGGCATGTGTCACCAGTGGTTCGCAGATCATTACAAAACGCGGTCTGGAAACGGCTGTGCTTGTACCAATGGCTGAATGGCGAAGGCTACAACTGGTTGCCAAGCCTACCCTCAAAGAACTCTTGCTGTCTGACCAAGCTAGAATTGATTTGTTTATTCCAAGTCGTGGGAATGCTAAAAGACGAAAAAACGAAGTGATTCAATAATGTTTTTGCTGGATACCAACGTTATTTCCGAACTTCGCAAACCAAAACCACATGGCGCAGTATTGGCATGGGTAAAAGCCACTGATGACCGTTTGCTTTACTTATCCGCCATGACCTTAGCTGAAATTCAAACAGGCATTGAAATAACTCGAGAAAGAGATGCAGAAAAAGCTGAAGAAATTGAAGCATGGCTTGAGTTGGTTGCCAATTCTTACAATGTCATCCCAATGGGCAACGCCGAATTCAGAACTTGGGCAAAACTGATGCACCATAAATCCGATGAATTATTTGAGGATGCCATGATTGCTGCCACCGCCATTGTTCATGGTTTAACGGTTGTGACTCGAAACGTTACTGATTTTGCCTCATTCCAAGTAGCGATTTTGAACCCATTTATTTGAATTGACGATGTGCATCAAAGTATCAATAGGATTAAAAAATGACGAAACTCGAGTTAGCTGTAGAAAAACTGTACGAAGTTTTTGCAGCTTATCCAGCACCGCAATCCCCGCCTTTTGGTGTCGGATGTTACGCACCAAATGCTTTAGAAAAAGTAGCTAAGTTGCTTGAGCCACCACTGCGCCAAATAGATTTTCATGCAATTCAAGACTATGCCATGACAGCATATTCTGATTGGGGTGATTCAAAAGACTTTCGGTATTTCTTACCTCGAGTTTTAGAAATGCTTGCTTTTCACGATGATAAATGGATTGATAACGAATTTGTCTTTAGTCGAATTGGCGACACAATATATTCTGAATTTCCAACATGGTCAGCCCAAGAACAAGCAGCAGTATTTGAGTTTTGTCTAGCGTGGTGGGAAATACAGTTTTCTTATGATTACGAATCGACGTTTGAAAATGACGAAAGTAACCTTGGGAATCGAATTTGGTATCACAATTGGATGGCAGAATATTTACGTGGTTTGTTCATTGTGTATAGCGACCCAACTCCATTTTTAGACCATTGGCTCAACGACAACGCACTCAATCCAACCCTGAATTTTGCGGAGTTTACAATGGCGTTTTTTACCAATCCAGATCCTATTTCAAGAACACTCAATTGGGGAAATCACACGGGTACTGAATATGCAAGTATCAAAGCATGGTTTTTGCGCTCGCCATGTCTCGAGAAACTACAAAAAGCACGGATTGATTTCAAAGACCACACAGAAGTCAGCATCATCACCGAAGCAATTGAGGTACTACAACTCGAGAAATCAGCTTAGCGTTTGCGTTTCTTTTTCGGCAAAACCAAACCCCACGCCAGAACCTGTGCTTCGGACACCCCAAGCTCGAGCAGCAAAGCCGCATCTGTTTCTCGTAAACCACTTGGAATCAGGTCTGGGCGGCGCTGCAAGGTACGGCGCAGCGCCTCGAGCCTGCGCCAACGGGCAATGGCAGCATGGTTGCCGCCGCGCAGAATTTCAGGCACAGCTCTCCCCTGCC
>JAAFJQ010000333.1 GCA_013298185.1 Deinococcales bacterium
AAGAACTGCGGCGAGGATGCCAATGATTGCAATCACAATCAAAAGCTCGATCAGGGTGAAGCCTTTTACAGAACGGTTTTTCATGACTATCTCCTAGTTGCTCGAGCGCAATACTCGCTCTCGAGCCGATGGTGCTTATAAACCCATGACATAAAATTTTCACAGGCTAACCGTAGGATAGCCCTAGAACTCTTACACAAAAATCACAATTTACCTGTGTTTTCTTCGTGTGTGATTCAAATCACACTGTAATTAAAAACCAAAACCAAAAAAAACGGCTCGAGTCAAAAACTCGAGCGCGTCTGGCTGGGGAACGTGGAT
Organism: Deinococcales bacterium; assembly: GCA_013298185.1. GTDB lineage: Bacteria > Deinococcota > Deinococci > Deinococcales > JAAFIG01 > JAAFIG01. The sequence goes on from JAAFJQ010000333.1 coordinate 322, forward strand.
TCGAACCACGATTAACGGATCCAAAGACCGTTGTCCTGCCGTTAGACGATTCCCCAGCGAAGGGTAGTCCGTGCGGACAACGGGCGAGAGTTTAACGGATTTGGGGCGTTTGGTCAAGTCTGTTGTACACTGGGGGTGTGAGCTTCCTCAGTGACAACTTGCTGCCGCATATTATTTTTGCCGAGGATAATCCTGACCATGCTTTTTTGATTCGTCGGGTTCTCGAGCCGCATTGTGTACTGACTTACGCCTCGGACGGTGAACAACTGCTCGAGACACTGGAATCTTGGATGGATGAACTGCCGCGTCTGGTGTTGATTGATGTGAATTTGCCGCGCCTGAGTGGTTTGGAAGTCTTAGAAAAGCTGCGTCAGAAACCCGAATGGCAACTTGTGCCGATGGTGGTTTTTAGCACCTCTAAACTGCGGCTCGAGGTTGAACGGGCATTGTCGGCTGGAGCGAATAGTTTTGTGGTCAAACCCGCTAAGTTTACTGAATTCCGTGAAGTCTTAGAACATATTGTTTTATATTGGACGAAAATTAACGCCACACCGTCTTAAGCTCGAGTAGAATTCATTTATGGTGATGCTTGGGCATTTTGAAATTGGGCGTTTGATTGTCGCAGCACTGCTTGGTTTTTATGGTGTGGTGCTGGTTTTTTCTAAAGATGCTGTCATGAGTTCTTGGCTGCATGGTGTTGGCTTAGCCATCCATGAAGGCGGGCATTACTTTGTTTTTGCCCTTGCACCAGAGTTCTTGATGGTCTTGGGCGGTAGTCTCACCCAATGTGTGTTACCAGCTTTGTTTGTCTTTCAGTTCTGGCGTACTCGGCAGCAGTTTGCCATGTTTGCCACAATGTTCTGGGTTGGCTATAACCTACTTGATACAGCCATTTATATTGGTGATGCTCGAGTCAGATTGTTACCATTGTTGTTTGGTGAGGATTCAATTCACGATTGGCACTATATTCTCTCAGCTCTGAATATGCTGTCTTTGGACACGTTTTTTGCAGGGGTGGTTTGGGTTTTGGGTTCGTTGAACATCCTTGTTTCGGTACTTGGTTGTACTTGGTTTTCCCAAGGCGACCAAATTGAACTGCCTTGGCTGATGCCCAAAGCCCCCGAAAAAACCCCTGTCTCGAGCCTGCGGAATTTGGGTGAGCGCAGTGGGCGGTTACTAGCGCAACTTGGAATTCAAACCCAAGCTGACCTCGAGACATACGGTGCGCTCGAGGCATACTTGGCATTGGTCGAGAAGCAATTGACCCAGCCTTCCAAGAGTTTACTGCTGGCATTGTATGGCGCAGTCACCAACCAAGATTGGCAACGCATTAACCGAGTAGACAAAGAGCGTTTGTTTAAGCAAGCTGGCTTACTCGAGTAAATGGAAACAATTCCAGCATAAAATACAGTCTTTTTGTTGCAAGAAATGCAGTTTTAGCATATAATCGAGCGCTTAGAAACATTTCGCCCTCGTCAAGATGCTTCAAGGGGAATTCATGACAACAGCAAGCGCAGCTTTTAAGGTCGGCGATAGTGTGGTGTACCCAACACAAGGAGCTGGGCGGATTGTCGGACAAGTCGAACGAATCATTGCTGGACAAACCAACCGTTACTTTGAAATTGAACTGGTCAAAGGCAGCACCAAAGTCCTTGTACCAGTCGGACAAGGCGAACGCATTGGTTTAAGGCGCATCACCGAAGAAAAACGAGTTCCAGAATTGCTCTCTGAACTCAGTCAGCCAGACCTCGAGTTGCCACTTGGTTGGACGCCGCGTCACCGCCGCGAACAGCAAATCCTAGCCGAAGGTGATATTTTCAAGATTGCTCGTTTGGTCGGCACACTGGCTCGGCGCGACACCGAAAAAGCCTTATCTGCCACTGAACATAAAATGATGGAAGATGCACGTCACATGGTTTCAACCGAAATTGCCCTTGCGTTGGATATTTCGCTCGAGGAAGCCGCCGCACGAATCGGACGAGCGCTGAGCTGAGAGAAAAGAAAAAAGAGGAAAGGTCAAAGAGGACATGGGTTTAATTTCGCCTTCCTCTTTGACCTTTTACCTTATATTCTTCACCTTCCCATGCTGTGATACTCGAGGTTGGGCTTACCACCGAGGGTATTGATCAGGCGATTGGTCAGGTTGAACATCGCGGCAATCTCGGCAATATCAAAAATGGCGGCATCATCAAAACCATATTGATGCAAACGCTCGAGATCGGATTCTGTGACGTTATGGCTCTCGAGGGTGATTTTGATTGCCAGCTCGAGCATGGCGCGTTCGGCAGGGGTGATGTCTGCCTCGAGCGGTGCAAATTGCAGTTCGGCAGCCAAATTGGGGTCACGGTTTTCTTTTCTTAACTCGAGACGCAAAAAGGCTGGATGGGTGGTTGAGCAGTAAAAACAACGATTCAAACTCGAGACAGTCACAGCAATCATTTCACGCTGGGCTAAACTCAGGCTGGATTCGCCTTTCATGATGAGGTCGTAATGGTTTTTCCAAGCCAGCAGATGCGTCGGACGCAAGGAAAAAATAGACAAAACATTGGGCAGAAAACCAATTTTGGTATGTGCAGTCACAAATAATTCTTGTAGCTCTATGGGAAGTTTTTCTTTGGCTGGAACTTTTAATCTCGAGATGGACATGGTTTATTTTACATTGGGCGGGGGGCTTTTGTTCTCATATGAGGAGTTTAATGGCTGATTAATGGCATCACATCGGTCCAAAGGATGATAAGTTTGGTATCCCATTCGCATCAGTTTAAGGAATTCTTTCAAGGATTAAGTCGTAAAAACGCAATGCCTGTCTTGACCCCAAAGCGCCACCTAACGGGGCTGGGTCGCTCACGTACTCCCCCCCGCTTCGCTCGACCCCTCAAAGAGCTACGGCTTGCACACATTTTGTTGTTTATCTGGGGACAAACAAACGAGAAAATCGGCAACTCGAATTCGCATTTCCTCTCACAGGGAGGACACAGGGGTCCTCCCCTACAGAAAAATTGCTTCATACACAGGTAAACCGTAGGGACAGACCCCCGTGTCTGTCCTGCCAAGTCACGAAAATGATAACCAAACCCACGTTCTCTCGAGCAATTTTGTTCATCAATATGACCCAACTTTTGGATTCTCGACCAAATCAATTGAATACGTC
>JAAFJQ010000334.1 GCA_013298185.1 Deinococcales bacterium
ATTTTATTGCTTTTTGAAATTCTTTATTAACTTGATATACATAAATTATTTTACGGTAACGCTGTTCGCCGCGAATACCTTTTTCAATGGCAAATTTTTCGGATAACTTCTCGAGATACGTTTTAACGGTTTCTTCACTGATACCCATTTTCCTAGCCAGCACCTTACGAATGCTGCGGCTCGGCTCTGGCTGCTCGAGAATGCCATGAAGCGCTTTGAGCAGCTTGCTTTCGCGTGGACTGATGACTATGTATTGATCCATATGACTCCTCGTGTGGTAAAAATAAGTAGCCCAGCAGCCCTAACCGACTTTGAAAGCCACCCATTTTGCTAAACTCGAGAATTGCGTATTGTACAACCTTAATAGGATAAGCAATTCTTTACATGTGTCATGCTTATGGAATTTGAATGAGTAAACGTGGAAGTTCGTTTCCGTTTTGTTGCAAACTGACACTTGAATAGTACGCATATGGCACACAAGCCGAACTCGAGAAACCACTCGAGCCAGACACGCCATTGGCGCGAATGGCAAAGCAAACGCTTTGTCCAACCAGAGCAGGATTGCTTGGATTTTGTTCAAAGACAGCCACGGCTGCTGCTTGGGGCTGAGCGCCTTTTGGCACGGTTTGAGCAATGGTCAGTGGTTGCCCATTCAATGAGGCAGAAAAGCCATAACTTGTAGCAGTGGTTACTTCGTTCCAAGCTAAGAACATTCTGCCGTTGCTGGACATGGCAACCGTCAATCCTGCGGGGATACTTGGTGGTACAACTGCATTCGGTAAAGTCAAAAATAAGCTATTCGAGAATGCGCCATTGCTTGTATTTTGAAAAGCAGTCATGTTCCATTTGAGATTCAGATTTCCACCCGATAATGCTTTTAAATCTGAAACCGAGTAACTGATGCTGCGGCTCGAGGCGGGAATATCTTCACGGTTGATAATCAGATTTGCAGCTCCATAAGGGGCTTTAGACATGTAAAAACCGTACCCTGTGGCGTTCTGAACCCCATTCCAACGAAAAGTGATGGTATCCCCTGTCACTTCTATGCCAGGCGCTGTTCCAGACCCCGGCTCGAGCGCCACTGGAGCAGCAGGATAAGCAGGCTCGCTGCTGGTAGCCCCAAAAAACTGCTCTAAGCCATTTTTGATTCCTCGAGCCAAAGCATTGCGAAAAGAAGTTTCTTGCATGGCGGCTGCATCGGTGGAATTGGTATGAAAACCCACTTCGATAATCACGGCTGGCATTTTAGCAAAACCATTCTCGCCATAATCTTCACTACCAATTGGTAACGTAGCTGTCCAACCCAGTTCAGGACGGTCTTGTTGAATGGCCGCCAAAGCCGAGTTGGTCAGTTTTACCGCTAAATCAGCACTTTGTAACAAAGAATTCTGAGGGATGTCGGGCGTGAAGGCGGTTGTGTTGTAATAAACACGCAAGCCTCGAGTTGCACTGCTTGGATCAGCGTTACTGTGAATACTCACGAGTGCATCCACACCAAGAAAATTAGCATAAAACGGACGCACCCGAATATCCCGACCCTTATTGCAATCATTTTCAAAATCGTTGCCCTCAGAATTCCAAACATGGTCAGGCACACCCAAAGCCTGCACATGATGCCGAGCTGCTTCTTTCCATTTTTCCTGACCAGAAGCACCAATTCCTGCTAAAACATCTAAATTTCTGGTAGACGAAACCACTGCCCCCGCATTTGACAAAGCCGTTTGAATTGGAATACTCATGCTCAGATTATTTGGATCTTCATGCAGTAAAGCCCCAGAACTTGGTGGGATCGGACGTTGATAAACCCAAGTCCCTCCGACCAGTTGAGTCAGACCATGTCCGGGGTTAAGCATGATTTTCGCACCAGAAATACCACTTGGTTTAGCTCGAGGATTAGGGTAAACCACCCGAGCCGCCCCTGAACAATAGGCTTGAGGTCGTACCTGAGCCAAATTTCGTTGCTCCCATTGAAACTCAAGGGCTTTGGTTTTACCCAGCAAGTGCTTTTCTACTGCTGTAATGACTTTGGATTGCAGCTCTTCGCTAAAAATCCCAGACAACCGAATTTTCGCTGCTCGAGGCGTGATTTCCAAAGACACAACCCGAGAATTCGAGCCTATCAAAGCATCATTTGCTAAATCGAAAATCGAAGGGCTTGGTTGGACACAAGCAACCATCAAAGCAGTCAAAGCAAATACAAAGAACTTGGGTTTCATAGCACTCCAAAAAAAAGTGCCTCGAGCCTTTGCCTTCAGCTCGAGGCAACCATGATTTACGGCAGAGAAATTTTAATCACCGGGCGATTATCCACTTGTTGCAAACTCACCCCAGTGTAATAACGGTAAGTGCTACAAACAGGGGTAGTAGTTGTACTCGAGCCACTTGCATTATTGGCACGAATGGCAATACAAAGCTGCTTACCTGATTTGACAGGATCAGCCGCTTCGGTGGTGGTTTGCCAAGCCAGCACCACGCCACTGCTGCCAGAGCCTCGAGCATTGACAGGACTCGAGAAAACCAGTGGTGTACCATCGAAAGTGCCACTAAAGGAATATGTGGTAGCGTTTGAAACCTCGGCAAAGGTAAATAAACTGCGCCCATCACTCGAGATTCCAAGGGTAGGGTTCGTTGGTGTAGCAGGTATGGGTGGTGGGGCAGCATTGCAAACTCGAGACACCGCAAGTGTTGCGGTTGTATCATCGCCCGTCATGGTGATGATGCTGGTCTGCGTACCAACGGCTGTACAAGTGGGTGCGGTCACGGTCAAATTCAATGCCTGACTTGGGTTCAATAAAGCACTTGTTTGGGAGGTGGTAAATCCATTGGTGGCACTCAAAGCACCAACACCAAGGAGATTGCCTGTATTGGTCACAGTGAATGTAGCATTTGAAGTTGTGCCACCTACAACTCCTACTGGTAATGTCAAGCCACTTGGCGACAATGACCAAAGTGGACGAGCAGTACGATAATAAGCAATGTCATCATAGTAAACTCGGCGCAACGCTGCGCCACTGACATTGTCTCCTAATTGAACAGCAACCCGTTCACCTTGCGCCCAAACGTAATCGCTACCGAGTTTTACCCAACAGCCACGATTTGTGGATTGATTAATAACGGCTGTGTTGTACACCGTTCCCGAAAAACTCTGCACTTTGTAATTGACATTATCTGCGTAGGCATTGCCAATACCTTGATTGTCAGCATTACCAGAAGCTATAGGAATATAGGCGTAGACATCATATTTCCCACGAGGAATATAGGTACTCCAACGCCCATAGTTTTCGTCAGGGACATTACCAGAATAAGTGTAAATGGTATCTCCACCACTTCCGTTTCCACCATCAAGCCACCAGTATTGAGGATAAAGCCCAAGTTTCTCAAATCCTTGACCATCGGTAAAATTTTGGTCATTGTCTAAAATCTGGCGTGTCCAACCACCACCAGGATTCCAAGAGTAATTG
>JAAFJQ010000337.1 GCA_013298185.1 Deinococcales bacterium
GCGTTTTTTCCATACGTGCTACCGTGAATCAAAGCCGCTCGGGTTGGTCCATAACTGCGAATCCCACGCGGTGGGTAACGACAAGCCGCCACAAAAGCCTGCGCCTCGAGCGCCGAATTGACCATCGGGCAGATAACGCCAAGCGCTCCAGCATCGAGGAATTTCATGATTTCTGCTGCGTCATTCCACGATGAACGCACCAGTGGCACTGCCGTACTTTTTGAGACTGCTGCCACCAAAGAAAGCGCTGTGTCCATACCATACGGCGCGTGCTGATAATCCACCACCAAGGCATCAAAACCCTGCGCTGCCAGCAACTCCGCCACAAAAGGATGCCCCAAGTGCAACCAGCCAACGCTAACGGCTTGGTCTTTGGCAAGTTGAAGTTGAATAAGGTTCTCGAGCATAAAAAATCTTACTTCTTTTTGCCTACTCGAGCCTTCAAGGTCTTGGCTTTAGGACGGGCTTTCAAACTTTTCTTCACGATTTTCTCGAGCTTCGCCCCTAATTTGGTTTTGCGCTCGGCGTAATCCTCGGGTTTGACCATCCGCCCACTCGAGTCGGCTTTGAAACCCAACTCAGCAGCCGCTTGCACAATTTTTTCTGACCAGTACGGGTCTTTGCTGCGAAACTGGTCATGCGGGTCAAGCACCGCAAAACACCAAGCGGGTGAATCAGAAATATTCTCAAAACCACGCCATAAGTGCATTGGCAGAGAAATGCTGTCCCACGGCTCGAGAATCGCCTGTCCTTCGGGGTCGCCTTCGGGGTCGTTGCCCCAGTAAAAACGCCAGCGCCCAGACATTACAAAGAACATTTCGCAATAATCATGGCTGTGGTACGCCGGTCCTGAATTTGGTGGGCAGCAGAGCATCCCAATTTGAAATTTATGCGGCGCGGTAATCGCGGCTTCAAAGTCCGCGTTTTCCGAAGCCGTATCGCCAATCACCGCGTAATTCATGCGCTGATGACCGGGTAGGCTCGAGTCTATGAACATCAGTGGAATACCGTTCTTGACGAGCTTATCAAAACGCACAATCCGCGCTTCGACTTCGGCATTTTCGATTCGGTACGAGCCGAGGGTTTTTTCCACAGCTTTTGTCTTTGCCATAAAACACATCCAAACCAAGCGCCTAGGCTCGAGAGAAATTTATTGCATAGGTATGCAAAAGATTCTGCTACGCGGATACCGCGCTTGTCAAGTTGATTGGAGATTTCTGTTTGATTATGCTAGAGTAATCAATATCAATGATGCCTGAACATTTTTCTCGAGTGTACTGCCCGTGGCATCCAGAGCGTCTGGACAAGCCACGAGCTTTAATCATCGAAGATTTTCTTGAACTGACCAAACAAAAGAAGTTTATCTGCCTCAAAAAAATGATTTCAATGCTTGACAATCTCAACACACACGGCTTGCAAGCCAATCACATCAAGCACGTCTTTGACGCAATCTACGAACTTAAAGATCGCACCACTGAAGGCGGCGCTCGGGTGTACTTTATTGCCGGGAATCAAAATGAATTCTATGCCTTTCACGCTGAATGCAAAAAAGAGCATGATGCAGACGAAAATATGTTGGCGGATGGAATTGAAATTTTAGAAGCTGCTGAAGCGGGCAAAGCCATTTTCCCAAGCATCAAAACCCCTCGTCGTTGGCGCTAAGGAGAAAATATATGAGCATCAGTCCTGAACGAAAAGCCAAGCTCGAAGCCATGCGCGGTAAGCCACCGCGACTTGCTCAAATCAATCTGTCTCAAGATATTCAACCCATGTCTATTCCTGAACTCGAGCAAATGGTCAATCAAATGATTGCATCGGCGGCAGTCGGTGAGGGCTTAAAATTAGCCAGAAAGCAACGTCGTTTAACCACTCGACAGCTTGCCACTGCCCTTGGGGTGTCTCAGTCTCGGGTGGTGCATATCGAAAAAGCCAATGACAGCCTCGAGCTTCAAACTGTGGCTCGAGTCGCCAAACAACTGGGTTATCGGGTTTTGGTGCAGTTGATACCCGAAAATGCGGCTGACCTAGCCATCAGCGTGAGCGTACCTCAACTTGAACTTCAAACTGAACGCACATAATGGGTTGGTTGGAATGATGATGTCCTCAGTCCCGATTGTTTTTCTGCACGGTCACACCCTCGATCAGCGCATGTGGCAGCCACAACTCGAGGCGTTCAAAGACCATCTTGTGCTTGCCCCGACGCTGCGCGGTTATGGGGCTACCGAGCCGCCTACCAAGCCGTTTTCATTCGCCGAGGACGTGTATTCGATGCTCGAGCCTTATACCCAAATTCATTTGGTTGGCTTGAGTTTGGGTGGCAACATCGCCCTCGAGATGGCGGTGCGTTACCCGCAAAAAATCAGGACTTTAACACTGCTCGACTCGAGCCTCAAAGGTTTTGTACCAGATGAAGCTCAGCTCAAAGCGGGTCAAACTGTGCAATTGGCATTTGAGCAGCACGGACTCGAGGCAGCCAAGAAAGTCTGGCTTGGGTTGCCGCTTTTTGCTGCCGCTCGAGAACAACCAAAGCTGCAAAAGCAACTCGAGGCGTGGGTGGCAGATTACAACGGTTGGCACTGGGCGCAGCAGGTCAGCCCTTCAGCAGCCATTGAGGATGTCTCGAGCCGCTTAGGTTTGATAGAAGCCAAAACCCTGATTGTGGTTGGGCAGCGCGACACAAGCTATTTTCAGAATGTGTCGCGGTTTTTGCATCAGCATATTCAGGGTTCAAAGCTCAAGGTGGTGGCTGAGGCTGGACATATGGTCAACCTCGAGCAGCCAGAAATGGTCAATGCTTTACTCAAGGCGCATTTGGCATGATTTGACTTTTAGTATACCAAATGGCACACTACAATAGTACGGTATGCCACTCTTTTTGACCTCACGAATGCAACGGCGTTGAACAGCCTCTCGGGGCGGGTTCAGCGCGACTGTATTTGGATTACAACATCGAATCATTTCTCTCGAGGACGGAATTCACCATGAATGAATTTGATTTTTCAACACTGGCAGTTCAAGAAGGCATCCCACGCGGTCATGGGGTCAGCATTGGCACACCAATTCACGCGGCTGCCGCGTTTCAATTTGAAACTTTGGAGGACATGGCAGATGTCTTCCAAGGGCGCGAGGAAGGCTTGCAGTACACCCGCATCCAAAACCCAACCTTGGCTGCCCTCGAGACCCGTTTAACTGCCCTTGAACAAGCCAAAGGCGCAGTTGTGACCTCGAGCGGACAAAGCGCGACCCTGCTGGCGCTGATTGCTTTGGCTCGAGCGGGCGATCACATCGTTGCCAGTAACACCTTGTTTGGTGGCAGCTTAGGTTTACTCAATAATGTCTTGCCCAATTTTGGCATTCGTAGCACACTTGTGGAAAACGCACCC
>JAAFJQ010000335.1 GCA_013298185.1 Deinococcales bacterium
CCAAGAAAAGCGTCTCGAACTTCAAACTGCGTGCTGGTCAGAACGTCGGTTTGAAAGTCACTTTGCGCGGCGAAAAGATGTACACCTTCCTCGAGAAGTTACTGAACATCGCCCTCCCACGCATCCGTGATTTCCGAGGAGTCAACCCCAACAGCTTTGACGGACGAGGCAACTACAACCTCGGCATCAAAGAACAAATGGTTTTCCCAGAAATCACCTACGAAATGGTAGACGCAACCCGAGGATTTGACATCACGGTTGTGACCACCGCCAAGAACGACGAAGAAGCCCGCGCACTGCTCGAGGGCTTAGGCTTTCCGTTCAAGAAGTAAGGCAGCGATTAGCTGCTAGTCATTGGCTTCTAGTTGAGAGCCTTGAAAGTCAAACAAAATAGTTGGTATTTTCAAAAGCTAGAAGCTAGAAGCTAGGAGCTAGAAGCTCCCTCCAAGGAGAGATATGGCAATTCAATCAAAAAAAGCCCGTCAAAAACAACGCGAAGTGCTGGTGAAGAAATTTGCCGCTAAACGCGCTGCAATGAAAGCCGCCGGTGACTACGTTGGACTGCAAAGCATCCCACGCAACGCCAGCCCAGTACGCCTTCGCAACCGCTGCGCTGAAACAGGTCGTCCACGCGGATACGTTGGATTCTTTGGCTTGAGCCGCATTGTGCTGCGCGAAAAAGCGCACCGAGGCGAGCTGCCCGGCGTGACCAAAGCAAGCTGGTAAAATTTTTAAGTTTTGCAATGCAAATACCCCCTTTCTGGTTTTTATAGAACGGGGGTATTTTTAATGGTGTACGACTCTCGAGAACCTTGCGGGATTTGCGGGTCAAACTCGAGAGCTACCGATAAAAAACCGTTTGAATCTCGAGCAGCGGTAATTTGGCATGAGCAGTTTAGTGGGTTTTGAGAGCGTGGGCAAAGCCCGCCCTACGCGGTTTATGGCTTATGTTAAACTATTTAGGGCGAACTCAGTATTCGTAAAAATTGTGTCATAATAGCTGGGAAATTTAATGTTCTGTTATTAGGAGGATTACCATGCAATCAAAGACAGTCGTGAGTTTGATTTTATCTGCTGTGTGTCTCAGTCTTTCTGTGAAGGCTCAAGCACCAGCACTAAATAAAAGTTTAGTACGTCACACTAAGCTCTATGTTGGAACTAGAGCAGAATGTAATGCTGGAGTTGTTACGACGAATCCCAGACATCTCAATTGCGAAACTAGATTCATCGGTTACACGGTAAACTTGAGAATGCGTGATAATGCTCGTGTTACTGCTCTTTATGTCGGAGTCCAAGAACTTGTAAATGCTGGTGTTGTCTCTTCAAACAGAACTCATCTTAATGGAGCAACACGGTTCATTGGTTACTCAACAACTGAGATTTATGAGGGTACTTTGTTGTTAGAAGGCACAAAGGCTCAGTGTAACGCTGGTGTCGTTACTACTAATCCATTGCACCTCAAGTGTGCCACGAAATATATTGGGTGGACTTTGCCATAGTTCAAGTACAGTGTCTAACTAGCATTTAACCATTTAGCCGGATAGATCCGTTTTTGGTAGGACTGTCGGTTGATCTTGGGTGAAGAAAAAAGTATAAGTACCACATCCACCTAAAAATGATGAGCAAGATTCCCGTTTTTCACGTTTCCATATGCCTCGAGAAGCCCACCACAATAAGCTAGACACGACAGTAGGGTGGGCTTTGCCCACGTTCAAAACCACATCGTCTATCTACAATCCACAAGCCCCTGCCTTTTGCTCTATTGCTTTTTGGTGTAGGTTCGGTGCTGCGCGGTTTATGGCTTGCATCATGTCCCATCATGTCCTCGAGCCACCAGTTTTGCTTTCCGATTTCTTTATACTCTAACGCATTTTTGCTATCTTGTCTTGTTGCAGTACACTGTTTTGTATGCGCCTCCCGATTGGCATTCAGGATTTCACCAAACTCCGCGAACAAGGGTATTTGTACGTGGATAAAACCATGCACATGATGCCGCTTCTGCAAGGTGGACAATTCTTTTTTGCTCGCCCAAGGCGCTTTGGCAAATCTCTGCTGGCTTCTACTCTAAAAGCTGCTTTTTCGGGGCGCAAAGAATTGTTTAAGGGCTTGTGGCTCGAGGATAAGTTTGACTTTGCACCACGTCCTGTCATTCGTATTGACCTCTCTAAACTTGATTATTTGCAGCGTAGCTTAGAAACTTCGCTGCTCGAGGATTTTAGGCAAACTGCTTCGGAGTACGGCTTGGTACTCGAGCAGAACACCGCTAAATCTGCTTTTGAAGAATTGATTCTCGAGTTGTCTAAAACTGCAAAAGTCGTGGTTTTGATAGATGAGTACGATAAACCCATCACCGATTACCTGCTCGAGCCAAAAAAACGTGCTGAACTTCAAGCTGTGCTAAAAAGTGTTTATGGTGTGCTTAAACCGATGGATTCTTATTTGCATACGGTGTTTTTAACGGGTGTATCCAAAATCGGTAAGCTGAGTTTGTTCTCTGACCTCAATAACCTCGAGGACATCAGTTTGAACTCAAAATATGCACTTATTTGCGGTTACACCAAATCTGAAATCGAACAAGCCTTTCCTACCCAACTCGAGGTGGTGGCGCAAAATCTGCAATTTGAGTTGCCTGAACTGATGCAGCACGTCATGCACTGGTACAACGGTTACTCTTGGGATGCGATGAACCGCGTTTACTGCCCGTTTAGTTTTCTGATTTTTCTCGAGCAACAAGAATTTAAGTCCTACTGGTATGAAACAGGCACACCAACCTTTTTGGTGGAACTCATCCGCGCTGCTAAAATCAATCCGCTTGAACTCGAACAAGCCATACTCGACAGCCAAAACATCGCGCACACCGATGCGGATCAAATCAACCCGATCAGTTTAATGTTTCAAACAGGTTATTTGACCATCACCCAAAAACGCTCGAGTCCGATGGGAACAGTTTATCAATTGTCTTACCCAAATCACGAAGTCCGAATCGCTTTTTCAAAAAATTTAGTCGAGCAGTATGCAGCCAACCCACTTGGCAGTTTTGCGATTTATTTGCAAGAAGCCAAAAATCGGTGGCACGGCTAAAAAAGCTCTAGCCCAAGCTAAAAAGAATCGTTATGCAGATGGGCTATCAGGTAAGCCAGTGGTCTTGGTTGGCGTGGTTTTCGACCTCGAGACCAAGCAAGTCTCAGGTTGGGCAGTACAATTTTGAGGACAAATAGCCTGTACATTTTAGGTACGCTCTATTGCTCGAGGTTTCTCGAGTCAGTTTTCAAAACTTGGGTCAAACGTGCTAGGGGTACAAGCCTAGCAGCAGAGGCTCGAGTCGGTGCGGGGATGGTCGCAGTACAAACGGCGATACCACCCGCGAAGCACAAAAAACAGTTTAGGCTCGAGCAACGGGTTTTTAA
>JAAFJQ010000336.1 GCA_013298185.1 Deinococcales bacterium
AGCGGAAGAAACACCGCATCTTAAAACTCAACATCACTCGAGCTGTGGCAGGATTCGCGGCTGCTGCGGTTGCTGCCGTTGCCTTTGTGGTGCTTACACCCGCGCCAAGTGCCGACTCGAGCGAGGCATACAGTGTCTACCAAGAAGCCAGTACGGGGTGGTGAGATGGAAAAGGTCAAAGGTCAAAGGTCAAAGGTCAAAGGTTTCTTACTTTTTAACTTTTTAACTTTTCTCCTTTTAACCCTGTTCTGCCTTTCCTTGGCTCAAACCATCCCCGAGCCACCACCGAATCCAATCAACTTCCTCTTTCGGGCGCTTGAACGCGAAGCTGGTAAGAACCTCCGAGGTGAGGTTCTCGAGCGGCAGTTATTCCCACCTCGAGCTGTGCCAGAGCAAACTCGAGCCGATTTACCAGCGCCACCGTTTTCACCAGTTTGGATTCGTAAGAATTTTCGAGCCAAAGCTTCATTTGGCGAGCAAATAGCAGGGCGCGACACTTGGCGAATCGATCTCGAGCCGAATAACTCGAGTCATCCGAGCTTTCGATTCTGGATAGACCAAAAATGGAACATCCGCATCGCAGTTCAGGAACGTGATCCAAGTGGCGAAATTACCTTTGATGCTCGGTTTCTCAGTTTTAACGGCGACCCAAAACCTCGAGCCAATCCAAGGCAGCTTCCACTGATCGAAGCCAAACCCAAACTCGAGCAGTTTGTCAACCGTGAAACAGGGTTGCAGTTACCTGATGGTTTTACCGTCTTTGATTTGCGTCCACGCACCGTTGGCAAAGACAACCTCGCCGCGCTCGAGGTGCGAGCCAGTAACGGCATCAGTGTACTGGTGATGGTCTTTGCGCCGATTGGCACAGGTAACACACCGCGCATTGTCTCGAGGAACATTGGTGGAAGTTTTATTTGGGTGATTGGTAATCTGAATCGCCCAGAACTCGAGCAGACTGCTAAGAGTGTCAAAGCACCACTTGATTTGGGTGTGCTGCTCTCGAGTTTCCAGAATTTACGTTAAAAATACTCAAAACCACACCTTGAAAAATTGGACATTCTGTCCTAAAATGTGCTGGTGAATGTGATTGCACCCAAAGCCATTCGTGATTTTGTGCAACGACATCCAGAAGCAGACGAAGTTTTACGCGACTGGTACAACACTTTACGAAAATGCGAATTCCAAAGTTGGGCAGAACTCAAAAACACCTTCTCGAGTGCCGATGTGATTCCAAACGAACAAGTTGGTTTATTGGTTGTCTTTGACGTTGGTGGAAACAAATACCGTGTGATTGTGAAAATGGATTTACAAAGCAACTTTGCCATGATTCGGCATATCTTTACTCACGTCGAGTACACCATCTGGAATCGAAAAGGAAAACCATCATGAACATTGCAGCCGAGCGAGCCATTGAATCTTGGACAGGACTTTATCACGCTAACATTCGCAAACCCGAGTCTGAAACAGACTACCTCGAGTTGCTTGAATTTATGAATCACTTGACCGACCATTACAACACTGACCTCGAGCCGCACCGAGGTCTTTGGGTACTGATTGCCCAATACTTGTTTGAATGGGAACAAACGAACGAACCCAAAATTCCAGAATCTGAACCACATCAAATCCTAAAATTCTTAATGGAACAGCACAACCTCAAAGCTCGAGACTTCAAGGATGAGATAGACCAGAGTTTGCTCTCAAAAATTTTATTGGGAAAACGCAAAATCAGTCAGCAAACAGCTAAGAAACTGGCAGCGCGATTCAAAACACCAGTCACTTTGTTTTTGTAAAGTCTTCTCGAGAGCGGTTACGAAGCCCGTTCTCGTGGCGGTTACGAAGCCCGTCTCGAGAGAACCATCAACCAAATCCCACCCAAGACCGTGGTGAACGCCCCTGCTGGAATTTCATTCGGTGCAAGCAGCATCCGCCCAAGCACATCGGATAAACCCACAGCAATTGCTCCAATGAGCGCACTGGCAGGAAGAAGTTTGCGGTAATCCGTGCCAAACAAGCCTCGAGCCAAACTGACCGAGAGTAAGCCCACAAAACCCATCAAACCACTTGTGCCAACGGCAACACCTGTCAGCAGCGCCGCCAGCATCAGCACCAGATTTCTCGAGGTTTTGGCATTCAAGCCCAAGTTCTCGGCGACATCATCGCCAAGTTGCAATAAATTCGCCATGCGCCCCAAGAACAAAGCTAAACCAAGCCCAAAAGCAGCAAACGGCAAGATAAGCCAAAGTTGATTCGCGCCAAGCGCATAAAAACCACCGACCACCCAACCCAGCACATTGGCACTCGAGGGGCTTTGCGACAACGCCAGCAGCAGTGCCAAGCCAGCCAAGCTCATGGCAGCCAATGCCACACCAATCAGGGCGCGGCGCTCTGATGATCGTTCAAAAGACAATTGGGTAAGCAGCCACACCGCAAAACCAGCACCCATGGTGGCAAGCACAGGCGTACCAAAACCAGCCATACCAATTTGTTGCAACAACACCGCACCGAGCGCAGCAAAACCCGCCAAGCCAAGCAAATACGAATCTGCCAAACTGGTGCGAAAACCAGCTTGCAAAAGAGGACCTGTCATGCCAAGGCACGCCCCGACCAAGAGCGCCAGAAAAACTCGAGGGGCGCGAACATCGGAAAGGATTTGAGCAGCCGTGGCATCGGCTTGACCAACAATCCAAGACAGCAAGGTTTGAGGTGAAATTGGGTATGAACCAAGGGCTAAGGAAATGCCTAGCACCAAAAGCAATGTAAAAACCAGCACCAAAAACCAAAGCCCGCTCGAGTTGGCTCGAGAAGTGATGAAGGCAGTTTGTGCGGTTTTGGTTTTCATTTTGGATTTCTTATTTTATGGGTTGGTAGAGCGTGGGGATTGGGCTAAAGCAAAAACTTCTCAGTATGACGAAGAATCACAATTGGTCAGCCCCTCACCCGACGCGCTTCGCTTGCCACCCTCTCCCAAAAGACAGCGCTTCGCGCAGGGAGAGGGATTGGGGGTGGGGTGCTGAAAATACAGTCAGAGACTTACTCTCCGAGTTCTCGAGAAACCAAAAAACGAATACCACAAACCACCCCGAACAACCCTCTCCCGCGTTTGCGCGGGATGAGGGTGACGAGCGAAGCGCGTCGGGTGAGGGTTGGCTGCCCGTGTTCATACAATCACTTTCTCGAGACTCGGCTTTACTTCTTTGGGTATAACAATTCAATCAGCGTCTCGAGGGTTTCCACGGCTCGTGGTCCTGGGGCGGTCACAAATGGGTCAGAGCTGAGAATCGTGACTCGGTTGTTCTTCACGGCGTTCAGGTTCTTCCAAGCGGCGCTCTGCTCGAGGCGTTCGGTGGGGCTTGGGGCTTGTGTGCCTGCGGCGGTCACGGCGCGGAAGGCAATA